>JAJZCB010000094.1 GCA_021846285.1 Bacillota bacterium
GTGCAAAGGGTTTCTCGGCATGGGCGACTATGAAACGAGGTCCTACATCGGTTGGCATCGACACATGTTGTTAGTGATGGTGGCACACCTATTTGTGCTGGAAGTCCGACATGAATTTGAAAAAAAACGAGAATGGCGATCGTACGATCATCCTGACGATGCCGCAGGCGTGCCTCTTGATCATAGCTGCCCTTGCGGGGGATCCACGCACCATCCAGCGAGCGGTGCGCAACATCGCATATTACCAGAAGTCGAACGCCAAGGCCTTCCGTTCTCATCGACGACGACGTCTCAAGAGCTCGGCCTGATCGTGTTAAATAAACTACGTTGTAGTGTTAATACATCGTATCTAAAAAATGCTCATGGGTTCAGATGGCCCAATATAATATCTCACTATATCTGACAAGGATCATGTGGCAGGCTAGCCTGGAGTAGTCAACTGTCAACAGCAGCCTTGCGCAATGGAAGGGGGGTTCTGATCATGGCGATCAGCGTCATGTGGAAGACGGTCTCAGAGGCCTGCAATCTGGCCTGCGACTATTGCTATTACAGCCATTGCGGCGGCCAGCCGAAAGACATTCAGCGCATCGAACCCCATGTGCTTGAGACGTTCATCCGCGATTACATGGGTCTGTCCAACGGGGTTGCCGCCTTCGCTTGGCAGGGGGGAGAGCCTCTCCTGGCCTGCCTCCCGTTTTTTGAACAGGTGGTCTCTCTGCAAGCGCGTTACGCGCCTCCTGGCACGTCCATCGCCAATGCGGTCCAAACCAACGGCACGCTGATCACCGAGGAGTGGGCCCGCTTTTTTAAACGGTACAACTTTCTGGTCGGCGTGAGCATTGACGGCCCCAAATCCATCCACGACGCGCGGCGGGTGACGCACGCGGGGGGCGGTTCCTTTGACCGCGTCATGCGCGGCGTCGACCGTCTGAATGAGCATCAGGTGGAGTATAACGTGCTCACCGTCATCCATCCCGGCAATGTCGGGCGCGTAAAGGAATTGCTGGATTTTTACCGGGATCACGACTTTCGCTGGGTTCAATTCATTCCCGCGATGGCCTTCGCGGCGCAACATGTGGAAGAGACCGGATCGTATGAGATCACGCCCGAGCAGTACGGCGAGTTTCTCTGTCAGGCATTCGACGAGTGGTACGGTGAAGAGTTTCCCCGCTTTTCAATTCGGACGTTTGACAGCGTCTTGTCGATGTATATGAACCGCTATCCGGGATTCTGCGTGCTGTCGAAAACGTGTGGGCAAACCCTGGTTCTGGAGCAGAACGGCGACGCGTATCCGTGCGATTTCTTCATGCACGCGGACTGGAAATTGGGCAATGTGGCGCAGGACTCGATCGCCGAGCTTCTCGCGAGTCCTGCGATGCGTCGTTTTGCGACTCTGAAGCCGACTCTTCCCACGGAATGCCAGACCTGCAAGTGGAAGAGCGTCTGTCACGGGGGATGCCCGCGCAACCGCGTGTACAGCGACGGCGGGGAAGTGGCGCCGGATTATTTTTGCGCGGCCTACAAGCGGTTTTACAGCTATGCGGAGGAGCGCATGCAACGATTGGCGCTGCGGCTGCGCAAACGGCTGTTTGACGAGCGGATCGAGTCGATGCGAGATCGGGATGTGGGCAGAAACGATCCTTGCCCGTGCGGCAGCGGACAGAAGTACAAACGTTGCTGTCAGCCTCTGCAAGAAGCCGGCTGGCGATCCCTCAACGTTAATTCTGGATAGACTTCCATGTCTGAGTTTTGCGAAGCAAAATCTCACCTGAGTTTTGCGAAGCAAAATCTCACCTGAGTTTTGCGAAGCAAAATCTCACCTGCCTCTTCGACTTTGGTTGCCGTGCTGCAACGCATTCACTCATTCGGGTGGGGGGGACGAAGATGATCATCCAGCGAATCGATCACTTTGTGATGACCGTCAGGGATATTGACGCGACCTGCGATTTTTACACCAAAGTACTTGGCATGGACGTGGCGGCATTTGGAACCGGACGGAAAGCTCTGGTGTTTGGAACGCAAAAAATCAATCTGCATGCCGTCGGCGAGGAATTCGATCCGAAAGCGCTCAGGCCCACTCCGGGAGCGGTCGATGTATGTTTCATTACTGAGAATCCTCTCGACCGAGTGATGGAGGAATTGCACTCATTGGGTGTGATCATTGAAGAAGGTCCAGTCAAACGAACTGGCGCCACGGGCGACATGCTGTCTGTATACTTGCGGGATCCGGACGGGAATTTGGTCGAAATATCCAACTATCTGTGAGGCTTCGAGTATACTTTCCTTGATCTCAGGAGTCGCAGTGAAATAACATGGCAACCATATGGCCGTGCCACTCAGTGCTGGCGGGCAATGCAGGTGTGCGCAAGAAATCTCCTTGGGACACTTATTTCATCGCGGTTCCTCGGTTTGAGACGGGAGAGAAAACGATTGTGGACAGTCACGTTGCCGAACCGTATACGAGAGTGTCGCCGTCTTATCTCACAGTTTTCTGCCGCCCCGCTATAATACGGCTCGCGAGGGGATGAACCGCCATTCTGATCCTTTCAAATATAGACGGGGCGCAAGTGTGGCAGACCCATCGATCCCGCAGCGAGGAGTGGCTCTTTGATGAGCGCGGCGACGAGTTGCCAATCTTCGAAACACCTGTCGGAAACATCGGCGTCATCGTCGGCAGGGACGCCTATTATCCGGAAACCGCGCGCATGTTGGCGCTGCGTGGGGCGGATGTGATCCTGTCGCCGCAAGCGACGGCGGGCCCATTTAACCCGTGGCGGCAACTGTCGGGCGTGTGGAAAGACGCGCAACAAAACCAGGTGTTCGCCGTTGAGGCGCACGTACAAGGAACTATGTGGGGACGATCCTTTGAAGGGCGCGCCGCCATTCTCGCTCCCTGCGAAATCACGCCGGATGGAAGCGGCTTTCTCTCGGAATCGGGCGACGCTTTTTTACAGTCCGCGCATTCGGCATCCGCGCTTTCCGGATCCGGGTATTCGGACTCCGCGTCTTCGGAATCAGGGCACCCGGAGTTTGGGCCTTTGGAGTCCGTTCATGCGGCGTCTGGGCACTCGGGATCCGGGCCTTTGGAGTCCGATCATTCGGCGTCCGCGGATTCGGGCAGTGAAGCGTTGATGCGGGAGGCGCAGGTGAACCTAAACGAACGCTCGCGGGCGCAGGCAATCTTTCCGGTTTTCTCGCACTTGAATCCGGCGCTGTACAGAAATCAACCCTGGTGGAAGACACCAGAAACGCCAGAGGGGCCTGGGGGTGAGCGGTCGTGAAGACGTCGGCGAATGGACGCGGGCCCATCCCCGCGATCGTTGCGCGCGCGATCCTGTCCATGCTGCTGTCCGCCGCGCGCGGCGCGGTCGCCTGGAAGACTCGGCCAGCGGCCATCCGCGACGCCTTGACGCGGCTGTCGCCCGGCATCGCCGCGCGCGACAGCACCGCAGCCCACGTGCGGGTTGCAGCCGTGCAGTGCGAATCACCCTCGCGGCGACGATCGCAGACTACGTCATGGAGATGGACGCGATCGTACGCGAGAGCGCGCGCCTCGGCGCAACCGTCGTGGCCTTCCCCGAAAATAACGGTCTGGCACTGCTCGGGCTCATCCCTGGCGTGAAACGGCTCGCTCGCGCCGCGCTTTCCCAACCGGGCAATAAAAAAGCAGACAAGCCTTCCGATCCGCCGGGCTCTTCGCAAGAGCCTCATTCTTCGCAGTCGCCGAACTCCACGCAAGAGCCTCGTTCTCCGCGTCCGCCAGACTCCCCACAAAAGAGCGCCGCGCTGTCGCCGCTCGACGTATTTCGCATGATGAGTCCTTTTGTCGATCGCGTAGCGCGCACGGTCTTTTCAGAACTGGCCAAACGGCATCGGATGGTCATCATGGCAGGCAGTTTCCTCGTGACTGACGCGGAGGGAAACATTTGCAATACGGCCTATTTGTTTGACGAGACGGGCCGCTTGATGGGCACCCAAGACAAGCTGCATCTCGTCGATGCAGAGTCGACGTGGGGTCTGGCGTCGGGGCAAACGCTCGCAGCGTTTTCCACACCTTTTGGAATGCTCGCCGCGCCTGTGTGCATGGACGCGACGTATTTTGAAACCTTTCGGATTTTGCTGTCGCTTGGCGTTGACATTGCCCTCCTGCCGATCGGAGACGCGGCGGAATACCGCGCTTTCTATGCTCTGCGAGGCATCTGGCCGCGCGTGCAGGAGAGTCCGATGTACGGAGTGAAGGCGGCTCTCGTCGGAAATCTGTTTGGGCAGACGTTCACTGGCAAAGCGGGCGTGGTTGCCCCCATCGCCCTCACCCCGCAGCAAAACGGCGTGTTGGCCGAAGCAAAGACGTATGATCGTTCGGAAATCGTGGTGGCTGATTTGGACATCCAACGACTCCACACTTATCGGGAACAGGAGTGGGAGGACAACGATATTCGGCCATCCCTCTACGAACGAGACTTGTCCGAATTATATGCAAGGATGCAACTGGAAATGGAATTGGCCAGTCCCGGACAACCATGATGCTTGGCCTTGATCCATCGTGAGGAATTCACTCCGGGTGACTGCACAGGGCATAGTCCATCGCGGCTCCGCGCACGACTTTCCGGCAAATGTTCCTGACGACAGCATACGCATCCTGCAGAGCGGGCTTTTCAGTCTGCTGCTGCGCGCAAGCGCCATGGAAGTCTATCCTGAAAAATCTCCGCAGGCGAATTTTCTTCCCGGTTGTTGGTGGTGCGTCAGCGCCATGACAGTCTATCCCGAAACTAACATGGCCTAACGGCCACCGCCACGCATGGCAACTTATCAGAAGGCAAGTCGCCGTATAAAAAATACGGTGGTCCCTGCCTGCCAGGACGGATCATGCATGCCGCTGCCGCTCAGACAGCCGCGGCCTCCGGGCCGCTAATACTCGCTGCAGCGGCATGCATGATCCGTCTTGGCGGGAGTCCATCGCTGTCGCACAACTCGCGACGGGTACAATATATGACTCCTATCCCGAGCGGGCTTTGCATTCGCGAAGAACACTGTCGGCGCCATTTTTCATCCTGCTTATGGTGGCGCGAAGCGCCATGGAAGTCTATCCCGACATTGAATCGCCCCTCTTCAAGCATTGGCTCGTATCTAATATGATGGCTATGCCGTCTGTCCGAACAGAGGACACTGCTGCGTCCGAAGAACATCTACGATTTGATGGATCACGCGAAATACAATCCGGATTCCGGCGCTGCTCAGTTTCATCTCCTTGCAGCCGCGCAACCTCATGGACTGGCTGGTGGTCAGCATTTTTCCGACTTCATTTGCCCTCAGCGAAGAGTCTCTCAAGTTCTGAGATTCACCAGTTCATAAATATATATTTGCTGGAAAATCAAATGCATCGACTTGCGGGATCCACACCTGTAACCTAACCATACTGCGGACCGTCTATGACATGTATCGTTGCGACTACATGCCGGAGGTGCCCCTGTGAAATCCATGCGCATTCGCCCGATCCGCTTTTTGCTTTTGCTGATAACATTCGCGCTCGCAGGTTACGGTGGTATGCGGGACGCTTTGGCGACATCCGCAGCAATGCACCCCTCTTCCGGATATCACTCGCTTATCGCGGAAGCGATCTCAGCTCAGGCCTCTGGCATACTGGTGACCGTCTGGCCGGGGAGCAGAACGCTTTCAAACATAATCAGCCAACCGCGGATCGTCCAGGGACAGGGACGTCTTATGCCTCAATTAAAGTTCACACTTGTTCATGTCTCTCCTGGGCCGCACATCGTCCTCGGCCGGTGGCGGCAAGTGTGGAATCAGACGCTGTATAGCCTGCAGGTGAGCCGGGTCGGAGATGACCTGAACGTCAACGCTTCATTCGAAGGATCGTTCAATCGCGTGCGAATTGAAACTGCGGACGGGCGCTATATCGGTCTCTCCCTGACACTTGGGTCAGGCCCTCTTCCGCCGATCAGCAGGCATGCTGTCGTGCCGCCCTGGTTTTTGCGGAACCTTCTCATAGCAAACAGGGTGCAGTACGCGCCAACCAGAGTGATGAACTACGGACATATTCTCCCGTTCCGGTCAAGCGACAAACGCGACATGCTGATGGCTCCATATAACGGCTCTCAGGAGGTGCTCGGGTACAGCGGCTATTTCGGGGCCATTCGCGTAGGCGACCTATACAAAGGACTGGATGTGAATCGAGTCGATGTTCCCTTGTCGCCAATGTTGAGAGGAGACATTCTGGAACGGATCGAAGGGCGTTCCGTCCGGATCCCTGCGGTCATTCAGGGAATGAGCAATGGCTGGAGTCTCGGTTTCGCCCATAACCAGATCATCATGGTATGGGAACACGCCGGCACCCTAGCGTACTCCGTTTACCAAGCGCCGGGCATACGGATTCCGCCAGTCGCTTGGGACACACCTGAATGGATTACACGTATAGGCGTGCCGTCCATCTCGATACGAAATTCGCATATTGATTTATTAAATCCAATGGATATAATAATAGATATGAATACTAAAACAACTCGCCTAGTGGGAACGAATCAAAAACATGGACAGGATTATAACAAATCCGTGGTATTTGAACACATTCGCTTGTTTGGCCCAATTTCCCGCGCCGATATTTCCGCGAGGACTTTGCTGGTGCCTCAAACAGTGTCCAACCTTGTTCGAAACTTGATTGAAGGGGGGCTCGTCGTCGAGTTGCAGGAGTCTGGAGTTGCTCGTAAACGGGGGGCGCATCCAACTCAGTTAGCCGTTAATGAAAACGCTCTCTTTACAGTGGGTGTGCAAGTGCAATATAGCCGAATATTTGCGGCTCTCGTGAATCTAGGAGGAAAGATTGTCAGGAGTGCTGAGCGACATTGGGATCTGCCGAGTGACTTTGAGACCTTCGTTAAAGGACTGGTGACTATGAGTGGAGAGCTAGTCGTTGGCGTGGATGGGATCAGGTCGATTGCCGAATTGCAGGGTATCGGGATAGGCGTGCCTCGACTTTATGGAAAGATGTTTGGTAACCTTCCGGCACCGAGTTGGCCATCTCAAATTGTGTTAAAGAAATACCTGGAGGCAAATGTTGATTGTGAAGTTATCGTCGGGAACAATGCCCATTTGGCGGCTGTCGGTGAGTACTGGATAGGGCGAGGGAAGGTGCCTGCCACTTTTCTGTACGTATACCTTGGTGACAATGTCGGAGGCGGTTTGATTGTCGATGGTGAGGAATATGTCGGTGTAAGCGGAAAAGCAATCGAATTGGGTCACGTTCAGTACATGCCGGGCGGAATATCCTGCTATTGCGGTTCTAAGGGGTGTCTGGATCAGTATGGTAGTGTCAACGCCCTAAGAAGACGGCTATCTGTAGCGAGAGATACGTCACTCGGTGAAGTCTTGAATGCTGCAACTGAGCAGCAACTTACCATCATTCACGAGGGGATGGAGGCGTTAGCCGCCAGTATCATCAGTGTTTTGTCTGTTCTGGATGTCTCCACATGCGTAATTGGAGGTCCTCATGCCAAGGATCTGTTCTCCCTTCTACTCATTCCTTTGGAAAACAAGATTCGCGAAAGAGAGTATGCAGTGGAGGTCAGGTGTTCGAACATTGATATCCACGCGGGAGCTATTGGGGCGGCGTCGACTGTATTTCATGATGCGCTGTGGTGCAAGACCTCCAACTTGCTCAAGGCGGAATCTTGATAAACAAAAATCCCTTAAAAAAATGAGAGGAGATGAGGCAATGCGCAAAATTTTCAAATTTTCACAAAGTTTGATCAGTATACTTTCCATAATCGTAGGCTTGGGATTATGGCAAATTGCCGAGTTGACGCTTCCCACCTTGGTAGCCGGACCGATTCAAGTTATTCAAGCATTTGGGGAAGGGATTCAAAACGGAACTTTGATACCTGATATTTCCATTAGTCTGGGAAGGGTTTTGGAAGGTTTTATTCTGGCTCTCGCAAGCGCTGTCGTATTTGGATTTATTCTCGGATGGTATCAGCCCGTGCGCCTGATGTTGAACCCATGGCTTCAATTTTTGCGCATGATTCCTCCCATTGCTCTCATTCCCCTCGTTGTTGTGTATCTGGGCGTGGGTCAGTCTGCAAAAGTGTTCGTTATTTTCTTTGCCGCATTCCTGGTGATGTTGGTCACGATCTACCAAGGCGTTCGACAAGTCGATCTCACTTTGATCCGTGCGGCGCGTGTGCTTGGGTGCAATGATTGGATTCTGTTTTCTCGAGTAATTCTCCCTGCTTCTGTACCTCACATTTTTACGGCCATGCGTCTGGGCATTGCCGCGGCGTGGACGACATTGGTTGCGGCGGAGCTTATTGCCGCGTCACATGGATTGGGATTCATGATTGAGCAGGCAAGCAATTACTTTGAAATGCCAGTTGTGTATCTCGGGATTACCATCATAGGGATCTTGGGTATCGCGATGGATCGAGGCATTTTGGCAATGGAAAGAAAATTCACATTATGGCAGGAGAAAATCCAATGACGGCCGTGCAAGAGTGCAAGATACACGTCGATCACGTTGAGAAGCGTTATCAGGTAGGTGAGCGTCAGATCGTGGCTCTCAGCGAGACCAACATCAAAGTGAATGAGGGGGAATTCATATGCCTGGTGGGGCCCACGGGATGTGGAAAGACCACGCTGCTTAACATGATTGCGGGCCTTGAACCCGTCACATCGGGCAAAATCGTCGTGAGCGGCAGGGAAGTGCAAAAACCAGGACGGGATCGGGGAGTTGTATTTCAACAATATGCGTTATTTCCTTGGCTGACTGTCAGAAAAAATATTGAGTTTGCACTGTCGATGCGAGGGATAAGAGGAACGGAACGGTCCAAGATGGCTCGCGAATTTCTTGCGTTAGTCAATTTGGAGGAATTTGAAAACGCTCTGCCCAAGCAATTGTCCGGTGGGATGAAACAACGCGTTGCGCTTGCTCGAGCCTATGCGGCTCAGCCGGATGTCCTTTTGATGGATGAGCCCTTTGGGGCGTTGGATGCTGACACAAAAGCCCAATTGCAAGAAGATTTACTTACCAGTTGGCGGCAACTTAAAACCACGGTCATCTTTATCACTCACGATGTCGAAGAAGCCGTATTTCTCGCGCAGCGAGTGATCGTAATGGCGGCAAGACCCGGAAGGGTCAAGGCGGAAGTGGACATACAACTACCGTTGGTACGGAACCATGCTGTGCGATTCAGTTCCGAGTTGCTTGCCTATAAGAATGACATTTGGAATAGGCTGCACGCGCAACGTGTCGATGAGGAATCGATTCATGAGAATTAAGGGGGTGATGCAGTACAATTGCCGCGATTTTAAAAAAAATGGGGGGTTTTGAACGTGAAATTGCATGCAAATCAATTGATTTCCATATTGTCTGCGGGAGCACTTGCACTACTGGCTGTGGGGACGACCGTCCCCACAGCAATGGCCGCAAGCAGCAGTCAACCGACAACAATTACCGTCGCGTATATGGCCAATATGGGCGGGGCGAGCACCTTGGCCGTAGCAGAACAGATGGGATACTTCAAGAAGGCTGGACTTAACGTGCACCTGGATCTCTTTCAAACCGGTCCGGCAGAGCTGGACGCGATGGCATCCGGCACCGTCAATATCGCCTACATTGGCTCTGGGGCCGCCTTTTTGCCCATGAAGGGGTTAGCAAAGATCTTCTTCATCGACAGCATAGGGCTTGGGGATGGCGTCGTCGTGTCCAAGACATCAGGTGTGCATACACTGGCCCAATTAAAAGGGAAAAGCATCCTGCTTCCCATGGGAACAACCGCAGAGATCATTTTGTACGAGGCTCTGAAGAAGGCCGGCCTAACCTTGAATGATGTTCACTTGGTGAATACGAGTCCTTCTTCTGAGGTCCCCGCCTTTCTCTCAGGGAGAGCTCCGATCATGGCGGGATGGGATCCGAACCTTCAAGTGGTATTGAATAAATCACCTGGTTCTAAGTTGTTGGCGAGTGACCGAATGTTCTATCCGCAGGTATCTCTTCCAGGTATTTGGACCGCATCAAACTCTTTTGCGAAGACCAGTGTTCCGACGCTGTCCAAGTTTACCTGGGCCATGTTGCAGGCAGTTAATTACAAATCGTCGCACATGTCGCAGGCGGTTTCATGGACCTCCAAAATGACTGGCGTCCCGGCTAATTTGCTTGCACAATCGGTCAAAGACTCCATCTTTCCAACAAAGGCGACCCTGATCAAGTATTACACGTCAGGCGATGTTGCGAAGTGGTTCAATACGCTCGGGTCAACGTTTGTGGCCATGAAGGCTTTGCCCAAAGCGCCCACGTATGCTTCCTATTCGTTGCCGAATCTCGTATTGCAGGCCAGCAAACTCAAACTGTAAATCGACATTCAATTAGGCCGATGCCATGTCGGCCTATGCACTCATCCATTTTTCTTAGGAGTGGGACCAATGAAAGTGATTTATATAGACATCGACAGTCTCAGACCGGACCATCTACATTGCTATGGGTACCAAAGGTCCACATCTCCAAACATTGACCGGTTGGCTGCGCAAAGCGTGCGCTTTACACAGTGCTTCACGTCAGACAGCCCTTGCATGCCTTCACGGGCGGCGATGATCAGCGGGACTTTCGGAATCAAGAATGGAATCGTTACGCATGGCAGCAATGGACTGGCAATGCCGCTGAAAACCCGCACGATACCTGCGTTACTCAGAGAAAATGGAGTGCGGACCACAGCATTTTCAACATTCGGGAGGCACCCTTCTCCGTGGTTTTACATGGAATGGGAGGAGTTTCACGATCCTAAGGGATGGCGTTTTCAGCAAACCCCCGCATGGAAGATGAATGAGCAGGTCCTTCCGTGGATTGAGGAAAATGCTCAAGACGACTTCTTCCTCTATGTGCAATACTGGGATCCCCATGCGATATATGATGCTCCCCTATCCTTGGTAAAGGCCATGGGAGAGTATGATTTGCCCTCCTTTCCTGACGATCAAGCAATCGCGGGCCATCAGCAGGATCGCTTTTGGCACTCCGCCAGCATGATGGGCGTCGATTCCTACGACAAGTATGCGGCGATGGTCAATGAGTACGATGCCGAGATACGATATGTGGACTATCATGTGGGACAGTTGCTTACTGCGTTGGAACGAAAGGGAATTCTTGATGAGACCATGATCATAATCGCAGCTGATCACGGTGAGGGGTTGGGGGAACACGGAGTCTATGTGGAGCATTGGAGTGTCATGGACACGGTCAATCACATCCCGCTCATTGTGAAATTTCCACACAGCGCAGGTGCAGGGCGTGCATGTCCTGCTTTAGTCTATCAGTTCGATATTGCAGCCAAAGTTTGCGAGGCATTCCAGATTTCCAAACCTGTGGAATGGGATAGCGAATCATTGTGGCCTTTCATCGATGAAAAGGCATTTGCCGGCCGTTCACACCTTGTGATCGGACATGGTCTATACACCGCTCAGCGTGCGATCGTCACAGATCACTGGAAGTTAATTCGAACATTGCACAGTGGTGAGTGGAGCTATCCGCCGCAGCAACTCTTTGATCGCCAGGTGGATATTTATGAACAGACCAATGTATGGTCCACTCATCAAGACATCGCAAAGTCGCTTAACGGATTGTTGACTGATTGGGAATACCTAAACCGCCCGACTCTAGGGTATGACCCGTTGGTTGTCACAGCGCATCAGGGCCCACCGGGGTTGGGTTTGTATGGAAAAGAAACCATGGAAAATTACTATGTCAGAGGAATCCATCAAACCGTGGCTTATTTGGATAGAAAGCCAGACGTTCCCGCACTGGAGTAGATGCAGAAGGGGTGTAGTTACAAATGGGGTTGACGCCGCCCGTATTGTTTTACAAGGAGCACCTGGTAAAGGTAATTCTTCCGTTTTGGACGAAAAATGCATTGGACTTAGAAAACGGCGGCGTTTACACCTGTTTCAGCATGGATGGGGCCACACTGATCAGCCGCGATAAGTATACCTGGTCGCAGGGACGATTCCTGTGGCTCGCATCACGCCTTGTCAGTATGGCTAGGGCCGGGAAACTGGATGTGGATAAGGATTTGTTTCTGGAGGCGGCCGAAAAGACAGCATCCTTCTTGCTTTCTCATGTGTTTTTGGACAATGGCCACTGTGCGTTCGTATTGTCCAATCAAGGTGTTCCCAAATTGGTTGGTGATCAAGAAAGACTGGATGCCAGTGTGTATGCGGACTGTTTTGTATGTCTGGGGTTTACAGAATACGCGAGTATGACAGGGGATCTGGAATTATTGAACCGAGCGTGGGATCTCTATCTATCCGTTTTGGATAGGGCAGAGACTGGCGATATAGTGACTGAGCCATACACCGTGCCGCCTGAATTGACCGTTCATGGAATACCCATGATTCTGCTCAATCTCAGTTACGAACTATACAGAGTGTTTAAAGAAAAAGGCGATCCACGCACTGAGACCGCCATGAGTCACAGTCAAACTCATATTGATTCCCTCTGGCTTCAGTACGATGTGGAGGCCAAGGTTCTTCGGGAACACATGGTAAAGCCGCCCTTTCCGAAGGAAGGGTGGGAGGGGACACTCCTTTGCGAGCATATAGCCCCGGGACATACAGCTGAGACACTGTGGATGATGATGGAGTTTGCACGTGATTTGTCCGATTGGGATTTAATCGATCGCTGCCTGGCAGCGTTGAAGCAGACATTTCGTCTTGCATGGGACGATCAGTTTGGAGGACTATTTCGGTTTGTGGGGTTACGTGGAGGAGCACCTAACGGCAGGATGATGGGAACTTCGTACGAAGATCAAATTCTGGATACATGGGACATGAAGTTATGGTGGGTGCACACAGAGTTTCTGTATGCGGCTTACTTGGGATGGAGTCTGACGCAGGATCAGGAATGTCGCGCAATGGCGGAGCAAATTCATCAGTACACGTTTACTACTTTCCCCAATCCCAATGAGACGCTGGGGGAATGGCTGCAAAAGAGGGATCGCCGAGGCTTGCCCCAAGATAAAATTGTGGCTTTGCCCGTTAAAGATCCGTACCATATTGCGCGTGATCTCTTATTATTAATGAGTTTGTCGAGGGATGACTCAAATATTAAGCCGCACGCTATGCGTGGGAGAACTGAACGGGATGAGCCGTGAGGCATGATGCAAAAGTCCCCCATTGCAATACTGAGGAATGGTTTCGCCAGCCAATTCTCAAGCAAAGGAGGACGACGATACCCAGAGATTTGGAAGAGGACTTTAGACTCCAGTTTACGCATATTAAACGGCCATATCACATCGTTGCAAATTTGTTGCCGAATTTAAATAACGAGACCGCTGTCGAGCAGTTCCTTCGTTTTTTTGAAAACTGGTTTGCTTCACATTCCGATGGGGATCAAGAGAAAATTCGGGTAATGCCAGGATTTGAAAGTGCGCAGATCGAACCTGGTCAATATGCGGCTCAGATTCTGTATTGTCCAACCTCGGATCATGTGACGATTGGAGGTGCAACCGCTCTCGGTATAGTGCATGGACACACAAATACTCTCCGAAACAGGATCGAGGCTAAAAGAAAGCAGGTCTTCAATCAGGTTGCCTCCATCAATGTAATTGCTATCGATATAAGTTTTCGTTCGGATCTTCTATTGGGAAACGTACTTTCAGGGCAGTTTTTGAATGGCGCTCCAACGCGCTCACGCAGGGGGAACTGGACAGGGTGTGCTTGGCGCGGAAGCAAACGAGGTAAAATACCCCTTACCCTTGCGAAAACTCGACGAGTGGTTACCGGGCGATCCGATTAAGGTGCGCTTCTTCGCTGACGCCTTCGCCAATCAGCGGGGCGTTGTGCAGGTTGTGGAAGTGGATCATTGTCAGGTGCTGTTACGGGCCCGGGAACAGCCGACGGACATTCAAAAAACCGATCCGATTTACGGCGAGACCGCCATCATCCGTGCGTCGAGCCTGACCAAAGCGGGCCAGATCGTGGACCGGAGTCACAAGATCGGGGGGCATTGGGAGTAGTCATAATGAACGACACCGGCCCCGTTTCGTAAAACCGTAGGTTGCATTGGCCATACTGAGAATGGTAGCCAATGCAGAGCTACAATACGAAAGGAGCCGATAGTATGAAGGATATCACAAAATACGTAGGTTTAGACGTGTCGAAAGACAACATCGCTGTAGCCGTGGCAGATGATGGACGCGGTCAGCCGAGGTTTGTGGGGATGTTTCCCCACACAGTAGAATCCGTGAGGAACATGGTAACACAGTTGGCTGAAGATGGGGTCCGCTTAGAATTTTGTTACGAAGCAGGCCCAACGGGATACGGTTTATACCGGCTATTGCGGGCCATGGATTTGCCGTGTACGGTGGTTGCTCCCTCCCTTATTCCAGTTCGTCAGGGGGATCGCGTAAAAACAGATCGGCGGGACGCCTTGAGACTGGCGCAATTGTTTCGAGCTGGAGAGCTAGTGCCGGTGTTTGTTCCAAGCGAAGACAATGAATCTCTCCGAGACTTGGTGCGGGCGCGAGAGGATGTGATCGAAGATCGACTACGGGCAAGACATCGTTTGTCGAAGTTTCTTCTGCGACATGATCGTCGACCAAAATCACGTCTACTTCCGTGGGGGTCAATGCACCGGCGTTGGTTGGACGGACTGAAATGGGAAGATCGGCGAGAACAGGTTGTGTTTCAAGAGTACTTGCACCACCTCGATGAAATTGGCGGTCGACTCAGTCGTCTAGATGCAGCGATTCATCTGGAGGCGACAGAAAGTGAGCGGGCACCGGTGATTCGGGCATTGCAAACACTTAGGGGCGTTGCAGAAGTTATCGCGACATCGTTGGTGGCAGAGGTTGGAGAGTTTAGTCGGTTTCGAAATCCGGCCCAACTGATGGCGTACGCGGGACTTGTGCCGAGAGAATATTCAAGTGGCTCATCGAGGAAACAAGGTGGTATCACGAAGTGTGGAAATGCCCATTTGCGCCGCGTACTGGGAGAGGCGGCATGGAGCTACCGATATAAACCAGCTGTAAAGAGGGCGATTAAAAAACGGCAAGAAGGGCAGAGTCCACAAATCCAGGACATGGCATGGCGAGCGCAAGACAGACTTCATCGCAAGTATGTTCGTATGGTGTCTCGAGGGAAACAGCACAACGTGGCTGTGACTGCGGTAGCCAGGGAATTACTTGGATTTGTATGGGCAATTGCATGCAAGGTGGAAAGCGAAATGGCCTTCACGAAGGCAATGTAGGTCCACGACGAGCGATTCAATCTTGTAACTATGAAGGATGCCTCCCTACGGTCGTCTCCTTCATGCAGTGATTGTGGTCAATCTCAAGTCTGTCAAGGACTTTCGCGGCATATCCTCGCTGCGCTCCGGTATTCCACGGTTCCTTGACAGATGCAAATCGGAGTGCGAGTTGTAACTATTTTATCTATATAAGTTGAACTGGAGCCTTTCCGGCTAACGAAGCAGGATTCGCGAGATCACCGCCGAATGAAAATGTATCCAATTGAGCGGCGGTGATGCGACATGGACGTACGGTCAGCTATTGAAGA
>JAJZCB010000164.1 GCA_021846285.1 Bacillota bacterium
CATCACCCGAAAAAACCCCAAAGGCCCCAACGCAGTGCCTGCCGCAAATACGCCTCCCATCAATGCCCCTTCGATCCCCAGCGAGCATACGTCCGTTCCTGTCAGCAGCAGTCCTTCGATCGATGTCCTCGCCCCGAACCAGCGGCGGCGAATCCTCTCTGGCGTCGCAGGCAAACCATAGATCGCTCCTCGCTGATGGCCCGTGAAACTCTCGATTGTCAGTGGAGTCGTATCTGGTGTCAATAGCACTTCGTAGAAAGCACGCGACTTTCATGCACAAGCGAGTGACAGCACCTTTCGCACTGGACAAAGTTGTTTCGGTGCTTTAGTATGCTAATATACTAAAGCATACAGTCTTATCATTGACATTGGCACAGGCGATTCATCGGGAAGGGTAAGGTGGGGAGAAGAATGATTGCAGTCAACCGCATCCGCTGGCGTGACGCCAACGCGGAGACACGCAAGCGCATCATGGGGCGAGCGGGCCGGGATGTCGCCATACAGGAAGATGTGGTGGCCGCGATTTGCCGGGATGTCCGGGAACGCGGCGACCTCGCATTGCTCGAATACACCGAACGGTTTGATGGGGTCACGCTCGGAGACGGGCAAATGGCTGTTACAGAAGAGGATTTCCTGGAAGCAAGGAATCAATTGGATCAGCGTACACTCCACATGCTCCGGTATGCAGCCGGCAACATCCGCCGTTTCCATGAAGCGCAGCGGCCCGAGCCGATGTGGATGATGGACATTGACGAAGGTATCATGGCCGGTGAAAAAGTAACGCCAATCCCCGATGTCGCGCTGTATGTGCCGCGCGGCAAAGGGAGCTTTCCATCCGTCCTGCTCATGCTGGGCACTCCAGCCGTGGTGGCGGGAGTGCCGCGGATTGTCGTGCTGACGCCGCCCAATGAACAGGGCGGCGTTGACCCGGCTATCCTGTGTGTGGCGGATCTGCTCGGGATTCGCGAAGTGTACAAGGTGGGCGGGGCGCAAGCGGTCGCGGCCGCCGCTTATGGAACGGAAACGGTCCCCAAGTGTTCAAAGATCATCGGGCCAGGCAACCCCTACGTCAGTGCCGCCAAGCGACTGTTGGCCAGGGATATCAATCCAGGAGTTCCTGCTGGCCCAAGCGAAGCCGTGATATTGGCCGATGAGTGGGCGGACCCTGAGAAGGCGGCTCTCGACTTGCTCATCGAGGCCGAGCACGGTCCGGACAGCGCGGCTCTGCTGGTGACTCACAGCAAAGCTCTGGCGGACAAGGTGATCGAACGTTTGCAGTCGCTTGTCGCCGAGATTGCCAGCGATGTCCGGCGCGGATACGTCGAGTCGGTGTTGCAGCAATACGGAGGCGTTATCGTCACGGAAGACATGGAGAGTTCTCTGGTCTTTGTCAATGAGTATGCTCCGGAACACATGGAAGTCATGGTGCGCGACCCGTTCGCTGTTTTGCCGAAGATCAAGCACGCCGGAGAAATTTTGCTGGGGGAACACACACCCATCACGCTCTGTAATTTTCTGATGGGGCCGAACGCCATACTTCCTACGGGGCGTCAGGCGCGCACGGTGTCCGCGGTCTCTCTGTGGGACTTTCTGAAGCGCTCCTCCATTGGCTACGTCACGGCAGAGGGATTTGCAAAAGTGCGCGATATGGCTGCCGAGTTCGCCGATCTCGAAGGCTTTGAGACGCACGCGACGGCATTGCGAAGCAGGCCTATGGACCAGAAAAAATGATCGCAGAAAAGGTCTATCCCGGAAAATCGCCGCAGGCGTATTTTCTTCCCGGTTGTTGGTGGCGCGTCAGCGCCATGACAGTCTATCCGAAACTCGCTCAGCCGGGATCGAATACTGTGCCGAGGCGAGTTCGGCGCAGCCGTGTCTCTGCAGCGGCCAGTATTCGATCCCGGCTGAGCAGGCTCATTTTTCGATATGGGGGAGATATTTTATCATGGACAAACGGACAACTCGGGTCACAAGAACGACGAGCGAGTCGCGAATCACGGCAGCCGTTGATCGGGGTCCGCGCAACGCCGCGCAAAAAGAGTCGCTGAACACACCGATGCCCTTTTTCAACCATATGCTTGAACACGTTGCCTGGCGCGGCGAGTTGAATCTGGTGGTGGACGTGACGCTGGATCGTTTTGACCTGGCGCATGTTATCACAGAAGATGTGGGTATTACGTTGGGTAAGGCTCTGCAAGAATATATAAAGGCAAATTACGCTTCGGGCATAGTCGGCTACGGGTCCGCGTATGGAACGATCGATGAGGCCCTGACACGCGCGGTGCTGTCGTTTGAGAGTCGCGCTTACCTCGATTTCAACGCGTCTGCCGTCAACTTGCCTGAACAGATGGAAGGCATGTGCAGCGAGGATTTGGTCGCCTTTTTTGAAGGATTCGTGCAGGGCGCGCAGTGTACGCTGCACCTGGATCTACTGAAGGGTCGCAGCGGACACGGTCATCACATCTGGGAGGCTACGTTTCGCAGCTTTGGCATGGCGCTCTATGAGGCGCTCGCTGTGCGCCCGTGGCGCAGCGGCATGACCGCGGGAGTCGCGGGCCCGATCACTTACGACGTGAGCACAGATGTTGAGTGCGCGGAGTGACACGTCATGGCTAAGCTGGTGTTGTTTGATCTGGATGGTGTTCTGTTGTCGGAAGACGCCTACTTATACGCTGCGGCTGCAACAGTCGG
>JAJZCB010000095.1 GCA_021846285.1 Bacillota bacterium
GATTTTTAGCTGATTGACCTGATAATATGACTATGATACGCACTTGGTGGTAGATACAGCCTGAATGAATTGCCACATTCTCATCTCGCGCTGCGTCTTGCGCTCGCGAATTCAACCGTGTATGATGGGGAAAATCGCGACGATCCAGGACACGGGACGCGTCACCGGCCGTTCAGAGAGGGAATTGTTTGCTGCGAAGTTCCCCGGCTCGGACACGTCTCACCCCCTGCAAGCGGCGGCGGGGAAACGGGCACAGGCGCCCGCGCGTATCCGCCGACGGACCGGCCAGCCGTTATCTGGCGCTGAGGTCTGCGCGCCGCGTTATGCGGTTACCCAGGCGAATTAGGGTGGAACCACGAGACGACTTCGTCCCTTTGCGGATGAGGCGTTTTTTATTTTGTCAGGAGGATTATGAAATGGAATGGACGGAGAAACGAGCAGCAGGTCAGATCGTCGTCACGCTTCCGAACGGCGTACCGAAGGAATTGCCGCGCGGCGCGACTGTCGAAGACCTCGCTGGTTCGATCGGTCGGGAGCTGAAAAGGAGTGCGATCGGCGGACGCATCGACGGCAAGCTGGTCGACGTATACGCGCAGATTGAGGCGGATGCGAGCGTCGAGGTCGTGACGCCAGAAAGCCCGGAGGGGCTTGAGATGCTGCGCCACAGCACAACGCACCTGATGGCACAGGCGATCAAACGGCTCTTCGGGCACGAACACGTGAGTTTGGGCGTCGGACCGGTGATCGAGGGAGGATTTTACTACGATGTCGACGTGCCGCGTCCGATTCGGGCGGAAGAACTGGCCGAGATCGAGGCGGAAATGGCCAATATCGTCAAGGAGGATCTCCCCATCCGGCGGTACATGGTCAGCCGCGACGAGGCCATTCACCTGTTCAACGAAATCGGTGATGAGTTGAAGCTCGAGTTGATCCGGGATCTGCCAGAGGACGCGACGATCACCATTTACGAACAGGGCGAATTTATTGACCTTTGCCGCGGCCCGCACGTGCCGTCCACCGGCCGCATCAAAGCATTCAAGCTGCTTTCCGTCGGGGCGGCGTACTGGCGCGGCAACGCTAACAACAAGAGTCTGCAGCGCATCTACGGCACGTCGTTTCCGAACAAGCGGGGACTTGACGAGCACCTCGTCATGCTCGAAGAGGCGAAGCGACGCGACCACCGCAAACTCGGTCGCGAACTCAACATGTTCATGTTTGCGCAAGAGGCGCCGGGCATGCCGTTTTATCTGCCAAACGGCCTCATCGTCAGAAATGAGTTGGAGAACTTCGAGCGCAGCCTGCAGCACGCCGCCGGATACGAGGAAGTACGCACACCGCTGATGATGAATCAGCGACTGTGGGAAGAGTCCGGCCACTGGGACCACTATCACGAGAATATGTACTTTGTCGACGTGGACGAGACGAAATTCGCGCTCAAACCGATGAACTGCCCAGGGCATATGCTGATCTACAAAAGCGCGACGCATTCATATCGAGACTTGCCGATCCGCCTCTCTGAAAATGGCCAGGTCCATCGGCACGAATTATCGGGAACTCTGAACGGCTTGCTGCGCGTGCGCACATTCACGCAAGATGATGCCCACATCTTCGTGCGGCCCGACCAGATCGAGGACGAGATCGCGGGGATCATCGAATTGATCAAACAGATCTACGGCGTGTTCGGGTTTTCCTACCAGATCGAGTTGTCGACGCACCCCGCAAACTCGATGGGGTCCGACGACCTATGGGAAGCGGCGGAAACGGCGCTGCAAAATGTGCTGGCGTCGCTCGGCATCCTCTATCGGCTGAACGAGGGCGATGGAGCGTTCTATGGGCCGAAGATCGATTTTCACGTCCGCGACGCTCTCGGGCGCAGTTGGCAGTGTGGAACGATCCAACTCGATTTTCAGATGCCGGAGAAGTTCGACCTGAACTACATCGACGAGGACAATCAGAAGCGCCGACCGGTCGTCATCCACCGCGCGATCTTCGGTTCCATCGACCGCTTCATCGGCATACTGACGGAACATTTCGCGGGAGCGTTCCCGCTCTGGCTGGCGCCCGTGCAAGCAAGGGTGGTTCCGGTGTCGGACAAATTCGCGGAGTATGCTGAGGCGGTGCGGGCGAAACTTGTCAAAGCTGGTCTTCGTGTCGACATTGACCGCCGCAACGAGAAGATCGGTTATAAAATTCGCGAGACACAGATGTACAAGATTCCGTACACGCTTGTTGTGGGCGAAGAGGAGGTCGCGGCGGACGCGGTGGCGGTGCGTCAATACGGCAAGGGTGATCAGGGCCAGATGCGCGTCAGCGACTTCGCGGCCAAGGCGTTGACAGAAGCTCGCGACAAGACGATACACTGAGATTCGGAGTGAGCGTCTGAGTATGAGTGCAATACCCGTCACTGCGTCGACCGCGCGTTGCGCAAGAGGCATCTGGGGGGCGTGGCCGCCCATGCTCAATATGTGACGGCCATTTTCGCCATGCGCAAACCAGAGACCGGGTGTGTCAGCATCATTTCGTCGAGGCGGGGGCGCTGCACCAGCGAGAGGCTCCGCCCGGCTTTGGGTGCGTCAGCGTCATTCTGCCGAGAAGGGTCGCCTCACTGAACCCACGAATACTCGTCGGCCATGAAGCGGTGTCCGTAGAAGCCGAACAGGTCATTTTCCGATGAGCCAAGGATTCCGCTGACCACTTCTACCGTATGCCCGGTAGACAGATTGACAAGCCACAGCCCGCTGGCTTTGGCATACAGGATCACGTTCGGATTGGCTGTCCATACCGGGTGGTACACTCCATGTTCCGCTGCCGCAATAGGCTGTGGAGTGACGCCTCCCGGCTTCGTCACCCACAGTGTGCGGGACGCGACCCATTGTTCCAACGGTGCAGATGAGGGAAATCCCCACATCTTGACGCCGAGATTGGCTGCGCGAACGAAGGCCATGCGGCCGGTCGCGGGATCTGCCGCGGGATCCAACGCAACGTTTGTGGCGTTGCCGGCTATCATGTTGGATTTGCCCGTGGCGAGGGAGTAGCGTCGCAGCGTTTTCCCGGCCCAGACGATGCGCATGCCGCCCGCGACCGCATACAGTGTATCGGAACTTGAGAAAGAGAGCCACGAAGGATAGCCCAGAGTGGTCGTGAGCGGCTTCGGCCGTCCGCCCGTAGTCCGAACGCTGTACAAAACCATGCCGTCGGCCGCAATGGACGCCGAATGTTGCGGGTCCACCCAGTAGAGAATGTGGTTCCCGGCGATCCCCGCCAACTGGATTCCTGAATCCAGTGTCGACAAAAGAGGCTTGGGAAAACTGTGCGGTCGAAGGTGGGCCACATACAGCACATCGGTTGCATTGCCAGGGTACTTCGATGGCATTGGGTGTACGACGCTGTAGGCCACCAGTCCAGACCCGACCGCCACACTGGCAATTCGCGCATTGGAGACAATGGTCGATTTTTCGCCGGTCGACGCGCGGATTGCCCACAAACTGCCGACGCGCGGAGGAGACGTCTTGGCGGACGGCGCCGCATGCCCCTGACTCCCTCCTGCCCAATTCGACCTTGCCGCGACCAGTTCATCAGTTCCTGACACCCACGTATACCCAGTCGCCGCCACCGGTGTGGAGCCGAGCGGCGCAAAGCGCTGGCCGCTGCCATCGGTGCGCGCCACCCAGAGGGTTCCGGAACTCGATTTAATTCCCTTTATATAAGCGACATAGCGGCCTGAAGAAGACAGGACTGGACGGAACCCGGGTCCCAGGTCGTGCACTTTTCCGTTCCGCACCGTCCAGATATCATGATGCCAGCAAAATGCCAGTGTACCGAGGCCGACGAGCGCCTTTGCGTTGACGGCCGGCCGCTCATTTGACGCCGCAGCGGCGGCGGACACGTCGACAGAGGCGGCGGACACGTCGGCAGTGGGGAATTCCACGCCGCATACGGCCAGCGCAAGCATGACTATAAACGACATTCTTCCATATCTCACAGGGAGGACTCCTTCGCTTCGGATGTCTATTGGACGTTCCGCGCACATCGGAAGTTGCAGAGCCGCATGGAAAATATGTGTCAATTGGTTGACTGAACCGCTGTCCAGCGTGCTCCTTGGCAGCCTACTGGCCAGCCCTGTCTCACCGCGGGTACATCAGGACCGGCAAGCCGCCGACGAACTGATTCAGCCACGAGTACGGCGCCTGATTCGGATAAATGTTGGACATGTCAAACGCCAGCGGCTGCGTGCGAATCATATGGCCATTGGTTAGGTCGAGCGCCACAGGCAGGTTGCGCTTGGACGGCGCACCGACGGCAAAGACGGCGAAGCGTCCCGTGAAATTCGTGATCCAGGCGCGATGCGCCAGCGGCAGCGCCAGGACGGTTCGTCCGCCATACGACTCGCCGAGCAGAAATCGCCAGCCGTGGTTGTAGCGATACAGTTGGAGCAGAAATGATTTGCCGGAGAGTTGGCCGCTCCAATCATCGATCGGATGCCAGTCGGCCGCCCGGAACGTCATGCCGCCAGGCAGGCGATATCCGGATCTGACGGCGGTCGCGAAATACCGGCTGGCAGGCGGATAGCTGCGCACTACGCCAGTGCCGGCGAAAGGAAGCGCCAAGTGGTGTTTGACGTTGAACGCGGCGAGCGCAGCGGGACTCCAGGATGCAAACGACTGCGGGGAAAAGTCGACAGGGCGGATGCTGAGCATGGTATACGAACGGTCCGCCTGTTCAAACATGATCGTTTGATAGGAGCGAGACCCGACCGTGGTCGTGAGTTGGTACGTGTATGGCGCGATCGTCTGGATGCCGTCGATCAGCGGATGCTCTCGCAGCGGGGCGGCCGCCTGGCGGGCGACCATCGTCTGATCGTACGCCTGAAGACTGTAAGGCCAGGCCTGGATGCGGTTCAACATCGCAAACGTGTTTTCCGGCCGCGGATCGAATCCACTGATCTTGCCGTCTTGCACCGAGACGACGCCATCAGAGTAGCCGATGGTCTGCACATTGTTGCCGCTCGCGCCGCCGATTCGCTGCAGATACCAGTCTTCCAATTCGACGAAAAAGCGATGGTCAGGAAGAGAAATAATCTGCAACGTATTGATATGGAAGATTTGCGCAAAACGTTTCATCCATGCGGTCAGCGAGACCTGATTGTGCATGGACGCCGACAGTTGACCGTAGGCAGACCTGAGAACCACGCGCGGATCGACCATGGAGCCCAGATTCTGGAGCGTGTAGAGGAAGTTCTCGACAACCGCAAGATCGCTGTGTGGATGCGCCGTCTTTGACAGCGTCATGGCAGCCTTGGCGATCGGTTGACTGGACGGCGACCCTGACAAACTGTCGGCATGGACCGATCCACAAGGTATCGCGACAACTGCGGCAGCGGCCAGTACAGCCAACCGGACGCCCGTGGCTCTGGCGTTGGTATGGACACGATTCACGAAAACTCCCCCTCCCATCCGTTAGACGATCGAACCCCGGACGGGGTTACAATGGCTGACGAACCGGGAAATCATCGAAGCGGGCGTACACTCGCAAAACGTGTTCAGGCGCTCTCATCCGCCCTCCCCTTGACGTTCAAGGTCGGAATTCCACATAAAACGGTTGCTTGCTCTCATCCAGCGCCATTTGGATCCGCTCTCTGAAATTCCCCCACGTAATCATTTTCAGACCTTCGTCCAATGCAAAATAGCCGACTTCCAGACTCTCCTCCGACGTGGCCAACGCTCCGCCAACAGGTTTGCCGAGCCAGATCGTGATGCATACGCCGCGCGTGATATTTTGGAAAATCCCGCAAAATCGCACGATCTCAACGTCGACGCCGGACTCCTCTTTGACTTCCCGGATGCCCGCGTCCCGAATGGATTCACCCACCTCCACCTGGCCGCCAGGCGGCTCCCACCCTCTGCGCGGCCCCTTGATCAGCAAAATTTCATCCTTTTCATTCGTCACAACGACGCACGCCGCCTCTCTCCATTCGCCTGCATAGCACGCGAAAGCACGGCCATGGCGGGCGACACCGCGGGTCCAGCGGGCGACAAATGTATGAAGGAAAAACGCCGGACGTGTCGAATAACTTATTTTCCAATACCGTTTGTATGAAACGTGAGTCATGACTGCAAGCCCACCCGGGTCATGCCCGCACACCGAAACAGACCATGCGTAACAGACACCGTGAGCGGTCGCGCACCGCCATGCATGGCTCACGACATCGCCCAAACTCCGAGGTGAATCATGAAACTGGCTGAATTGAGGTCTTTGATTTCCGATCGTAAGTCGGAAGATTTGCAGACCATCATCGTTGAACTGTACAAAAAGATTCCCAAGAAGACGATCGAAGAACACCGTATGGACGAATTGGTCCGCGATCCCGGAAGCTATGCCGGGTTGGCAAAAGCGCTCAAGAGTGAACCTCAGCGAACGCTTGACGAATTGGAACCAGACATTGTCGAATTTGTGGCCGACGCGAAAAACCAATACTATTTTGCACCAAATAGCATAATCAGAAAAAAAGATCGTCCGAAGTGGCGATTTATCGTGAAGCGCTTTATCCATGATTTGCAGTTGACCACCGATACCCCCGAAGACACTGCGAAGGCAGCCGAACTGCTGGAGCAACTGTACGCTTTGCTGTGCGAAGCCACAGAGCATATTCTGTTCTCTACCGATGACCCCTTTCGCTCTGTGGGCATCGCCCAGGAACGTCTCTACAGCATCATTGTGCAAATGCTCAGACGAGACGCGCCGCCAAAGAAATGGGTAGCCAAAGCCATCTCTCTGGCGATCGACCACTCCCTGGGGCGGGACTCCTTACACGAAACGCTATGGCTTGCACTGCTGGATCATTTGAACACCGCTCCGCTCAAGGAACTGGCCATTGAAGAAGCCGAACGATTTCTGGCAGGCGCGAAGGCGCAGTTGAGACTGGTCACGAAAAAGAGCCGCGATGCGTGGAACAAGGAACGCGCGCTGAGCAACAAAATCGAATCGTTGACCGAACTCGTTCTCTACTGTCGGTTTGCGCTGTCCGAATACGAGGAGGGAGCACAGTTCTTTCTCCAGCACGATCCTGCCTCATCGCGCGAAGTGACCTATTTCAGGTTGCTGCTTCGTCTCCTGCGCGCCGATCAGAAAGATCTGTGGCTGCGCTTCTATCAGCAGGCAATCCGCGAAGGAGTGCCTGTTCGCGACTCCTTGACCAAAGCGAATCAAACGATTACGGAAACCGGGCGCTTGCCCGCCTATCTCTAATCCGAAGATGCGCTCATCCCTGTTGCGCCGGACGGACCATGCGGCTCTAAAGAAAGAGGGCTGGTACTAAATGATTCAAATGACTCACTGATCTGAGTCACTTCAGCGACCATTCACGTTCCAAAGAACGCAACGCATACCATTCCGGCGCGGCATCCTTGTAAAACTGGCTCATCCAGGCCCCAGTTTCCTCAATCCAATGGTCCATGGGCGTCCAGGTGAGCTCCAAGGCGAGTTCCGCGGCGCGCACGTCAAACGCAACGCGATACGGCAATGGCAATCGATACACTCCGCTTAGGGCAAATGGGCTCTGATTCAGCATTTCACGCGGCGCATAGCAGACGTCCACCGTCGTTCCAGCCGCTCTGGCCATTGCATGGATGTACTCTTCATACGTCCAAAGCTCGGGCTGGCCGACATTATATACGGCGTAGCCACCGCTCGGCGGATGCGTGACCGCCTTGGCAATGGCCTTCGCCACATCACCAGAAAACGCCAGTTGACACGGTCCAGCATGTAGACGAGCATCTTCTGGCAGCCATACGGACCCACCATCTGTAACGCGCAACCAAAACCACGCGAATCGGGCGTCCTCTGTATTTGACCCGACGATTTGGAGCAACGGCCGGATCACCGTAACATTCACGCCGTACCCTGACGCAACATGTCTCAGCCAATACTCCAGCCGTCTCTTGTGAAAAACATACTGATCATGCGGGGAATGAACCGCTTCATCAGAGATCGGTTTCGCAAAGACAGCATCCTCCTCGCGGAATGGCCGAGACGATCCCGCCGAGGCCGATTCAATGCCTTCGTATACAAAAGCCGTACTCGTGACGACATAATGATGAAAGCGACCCTTTAAGGCGTCGCACAAGGATTCCGCGTGACTGGAATCGTAGGCGACATTGTCAATGATGACATCAAAATTCCCCGTGACTGCAGCAGACGCGTCTTCCATAAAGCGTCGATCTGCCTTTACATGTGTGACACCCTCGGCAATTATGGAACGGTTGCCCCTGGACATCACCACCACATCGTGACCTCCAGTGACAAGCAGGGGCAA
Organism: Bacillota bacterium; assembly: GCA_021846285.1. Lineage (GTDB taxonomy): Bacteria > Bacillota > Bacilli > Alicyclobacillales > SLC66 > JAKADD01. The sequence goes on from JAJZCB010000095.1 coordinate 8,312, forward strand.
AAGGTAATATCCGATCATACCAGAACCGCCTATGACCAAAATCCGCAAATGTTCCCTCTCCTATCCCGGAAAATCGCCGCAGGCGTATTTTCTTCCCGGTTGTTGGTGCTGTGTAGCAGCATAAAAGTCTATCCCGAAATCGCACGGCCGTTCCTGCCAGCCGGATTCATATGCTGTGCCCCTGCTCAGACACGGCTACGCCGAACTCGCCACGGGCACAGCATATAAATCCTGAGGAGCGGGTTTTTCAGTCCACTGATGGTTGCGCGCAGGCAGATCATAGCATGGCAAAGGGAATGCAAACAGTCTGTTTCTATGGAACCGTACGTGCTACAATTAAAGTATCGGTATCCTGTGCGACCCTGCCCTGCGGCTGCGCCGTGGTAGTTGCAGTCGGAAGTGTTTTGTTTTACAATCAGAATCATTAAAATCCACATATGCATCATACCCATGAAGAGCATCCAACTCGGAGGTATTGTGACCGGGGTGTCGACAGAGTGACCACACCCTCTAAGCAGATCGGGCGCCGCCCGTTACAGCGGAACCAGAGTGGGCCCTGCACTGTCAAAACTGCTCGGCCAAATTGGGTGGCACCGCGAGCACTGCGCTCCTCGTCCCAATCGGATAAGGGCGTTTTTTTTGTGTTCAAAAGGGGGCCTGTACATGCTGGACATCCAGTTTATTCGTGAAAATCCTGAGTTGCTGCAGGAAGTGGCAAGACTCAAAGGAATCGAAATCTCCATCGATGAGTTGCTGTCTGTCGACAAACAGAAACTGCGCCTCTTGCAAGAGGCTGAGCAACTCCGACAGCAGCGCAATCGTCTTTCCAAATTGATCCCCCAGCTTGACGCGGAGAGCCAAGCAGATGAAATCCTACAAACTAAAGAAGAGGTCCGGCAAATCAACGTGGAGTTGCAACACATAGAATCCCAGCGAACAGTTGTTGAACATGCTTTTGAAGCTCTTATGCTGCTCGTTCCGAACGTGGTTTCACCGGACACGCCCATCGGCGCCACCGACGCGGACAACACCGAGGTTCGCCGATTCGGCGAACCGACTTCTTTCGACTTCACATCGAAGGATCATGTCGCGTTGGCAGAAGCATTGAATTTGCTCGATATTCAACGCGGAATCAAGGTCGCGGGCACACGGGGCTATTTTCTCAGAGATGCCGGGCTGTTGCTGCATCGGGCTGTGCAACAGCTCGCGCTCGACCTGCTCTCGACGCGCGGGTTTACAATCATGGACGTTCCCTTGATCGTCCGCGAAGAGGCCCTGCTCCATTCTGGATTCTTCCCGACAGGGCGAGATCAGACGTATAAGCTTGAGAACGAACAGAAATGGCTGGTGGGCACCTCGGAAGTACCTCTCGTTTCGTACTACGGCAACGAAATCGTCGATGTCGCCGAGCCCATTCGCCTGGCCGCCGTCTCCTGTTCGTTTCGCCGCGAAGTGGGGTCAGCCGGTCGGGATGTACGGGGACTTTATCGTGTGCATCAGTTCGCCAAGGTCGAGCAAGTCGTGATTTGCAGGAACGATCGGGATGTCTCCGAGGGGGTGTTCGCCGAAATCACAAAAAATGCCGAGGATCTGGTTCAATCGCTTGAGTTGCCGTATCGAATCGTGGCTGTATGCACGGGCGATCTGTCGCAAAAAAACTACAAGCAACATGATATTGAAACGTGGATGCCCAGCCGCAAAAACTATGGAGAGACCCATTCGTCCTCGATATTGTTGGATTTCCAGGCCCGTCGATCCAATATACGGTATCGCGACGAAAATGGCCGTCTACAGTTCTGCCATACGCTCAATAACACGGCTATAGCAACGCCGCGCATTCTCATTCCACTTTTGGAAAATCATCAACGGGCAGACGGGTCGATCCACATCCCGAAGGCCCTGCGCCCCTACATGAATGGACGCGAGGAACTGAGACAATAGGTCACGAATTTTTCCACCAATTCTCTTCGACGATCATCGAGTCGCTCTACAGAGACCCGTTAGAGGTGAATTCGAATATGTAGGGTTGGCGCTGGCATTGGACTGGTTTTTGCTTCCGAAGCGTGATGAAGGTTGGACCGTAGAAGAGGCCGTTACGGATGAACAGTTGCGAGGTCACGCCTTTGTCAGCGCTGTGGTATGGGAACTGGATCCAGCGTCAACAGAGACGGCGGTGGAGGAGCGACGCGACTATGTCGCACTCCCCACCCGGCGAGGCAGCTTTCTGGTGGTGCGAGATGGGGCGACGTATGTCGGGAACGCCAGTTGCCGGATCAGTTCGGATGGTCGCACGCCGTATCTGATTGGCGGTGCCGCGCTACCCGAGTATCGGAGACAAGGTGTCTATCGGGCGTTGCTGACATATCGGCTGGGCTTGGCACGGAACCATGGATGCGACCTGCTGACCACCCAGGCTAGAGCGGATACGTCTGAACCCATTCTACGCAGCTTCGGATTTAAGGAACACGATCTATTACCAATGTTGGTAAAAGATCGAAACGATCTAGTGGGCGAGGAGACTTTGAACTTCATCTAGCGACAATCCAGTCACGGCGGAAACCTTCTCCACACCGTCCCCCATTTCCAACAGGCGCTTGGCAAGAGCAAGTCTTTCCTCTTTGCGGCCTTCCTCGCGACCTTCCTCGCGACCTTGCGCGCGCTCTTCCTCTGCGATTTCCTTTACCAAGTCGACCATGTTTTTCAGCCTCACTTTCAGTCGTTCTTTTTCGTCAGGCATCAAATACCGGGCGCTCGTACTCAAAAACCACGCTGCCGTCAGCGACTGCTCATCCCGATCCGGAATTCGCTCTATGACCGCCATGCAACGATCGATCACGTTCCCCCGGCTTCGCCCTTTGTGCCTCATGTGCATCACGAACGAAAGCTCGATGCGATCCTTGACTTCCCAACTGCTTTCGTTCAGATGCGCCTCCACGCGATCCAACACCGCGTTTCCGTCCCGTTGCGCCAAATAGACATTCTCCACATGATAGCACGCGCTGCCGATCTCCAGCGTGTCGGGCGCACTATGCACGCCGTTTGCATAGAGCACCACGGTGCGAATGATCCGTCCAGCCAACCGATGCAGATGGATGTCGTACAGCGCAAATCGATGGAGTGTGCGCTCTTTGGTGGACTGGAACTCCAGGTGCAACAGCGTGCTATCGGACTGCTCGAACACAAGGTCGAGCAAATCCTTTCGAATCTCAAGCACCGCCACTTCCGTCGGCCAGCGGTTCACCACGTCCGCGCCTTGGATTCCGAGCGCCTGCAATGCATTGCCCTTGCAAGCCGCCACGACATGCTTTGAAATCGTGTTCAAACTGTCACGAGCTATACTCATGATCTCCCCGCTTTCCCCCATTATACGTCACACCCATTGTAGCGTACAGAGGTGCGGTTGCGTGGGCGACTTGCAGACGCCTGTGCTTGATGGGATTTATCCATCCCCGTCTTCTTTCCACCGCGCATACAGGCCGATCAGTTTTCGCGCCTCGCCCCGCGAGAGAACGTCAGCCAGGTATCCCCGGTAGCTTCGACCGCCGCTTTCTGTTTCTCCATTCCGTGTTGCCGGAGCAACGCATCAAACCGCCCGAATGACCCCATACAGAAGTTTCTGCTCCTTCTGGCGAATGGGATTTCTCACGTTCCGTTGCCGCTCTTCCAAGCGAACGGTTTCTTTGCTACACAAACCCCCAACCTGTTGCTCTGCGGTTTGATTAAGTATTGGGAGCCTCTTGATCCCACAAAACAGGCTCATAATTATACGTGTCCGATAATACAATCCGCATGCGCGGCTGTTTCTGGATGCCAAAACTACGAACAAGAAGTTCGACCGTTTCTCCCTCGCACTGTCCAAGTGCGTTGTGCACCGACCCCGTTAATTCCAACCTATTCGAATCCGTTTCGTCCCACAATATACCAACGAACGGCTGATCATCGCCGGAATAGTAGTTGTGCGCGATCCCTCGCGCCACCAACGTTTCTTTGACGTCTGTCGCAACTTCGATTTTCTCCAACCACTCACGGTGTTGCGACAGATACGCGACTGTGATTCCGGCATGATTCTGCGCATACTCGATCTCGCGTCGCGTACTTTCTCCGATATAGCCGCCAACATCAATGACTATAACGGCATCGGACAGATCAATCTTATGCAAATGCATCTTGTCGAGCCTGTCTTTCTCCTCATTGGTCAGTTGCCGACCAAAGTAGTCTTTGTAGATGCCAGCGGTCAGAACAACAGATCCTTCCATCGTCAGGATTGCATTCATCGCTTCGAATTCACGTTTGAAACGCGTCGAACCACAAAGCGTGACGGTAGGGTAACTTTTCGCTTGCATGTTATTCGCCGCCTTTCTGTGAGTATGCTTTGTATAGAGATGGCTTACGCCGTAAATTTATTGATGCAGGTATATTCCATTCTATACTATTTTCTGCCTCGCCACGAGGCTGTGCGATATCCGTCTTCGTCTTGGTTTATCCGTCTCCGTCGTGTTCGCGCTTCCTCTTATTGTGCCCACAACGCGCTTCTCGGTCAGGCTCCCTAATCAATTGACGACTCGCACCCGACGCGGCCAGTCGCACACAAACGGCCCACAGAGACGCGAAGGCCGTTTGATGGGTTCTTGTCATCCACTCCAGACGCGTCTACGAGCCATGTCTCAACCTTTGACGAAGTGTCCGTCTCGTCTGAACCACGCGGACCTTAAACAGTGCGCACTTCTCAAGAGTGCCATTGTATCTTATCATATCCTCCGAGACGAACGGCAAACTTAAAGGATGTGTTTACCCATCCGGAACCTCAGTCGTTCAATGGCGCGATGATGCGGTTAGCCGTTGCTGAACTTACTGTTTTGAACCTGTATAGTTTTGCGGCCTCTCATCGTCTATACAGTGGAGGGGGGAGGAGATGGACCGCGCCTTAACGGATGAACTGATCAATACCGTCGCCCCCATGATCTATGGACATCTTGTCAAGATCGGCGCGGATCGTGAGGATGCCAAGGATATCGTGCAGGATGCGCTGTACAAGGGGGTGCTGTACGCCGACTCCATCAATCCCGACCGGATTGCGGCGTGGCTGTTTAAGGTGGCGGTTCATCGTTACTACGATCTCTGCCGCAGGCGCAAGAGGCATGTGGAAATATCGATTGACACGATTGTGCTGCAGGATGAGGGAACACCTGAAAAGGCGTTGATGGACGGCGTAAGCAGATCCCGCATCAAGCAGGTTCTCGACGGGTTGAGCGCCACCCAGAAGCACTTGCTCGTCCTCAAATACGATCAGGGTCTGTCGTACGAGGAAATCTCAACGTTGCTCGGCCTGCCTGTTCCAACCGTGTCGACCTACTTGCATCGGGCAAGACGGAAATTCAGACTCGCATACAAGGAGACAGAATGATGGCTGATGACCAGTTCGACAAGGAAACGAGAGAGTTATTCCCCGCGGAACTTGATAAAGCAGTTTTGACCCGCGTGGTAAAAAAGGCGCGCAGACATTCGATCATAAAGACCGTTTTAATCTCAGCCGCAACATCTGTGGTTGTTGTGGTCGGTTATTTTCTTCTGAACGCTCAACTGTTGAATTTTTGGACCAACAACCTCTATTCATATTCATCTCTGGCAAATCAAATCAGCGAGCCGAATGTATCCTTGGGTGATTACCACTTCAGCGGCGGTTTGTTCGGAGGGCAGTTTCAATTGCACACCTATAAAATGATCGACGGGGTTCCCATTCCATGGACGACCCAATCCTACACGTACAATATCTTCAGCGGTTACTCACGTATGTTCGGGAATTACAGTCCGTCGCCCCAGATCCCCACCCAAAATGGGATGAGACCGTACAATCCCCAAACCGAACAGCGGGAAATGATGTTCTATTACCCGGGCATAAACTATCGCCATTACTTTCATGATTTGCGGCAGTTAAAAAATATTCCTCGCGGAGACCGCGTCGAAATGGCCCTATCGTTCAACAAGGCGTACAATTATCGCCAAATCCCGTCCATGTTGCCAAAAGGGGTTCACGCCGCGTGGTACTGGGTAAACACGTTCAGCAAGCAAGATATTCGGTCGCTGGCCCAACTTCAGTTCCCGATGATGCCTTACGAAGTGTATGGGTTTGGCAACATGCCTGCGCCTGTCGGGCATCAGCGAGCGCAATTCATCCAGGCGGTGGAAACCGCAATGAAAACCAGTGGATCGCTCCAATACGCAAGCCGGCAGATTTATGACGCGTTGAGCCATGGAAAGGGCAGGATCGTCCCTGCGGATGTTAAAATCATTGGGGTCGTCGTCACCGGGACGCCGCATGCGCTGATGGCGCTTCAGGGAAAGGCCTTTGTGAAGGCCAGCGTATTGGGGGCAATCGCCAATCCTTATTGAGCGGGACGAAGACGGGCATCGGTTGTCTGCCGTCCGAAATAAGCTCGAATCAATAGCATCGGAGGTCCATTGGAATGATCCATCATGATCGAGAGAGACTGCGCGAAACATTCAACCTGGACGCCGAACTCTACGACCGGGCTCGTCCAGGCTACCCGATGGAACTGTTTTCCGACCTCGCGGACCTCGCAGACGTCGGATCAGGTTGCCGCGTGTTGGAGATCGGCTGCGGAACAGGGCAGCTCACAGTTCCCCTGGCCAAGCAGGGGTGTGAGATTGTCGCTGTCGATATTGGCTCCGATATGGCCGCGGTCGCGTCTTGTCATCTAAGGAACTATCCGTCAGTTCAGGTGATCGTGGCGCCGTTTGAGGACTGGCCGCTTCCTGCCCGGCCATTTGATGTGGTTGTGTCGGCGACTGCTTTCCACTGGATCGATCCGGCTGTTCGCGTCATCAAATCCGCTGAGGCGCTCCGTCCGGATGGAGTGTTGGCAACCGTCGCAACGTATCACATTGCTGGAGGAGACGAAGATTTTTTTGTCAGAGTACAGCGCTGTTACGAACAATGGAAGCCGTCTGCCTCTACCCGAATCCAGTTGCAAGCGGCGGCTGCAATTCCCATGGACAGCGAGGAAATCAGCCGCTCCGGTCGATTCGGACCGGCAACCTTCCAACGCTACGAATGGGAAAAAACCTACTCGGCAACCGCCTACTGCGAGCTGTTGCTGACCTACTCCGAT
>JAJZCB010000096.1 GCA_021846285.1 Bacillota bacterium
AAGAGCCACTGCAAGGAAGAAGAGACGCGCATGGACGACATCGCGAGCGCGCTTGCGATCCTGCTTGAAACAACACTCCGACTGGACGGTTTGGACATTGACGCCTGAGTTTTGCGAAGCAAAATCGCACGGCGCCGCCGGCAGAGGCGATGAATTTTCATGGCGTGAAAGGACGGAACGGCAATCATGGCAGTGACATTGTATGAGCCAGACTTGACGGTGATCGACGACGTGTTCGAACCGGGTCTTGCCGTTGCGGTGGAGGACGGCGGCATTATCGCCGTGGGTCCGCGCGCCGACATGAAGAGGCGCTTTTTCAACGCCGCAGCGGCGGACTGGTCCGGCATGGCGCTTTTGCCGGGAACGGTGAATGCCCACAACCACTCGTTTCAGAGCCTCCTGCGCGGCGTCGCCGCCGATGAACCATTTCTCGTCTGGCGAGACGAAGCGCTCTACCGCTACACCCCCTTGCTCGACGCGGATACGCTCTACGCGGGGGCGTTGCTCGCGTTTGGCGAGATGCTGCGGTACGGCGTGACGACCGTCGCCGATTTCTTTTACGTGCACGGCGACGGCACAGAATACGATGAGGCGGTGATCAGGGCCGCGAACGATCTTGGGATCCGGTTTGTGTTCGCCCGCACCCTTTATGACTGGACCGGCGCACCGCCCGCCTACATAGAATCGGTGGCAGACGCTGTGGCGCGCACGCGGGAACTCGCCATCCGCTATCAGGGGCACCCCATGATCAGCGTTCATCCAGCCCCGCACAGCCCGCACGCGGCGTCTCCGGACATGATCAAGGCCGGTCACAGACTGGCGCGGGAACTGGAAACACCCTACCACATCCACGTGGCCGAAGAGATGTTTGAAGTCTCTGACATCCTCAACCAATACGGCATGCGTCCCGTTCATTATCTGGACCGTCTGGGCGTGCTGGACGAATCCATGATCGCCGTTCATCTCGTGTGGTTGGAAGAGGACGAAATCGCACTGCTCGGCGCTCGCGGCGCGGGACTCGCTTACTGCCCGTCGAGCAACATGTTTCTCGCGGACGGCGTCACCAGGGTGCCGGATCTTCTGCAGGCGGGCGTGCGCATCGGACTGGGAACGGACGGCGGCTGCAGCAACAACCGCACCAGCGTATTCGAAGAAATGCGGATGGCGTCATTGCTGCAAAAGGTCCATCGACTGGATGCGACGGCCATTCGCGCCAAAGACACGTGGCGCATGGGCACGTCCGCCGGCGGCGAACTGCTGCGTCTCCCTGTGGGTCGGATTGCGCCAGGCTACAAAGCGGATTTCGTGGGCGTCAGTCTCGACGATCTGTCGCTGCAACCGTCGTCACCCGATATCATGCTGGCCCATGTGGTGTACGCCATGCAGCCCACCGCGCTGACGCGGGTCGTGATTGGCGGTAGGGAAGTGATGAGAGACGGCGTTCTTCTGACCGTGCCGCAGACGCGCATCCGCAGGCTGGTTGACGCGGCGCAGGAACGGTTCTCGCAGGCCTTTTCGCGCCAGTAACTTGTACTGATCCCGCCCGGGGTGCTGCCATTGGTGTGCTTATCGTTCCTTCACGAATTGCAGGAACGGGGCGCATAGGGTATGCTCTTGATCTCAGACTCAGCACGAGGTGGGTGAATACCGTGATTGATATTATTGAGAAAACCAGGGACAAAGCAGAACTGACTCAAAAGGACGTTGAACGTCTGGTTTCTGGCATCGTCGACGGTACTTGGCCGGATTATCAGGTGGTTGCCTGGCTGATGGCTGCGTACTGCCAGGGCCTGCGTGACGAAGAGGTGTTCTGGTTGACGGATGCCGTGGCCCGGTCGGGAAGTCAAACAGCGGACCCTTTGGGGCTTGCAGACAAGCATTCCACCGGGGGCGTGGGGGACAAAACAACATTGATTGTCGCTCCCCTGGTGGCAAGTTTGGGCGTTCCCATCGCCAAAATGTCCGGCCGCGGGTTGGGGCATACGGGAGGCACCCTGGACAAGCTGGAGAGTATTCCGGGTTTTCGAGTGACGCTTTCGCGAGCGGACATCACAAAGCAGGTGGAGCGCGTCGGCTTGGCCGTCGTAGCGCAGTCGGGGGAACTGGCTCCGGCCGACAAAAAGATGTACGCGTTGCGGGATGTGACCGCAACGGTGGACAGCATTCCATTAATCGCCGTCTCCATCATGTCCAAGAAGCTCGCGGGAGGCTCTCCCAATATCGTTCTCGATGTGAAAGTCGGAAATGGCGCTTTCATGCAGTCCCTGGACCGTGCCAGAGAGTTGGCTCAGCTGATGGTGCGCATCGGCGTCTATCATGGCCGCAACGTGCGGGCGCTCCTGACCGGCATGGACTGCCCCCTTGGCTTTGCCGTCGGAAATGCCATTGAAATCAATGAGGCTGTGAGCTGTTTACAGGGGAACGGGCCAAAGGATCTGCGGGAAGAAGTCATTGCCCTGGCGAGTCACATGGTTTCCATGACGCGCGGGATTTCCGCAGAGGACGCCATGAGTCAGGTGACGCACGCCTTGGACCATGGACTTGGGTTGGCGAAGTTTGAAGAATGGATAGAGGCCCAAGGCGGCGATGTGTCAGCCATTCGACAGAATCTTCCGCTGGCTCCGTATCGTAAAGACTGGGTCGCAGATCGGATGCTGACGGTTCAACGCATCGACACGCATGCTGTCGGTCGAGTCACCCTGGAGCTTGGCGCAGGTCGTCAACGGCTGCAAGACCCGGTGGATCATGAGGTGGGACTGCTGTGTTACGCCAAACCTGGAAAGACGTTCAATGCAGGCGAACCCATCGCGACGGTGTACGCAAGGACCGAGGCGGATGCGACCGCTGGCCTACGCGGACTGCAAAGGGCCGTAGAGTTTGGAGGGCCTGCGTCGTCTGAGGACCATCAAGTCGTGATCGAAGTGATCGGAGCTTAAAAAGGTGTATACTGAGCATGACTTCTCGAAGCATAGAGAAAGATGTATACTTAGCATGAATTCAATGTGAACACGGAAAGGTGGCATCCCGTCGACGCCATGGATACTTCGTTTGGATTCTGAGCGCCTGTGACAACGAGGACACAGAATGCAGACGCCGCTGCAACAGGGGCGGCGGGCGCGCATGGCTATTGTCTGCGCACGCCTGAAGCATCCATGGAAAGACGGGGCCGCCTTATTTGACGTCGAGATGTACTGTCAAAGCGGCTGTGTGTCTGTCGTGGGGCGTCTGCACCACGGCTTTTTTGTTGTGGGCGAACCTTGATTCGCATGCCAGGGAGGCGATGTCCATGACGGTGTTGATCGCGCAAGACATTAGCAAATCGTATGGAGACAGGATGATCCTCGATCGAGTTTCATTTACACTCGGCAGTGGGGAACGCGCGGGGCTTGTCGGCGCAAATGGAGCGGGAAAGTCCACCTTGCTGAAAATCCTGACAGGGATGATCCTGGCCGATTCTGGCTCTGTCACGATGGCCGGGGATCGCGAATGGGGTTATCTGCCACAGACGCTTGCGCCCATCGGCGAGCAGACGGTTCACTCGTTCCTGGACGACGCGCAGCATGATCTGCTGACGATGGCGACACAGTTGGAAGATCTGGCGGCGCTCATGGGAATGGTTCCGGCAGAATCGCTGGACCGCGTCATGAGAGAGTACGGGGAGCTCACCGCGCGGTTTGAACAACGCGGCGGTTATGAATGGGAGTATCGGAGAGAGACTGTGCTGGCCGGGCTTGGACTCGCCGATATTGATGTGGCGCGCCGTGTGTCGTCGTTATCGGGTGGAGAGAAGACCCGGCTGGGACTCGCGGCGCTTCTGATTGGCGCGCCTGATCTCCTGCTGCTGGACGAACCTACGAATCATCTGGATGCGGCTATGCTGGAGTGGCTGGAGGACTATCTGCGCGCATTCCCGGGCGCCCTCCTTGTCGTATCGCACGATCGGCAGTTTCTCAATCAGACAGTCGGCGCTATCCTGGAAGTCGATGAACACGATCATCGCCTGCGTGCGTATGCTGGCGACTACGACGACTTTCTAGCGCATAAAAGCTCCGAGCGCCGGCAGTGGGACATTCGCTTTGCAAAGCAGCAGGAGGAGATCCACGCACTGCGACGGCGCATCCATGAGAAGCCGCATCAGGTGGGTCACCATCCGCCGCCCGGCGATCACAACAAGATGGCGTATAATCGTCACGGAGCAAAAGTCCAGGCGGTGATCTCACGCAATATCCGGTCCGCTGAGGTTCTGCTGGACAGAATATTGGCTGATCCAGTGCCGAGACCGCCCGATCCGCTTCGATTTGCGGGGGATTTCTCCCGGGAACGCATTCACAGTTCACTGGCGCTGGCAGTGTCTGGAGTGTCTGTAGCGGGCAACGGCGATCGGCGCATCTTGCGACGGGTGACGTTCGCGCTCGGGCGCAAGGATCGTGTGTTGATCACCGGCCCCAACGGAGCCGGGAAGACGACGCTGCTGAATGTCATTGCGGGCGTCGCGCCCCTCGCGGAAGGGGAAGTACACATTCCCTCACATGTGCGCATCGGATATCTTCGGCAAGAATACGAGTTTCCTGATCCGCGCGCCACTGTATTGGAATATTTTCGCGCGGAATTTCCGGGTGTCAGGGAGGAACACATCGCGACTCTGTTGTCCTATCAACTGTTTCGCTTTGACGAAATGAACCTGTCTGTCGGCAGCCTGAGTCCTGGTCAGGCCCGCAAATTGATCATCGCGCGTCTGCTGGCCGAGCGACCCAACCTGCTCTTGCTCGATGAGCCCACCAACTATGTCAGTTTTTCAGTAATGGAGGAGTTTGAGCGCGCGGTGGACGAATTTCCCGGACCGGTCATCGCGGTGTCGCATGATCGCTGGTTCACCCGTCACTTTCGCGGCGCTGTCTGGACGTTGCTGGACGGCGTTCTGACACCGCCGATGACGACGGATGTGACGCAGGAGGACGCCACGCGCATGCGCGCAGAGATCGCTGAACTCGGTCAATATCCGTCCCCCGACGCATGATGCGGCGGGGGCGGGGGTCGGCAGCCGCTCGCGAACGGGGGTCGCGGCGGCAGGGGGTGCTGGGCGATGCAGGTGGATGGACTGAGAAACTGCTGGGTTGGCGACTGGAACATGGGCGGTTGAACCCCGACACCTTATCCGGATCCGTGAATCTGGAATATATCAAATCTTGCCACTGCAGACTCGATTCTCGGGAGCCAGCCGTTGCTGCGGTCTGCATGGAGAAATCTGAAATATAGGCCGCGCAGGAAGTGTTCGGCATTGGCCCCGCCCAGTATCGCATCCGGATCGCATAGGTCCAGTAATTGAAACGAGTCCAGCCACCTGTCCACAACTGACTCATGGACTCCGGTTTTCTGGATGATGGAGAAGGCGGTCATCGCGAGCCGATCATCCTCCAGATAACCGAGAGGCGACGGCAGCGTCGCAAGCTGGCGAATGGACTCCAGAATTCGTTTTACCTGTTCCCCGCTGGTTGATGGATGAAGCGCGCAGGCGCCGAGAGCATCCGCAGTGTGCGCGGCCGCATGAGCCCAACCTTTGCCAGGAACGTATCCGCGCCAGTCTCGTTCTGATGATGCGTAGCGCAGGACGCTCTCGGTGACAGACTGGACCAGATCCTGTGGCAACGCTTCGGCTTGGTTCACCCGGCCAATCACAAGCGGAACAAGCAGGACAGAAAACGAGCGCATGAACACGGAATCGCTGTCTGTCTCGCCGATTCGAAAGAATAGATGCGCCTCATCCGCGGCGGTCCTGAGTAGCTCTTCGTACTGATCACCCGCGAGACTGCCCTTTAGAATCAGTTGAGCGATCAGACTGTAAGACAGTTCGTCGCGCAAATGCGCGTCGGGAGAAGCGAAATTTTCGATGAGCGACAGCACGAGCGGCCACGCGGATACGGTACGCGGCAACAGGCCATCTTCGTTGATCATTTTTTGTAGAAATTCGACATCCACAGCCAATTCGGTTTCCCGCATCTATCATTCACCCTTTTCTCTCATGGTGTGCGGCAGTCACAGCCGTACGAAAGCGCTTTGCTTTGTCGTCTGCCCGCCTTGCACAGGTGGCTACGCCAAGTATAGCGGTGATTGGTGACAAGTAGCGTCATGAATTTCCGTATTAGTTTTCGTATTGATGAAACAAGGCGGTTAGACGAACACGAATCGCGGCACGCAATTCGTGTGGAGACTGCACAATCGCGTCCGTACCCATGCGAATAAAGAAGCGCGCGTAGAAATCGACATCCGATGTCCGGATCATCATGTCAATGACTCCCGTGCCATCCCCCAACCGCTGCAGACAATCGCCGAAGGAGCTCCAGTCAGCATAGCGCATCCCTTCGGCGGTGACATGGACGCGCAGTGACAGCGCGTCTTTTGCAGATCGGTCATCGGCGGACAGCCATTCTCTCAGTGACAGTTGTGCGGGAATGGGCATATTGTCGACGCGATCTACAATGTCGATCACACGGTCTGCCCGCAATGATACGTGGGTACTGCGCCTGTAGTCAAAACATGCGCAATACCACATCTCATTGGCGGCAAACAAACCATAGGGGAAAATGATTCGTTCAGACAACCCCGATCGGGAGTCGTAACGAATGCGTAGATGCACCTTATTAATTGCTGCGTCAAGGAGTTCGCGAAGATAGGGAGCCTGGTATGATTTGCGTGATCCAAGTATCGACAGGTGAGCCCGTACGGCACCGAGTCTCTGCAACACGTTCATTGGCAGGGCGCCTTGAATCTTGGCCATAGCCGCTGATTTGTCAAAATCAAACGGGGAATCTGCATATTGCTGTAAAGACTCGTAAGACACTACAAGGGCAATCGCTTCATCTGCCGTGAGCATCAGTGGGGGCAGTTGCTGTTCTCTGATGAGGCGGTACCCTCCGTGTGGCCCCGATGTGGCGGCAAGCGGAACACCGAGTTCCGAGAGGGACTGAAGGTCTCGAAGCATGGTTCGTCTGGACACGCCAAACTCGACGGCCAATGCCTGAACCGTGAATTGGCGCAAGGTCTGCAGTCGTACCAGAAGTTCAAGCAATCGTACCGTTCGCGACAAGAATGTTGACCTCCATATAATTAGTGACACAGAATGACATGATTATACGATACTATATTGCTATCATACTGTGCGGTTTTGGGAGGGAATGGAGACGGATAGGAGAGCAGATGACGTGCTGGGGAGACTACGATCATTGCCAGGATATGTCGGATGGATCGTGCTGGACGCAGACGGTCGTCAACTGGGTGAGTGGAACGCCGATGAGCAGTTCCCGCTTGCCAGCGCAGCGAAACTGGCGATTGGCGCGGCAATAGCGGCGAAAGTGGAGGCGCGGGAACTGACTTGGGATACCCAGATTTCCGGCCTTGTCATCGATCCTCGGGAGGATAGTCACGTCTTGTATCCGCATTTGCAGGGTCAGCGTCAATACACGCTGCGGCGCGTGGTAGAAGTCATGATTGCCTGCCACGACCAGTCTTGCGCGAACGCGATCGCGAATCGAGTCGGGGGATGGCGTGACCTGAGTCATTTCATATTGTGCTGGGCTCCGGCCATCCACGTGGATTCAGAACCGAGAAGCGAGAGCCGCAACATTGGCCGGCTCGATGCTATGGTCAGGTTGGTGCAGAGAGCGATCACAGGATTTCAGACAAACTCCGAACTGTGGGAACCGGTTGTTGCTGGACTGGTGCGCCAAGCGGACAAGACGGAGGGCATTCCGTCGTATCGGCAGTGGAATATGACAGGTGGGCTGCCGCACGCCTTGATTGATGTGGGTCTCATTGGAGACATCGCGTCAGGAAAGTACATCTTGTATGGGGTGGCGGCAAAGGATCTGCCAGACCGGGCGCTATCAGCAGTCATGGATCAATCGCTGGCCGATGTACTCCGGGAACTGTATCGCGGTCTTGGCCTGGATTGATCGGCGTCGGTTGTTGCAGACTGCCAAGTAAGCGTATGTACCAGTATGGTTCTTCTGCAGGGTGATTGCAGACTTGCATTTTCCATCTCATGCTTATAGGATGATATTTGAGATCTATCGCAGATCACTCTTCCCAAGTCAATCATGGAACGGTTGCATCTGGAAGAGGGCGATCCCTTGTTCATTGAACTTGATGAACAAGGTCGTATTGTCATTGAGCCGATGATTTCAATTCCGCGTTCGCAAGCATGGTTTTGGACGGAATCATGGCAAGCGATGGAGAAAGAAGCAGAAGAAGATTATCACGGCGGACGGTTTCAAATGATTGGTTCGCAAGAGGAATTGAAGGACTATTTTGCCAAATTTGATGAGGATTGAACCATGCAACTATATCTTACGGATCGGTTTATAGAGAGTTTTCGAAAGTTGGATTCCCATTCACGCAAGGCAATCCAAAAGGCGCTCGAACTGCTGACTGTCAACGCGGAACATCCCTCATTACGCACGAGAAAAATGGAAGGATACGGGCGTGTGTTTGAGGCGAGCGCCACGATGAACATCCGGTTGACCTTCCATTATGGAGAGCCGGATACTCTTGTTGTTCGCAATTGCGGTCACCATGATGATAAGCTCGGTAACCCGTGACGTACGCGAGACACATGGCCCGGACTTCGCCCAAGACGATAAACCGCCTTCCGTGTTCCGTCTTTCCTTGTCGCGGGCGGACATGAAACGAGGGGAGACTGGTTGTGGAGCAGGCTGAGATAAGCGTTCTGACCGGGAGTCAGTTGTCTGCCAATAACGGACGAATGAAAGGCATTCTTATGGTGCTCAGCGGGGCCGTTCTGTGGGGAGTGTCTGGAACGGCCGCGCAGGTTCTGTTTCAATATGATGGGTTTAGTCCGGCGTGGCTTGTGACCATTCGGATGATTGCGTCGGGCCTGCTGCTGTTGCTTCTCGTTATATCCCGCTCCAGTTTCACCCGCGTCATTGCCGTGTGGAGGAATGGGAGGGACGCCGTTCGCGTGGTCCTGTTTGGCATCTTTGGTCTGCTCGGCGTTCAATACACATATTTTGCGTCGATAGCGGACGGAAATGCGGCGACGGCAACACTGCTGCAGTATTTGGGGCCGGTGCTGATCACGGTCTATCTGGCGATGAAGCGGCGTCGTATGCCGAATGTGTGGGAGTTCGCGGCCGTTTTCCTGGCGCTGCTCGGCACGTTTCTGCTGGTGACTGACGGTCAGTGGCGCGGATTTTCAGTCCCAGCAGGGTCAGTGGCATGGGGATTGCTCTCGGCTCTTGCTCTCGCGTTCTATACTCTGTACCCAAATGGTTTGTTGCAAAGGTATGGCCCCGCAACCATCGTCGGGTGGTCCATGCTGGTTGGAGGGTTCGCCATGGCCTGCAAGAGCCAACCCTGGCATTTTGTCGGGCACGGATCATCGGATGCGTGGTGGTTAGTGGGATTTGTAGTCGTATTCGGAACCCTATTGGCCTTTTATCTGTATATCTCCAGCCTCAAATACATATCGCCGTCAGAAACCAGTCTTCTGGCCTGCGCAGAACCTCTCTCCTCAGCGGTGGTCGCCATGGTGTTTCTGAACGTGCGCATGGGAATGCCGGCGTTGTTTGGCGGGCTCTGTATTCTGGTTACTGTGGCGCTCTTGGCGTTAAAGAGGTCCGCGTGAATGGTCAGTTCTTATCCGTAATGCTATATAGAGTGCGGGTGATCCGTCTTATAGACAGAGGGGAGGGAAAGAGACTGGAAAAGGCGATTGGAGACGTCAGGCGACTGACAGAGAGTGAATGGCATCGACTCTATGACAGCGAGTTTGAGAGTCTTGTGCGGTTGGCCGTGCGAATCGTTGGCAACTGGTCCGCTGCAGAGGATGTCGTACAAGAGGCGTTCTTGCGCGGGTTATCGGATGGTGACCGCGTCGTCCGGGCAGCGCCGTGGCTGCGGACCGTCGTGGTTCGCATCTGCTATGATCGACTGCGTTCGCAGACGGCGGGAGAGCGAAGGGATCGCCGATTGAGGGTGCAGCCTTGCGTGGGCGTCGCGCCTTCCGCGGAGCAGGAATGGGAGACTCGCACGGACCAGGAACGTTTGCGCAAGGCTCTTGGCTGTCTTCCCGAACGGGATCGGCGCGCGCTCGAATTGCGTTATTCCGGATACTCTTACCGGGAACTTGCGCAGTCGCTCCGTGTGGACGACGCGACGGTGGGAACTCTGTTGTTGCGCGCGATGAAAAAACTCAAACGAGAGTATGAGCGAGAGGAGGACGAGGTCGATGAGCACGGCGTGTTACACGGAGGATCAGTGGTTGCGCTTCTTGGATCGGGAGACTGACGATTCGCTTTACAGTGAGATGGACGCACATCTGGAAGGTTGTATCGAGTGCGGGAAAACCCTTGTCGAGGTGGCGGCGCTCGTGGGAATCAGCGCAAACGCCGTCGACGCAGCGGGCGGCGCGAGCGTGGCGGGCGTAAGCGGGGCGCGAGCGGCTGGTCGTTGGGGCGACCCGGCCGCCGCTGTTCCGGGCGGCGTGCGAGAGGCTGTCGGCACGAGCGCAACTGGCATCGGAGGCCGCCCGGCGCGAGCGGGCGGGCAAAGGCGAAGGCGCCGTCCAGTCTTGGCTTGGGTTTACGCGTCCACAGCGGCTGTCGCCGTGACTGGCATCTTGGCCGCCACTCCGGCAAGGGGTGTGCTGGCTGCGTTCTTGCACACGTTCCGCGTCCAAAACCTGCAGGCCGTTCAATTGACGCAAAATGACATTTCCCGCCTGAAAGAGGTGTTCACCCAGAAGGGCAAGCTGAGCATCAGCCAAATGGGATCCTTTGACACGGTTCAGTCGAGTCATTTCACGTCCAATCTGAGCGTCGCCCAGGCGGCAACCGCGACTGGATTGCCGGATCTGTGGCCGACGTCGATTCCTGATTTGGCTTCGGCGACCGCGGTAAACGCGGTGTCGCCTGGCGAGACGGTGATTCGCCTGAACGTCAGCAATATCAACGCAGCGATACAGGCCTATGGAGGCACGGAGCTGTTTCCGCAGAGTGTGAACGGGGTTCCGATTCAGGTGCAGGTTCCGGCGATGTTTAACGCCGGGAGCTATGTCGGCCCGAACGGCCCAGCGTCTGGGACAACGTCTGGGACAGCGTCTGGGACAACGTCTGGGACAACGTCTGGGACAACGTCTGGCGCCATGTCGTACACCCTCGTCGAAACGCGCACTCCCGTCGTAACCGTGCAGAGCGGCGTGAACATGGCACAGATCAAGAATGCCATTCTCGCGTTGCCGATGCTGCCTTCCACGCTGAAAGAGGCGATTGCCGGCGCCAGCAATTGGACCGACACGCTCTTTTTGCCGACTGTTTCTGGCCAGACGCAGTCCATGACCTTTCACGGCATGCCAGCCGTGCTGGGAACAAACGTTACGCAGCCAAACAGCTATACTCTCATTTGGTTGAATCACGGAGTGATCTGCGAGTGGACGGCGTCCTATGAGACGATGACCGGACATACTGCGGCCGCGTTTCTGGCGCAAACGAAGGGACTGTTTCCGTGATCCAGGAGCGAGGTTCGCCTTCCGAATACGCGATTCAAACGCTGGCTCTCACGAAACGCTACGGTAAAACGGTGGCGTGCGACAGCGTCAGCCTGGTGGTCAGGCCCGGGGAAATCTTTGGTTTCCTCGGGCCTAACGGGGCGGGAAAGAGTACATTTGTCAAAATGATCCTCGGGCTGGTTCATCCCACTGAGGGGCTCGTCCGGCTGTTCGGACGCCCGAACACGGAACTCGCGCCGCGTCGCAGGGTGGGTTACGTGCCGGAACTGTTTCGCTATCAGGAGTGGCTGACTGCGGAAGAAGTGGTGCGACTGCACGCTCGCTTGACGAAGCGGACAGAGGCGGATCGGACGGAGATCCTGCGTGTGCTTGCCGTCGTCGGGCTGGAGTCACGCGCGCGCGATAGGGTTCGCGCGTTCAGCAAGGGCATGCAGCAACGTCTCGGACTGGCGGCTGCTCTCGTGGGCGCGCCGGATCTGCTCGTCCTGGACGAGCCCACATCGGCCATGGACCCGGTTGGACGGCGGGACGTCACGGATCTTCTGCGGCAGCTGCGCGCAGAGGGGAAGACGGTGTTTCTGAACAGCCATTTGCTGTCCGACTTGCAGGGGCTGTGTGATCGAGTCGCCTTGATTGGCAAGGGAAGAATTCGGTATGTCGGTGATATGGCGGACATTCTTGGCGAAAAACCAAGGTACCGGATTGGCGTGGGCGCGATGGATGCCGATGCCATCGCGGCCCTGTCTGAGCTGGAAGGCTTGACGGTGGCGGATGCGTCGCGCCAATCGGGAATCATTCATCTGGACGGCGGCCGGGAGCGGCTGCCTGTCATTCACCGGGCGCTCGCCAAATATGGAGTGGATGTTTACGAAGTGGAACCTGTGCTCCAGTCTTTGGAGGACTGGTTTCTCGATACCTTGCGCGAGAGTGGGGAGCCCGATGTGGACCATCGTTAGACTGACGGTGCTTGAAACCTGGCGCAAACGCCTGCTGCCGGCGACGGTGTTGATGACCGCGGCTTTTTTTGCGCTCTTTTGGTTCTTGCTTCGGGCGATGCATGACTCGATACCGCCGTCCTATGTTCAATCAAGCACGACAGCCCTCTTTGGAATGGGAATAGGGTCGCAGTATTTGGGGTTGTTTTTTGTCTATTTTCTGATCGCTTTCTTTTCGATCTTTTCCATGGTGGGGGCTGTTTCCGGGGAAGTGGAGCAGGGGCTGCTCGCGGCCATCATCCCGCGGCCTATTCGGCGCTACGAGGTGATCCTCGGAAAGTGGGCGGGGTTTGCTTTTGTGCAGGCCGTGTTTGTGACGATTGTGCTGTTTGGTTTGATGGCGGAAGTTCACCAGTGGTTTTCGACGGTGCCGATCGTGACGACATACTCCGTGCAGGCGTGGATGCTCTTTGTGTTGGAGGCTTGGGTGATTTCGGCCGCCACACTCTGCGGATCAACGTTTTTTCCGGCAGTGGCGAACGGTGTGGTGGTGGCGATTCTTTTCGGCGCGGCGTTCCTCGCCGGCTCCGCGGAACAGATTGTCGCCATGGCGCCGCAACACGTGGCAGGGTTCTTGTATGCGGGAGTGGTGACCAACTTGATCCTGCCGAGCGACGGGCTCTATCGTCGGGCTCTGCATGTCATCGGTGGACCTCTTGCCGCAGCCTTCGGCGGATTTGCGGGCCCGTTTGGCGCGGCGCAACCGCCGAGTTCGGCGCTCGTCGTTTACGCTGTGTTTTACCTTGCGGCGGTACTGGCTCTCGCGGTGTGGCGTTTTGAACGGCGCGACTTGTGACTTGTTAATTGTGACCTGCGACTTGTGACTTGCAATGTTGACGTCTCGTGGTCTGAAAAAAAGATGGCGATTCTCAGCGAATGCTCTGTTATAATGAAGGAAAAATCATACAGGGCATTGTGGCCGGAGGGGTGTCATGGAAGATCGCGCACTTGTCAACACTGTCGACAGTACATTTGACGCTGGCGAGATTCATCGATTGGGAGCAGCGGGGTTCGGCCGCAACATCGGGTTCGGTGCGAACAAGGTATTCACAGGGGCCATGTTGGCGACCTTGCAGGTGCAACCTCAGGTCATAGGGATCGTTCTGGGACTTGAAGGTCTGTTTGGCTTGGTGTTTCTCCCCGTCACCGGGTGGCTGAGCGATCGAACGAAGCGACCGGGGTGGCGGCGCAAAGCCTATCTGTGGGTTGCTTTTCCGGGTTCTGCCTTGAGCTGGATGGCATTTTATTATGCCGGTTCTGCGACGGCGGCTATCTGGATTCTCGTCGCGTTTTATTTCTTTCAACAGCTATCAGTGAGCCCTTACTTGGCCTGGATGCCGGATTTGGTAAGCGAATCCAGGCGGGGGATGGCTTCGGGATATTTGAATCTGTGGTGGGAGATCGGGAATCTCGTTTCATTCCTGGTGATCCCGATGATGTGGGAGTACTTGGGGCACCCGTTTGCGTTTGGCTTCGCGTCTTTTCTGATTCTGTCAGGAGGGTTGCTCACTGTATTGACGGTTCGCGAACCGACTGTCGATCAGTTGGAGCTCGGTTGGCAAAAGGCGCATACGACGCGCGCTGGAGTTGACATCAACGGCGTCGCTGCTGCGGAGGCTGGGGAAACGGCGGAGGGTGCGAAAGCCGTGGCCGATTCGGGAGCGAAAGGCGCCTCGACGGCAACAGGTGTGGGCGGAGTCGGCGCGTCGTGGGCGTTGCTCTTGCGCGGAGATCTCGCCAAATTCTACATGGTGCAGGCGCTGTCCTGGGTTGCGTTTGAGGCGATCGCTTCTTTCTTTACATTATTTATCGTGCACGGGGTGGGAGGCACGGTGTTTGATTCCGCGATCGGAATGTCGATCTTCACGATCACGGGCGTGGTCACCGCCTTGTGGTTCGGCCGTCTCTATTCGCGATTTTCGCCGCGCGACTCAATGGGCGTGATGTTAGGACTGTTTGCTTTGGTGTCTCTGGCGGCTGTGCCGACGAAATCGCTGATCATTCTCTACATTCTGCTTGCGGTCGGGGGAGTTCTTTGGGGCGGGATTCAAATCATTTCGTACGCGTTGGCGGCGGATCTCCTTGAGAGGCAAGTGGCTGGCGAGGCCGTCGGAACTGCTGGGGCGCAGGAACTGCACGGGCGACTATACGCCATATTTGGGATTGCTCAGGCTGTCGGGTTGTTGGTGGCGGCGCCTCTGGCCGGATTTTTCATCCATGCGTCGGGCGGCCACTATGGGAGCATGTTTTGGGCGAGTTTCCTGGCCGGAACGGTCTCGATGGCGCTCTCGTTCACGATTAAGCAGACGCCGCCGTCGGCGTTTGGTTCGGGCGCAGCGCGCGCGAGTCACTGAAACGGCGTTCAGGAACTGTCTGTCGGGCGGTCGCAGAATCTCCATCCGTGTTCGACCGGACTGCCAACCGATTTCGCCGGATCGCCAGCCGATTTCGGCGAAATCTCCGTTCGACGCAGGGAGCTAGACTCTAGTTTCTCCAGACCGTAGTCCGAGGAACCGACTACGGCTTGTATACCCTGGTCAGAAGTTGCTTCAGGGTTTGGATTTCGTCCAGGGAGAGTCCTTGCAATGTCCTCTCGTTCACAAAGTCTACTGTGCCGGACAGGCTTTCCTGAAGCGCTTTTCCCTGTTCCGTGAGAAAAATGCAGTTTACACGCCGATCTGCCGGATCAGGCATTCGACGGATGAGGTTTTTCTGTTCCAGACGG
>JAJZCB010000008.1 GCA_021846285.1 Bacillota bacterium
GTCACCCCCGGCGCGTAAACGAGATCGTACACGCTTTCCACATCCTGAATATAGCTGGCGAGTCGTTCCAGCCCATAAGTGATCTCAACGGCCACTGGCCTTACGTCAATGCCCCCAACTTGCTGAAAATAGGTGAATTGGGTAACCTCCATGCCGTCCACCCATACTTCCCAACCGAGCCCCCAGGCGCCGAGCGTCGGCGCTTCCCAGTTGTCTTCAACGAAACGGATGTCGTGCTCTTCAGCGATGATGCCAAGTTCCTCAAGAGACGCGATATAAAGTTCCTGAACGTCATCGGGAGACGGCTTTACAATCACCTGAAACTGGTGATGCTGATACAGTCGATTGGGATTGTCTCCATAACGCCCATCCGTTGGCCGCCGCGACGGTTCGACATAGGCGACCCGCCAGTCATCGCCCGTGAGCACCCGCAAAAAAGTCATCGGATTCATGGTTCCGGCGCCCGTCTCCACGTCATACGGCTGCACCGCAATGCACCCGTGACGGGTCCAAAACGAATGCAATTTCGCGATCATGGTCTGAAAATCAAGCATCCCCAAGCCTCTCCTTTTCCGCACATTCCTGGTTTCTCCCCAGAGGCTGACCATACAGTTCCTTGAGCTGTTCGGCGACGCGCTGTGAACGCGACGAAACGCCTGCGTAATCCCTTAGACAAACCGTCAACAATGCGCTTATCTGTTCTTCGGTTTCGGGGCGCAGACTGACGCGGCCGGTCTGCCCTATCCTTTGTCCAGTCATCTGCCTCATAACCCGCCATACTCCGGGAACAAGGGTTATGAGTTTCAGTTCGGCGGAACGTAGTGCACAGTCCGCGCACACAAAACCGCCGCTCTCAAAGCTGAATCCCGTTGAACACTCCAGTTTCGCACCGCAATGCGCACAATCGGAGATCGCCAGAGCCACACCGAAACAGGGCAAGAGCGATAACTGCAGATGAGCCAGCACGAAACGCGGCGATAACGATTGGCGCATCCGGTCTAGTCCCGCGATCACATCGTCAAAGAGATCGACAGACGATACGAGCCCGCCGCTCCCCCCCACGTTAAGCAACAGTTCCATGACGGCCGACGAATAGACGAGTTTCTCCATATCCACACGCAATTCTGTATAATTGTCCAGCAGAGTTCCTTGGGTCACTGTCGCCAAAGAGTCTCCAGTCAGTCGCAACTGCAGAAGACTGCGTCCCAGTTCCTGAGTGGGCGCGTACAGTTGATTATGCTGCAGTTGGGCGCGGTGTGCAATCGCCCGAACAATGCCACGCTCCCTGGTCAGCAAGGTAACAAGGCGATGCGCTTCACCGTATGGCCGCGCCTGCAACACGAGGGTCTGAAGGCTCTCTAACATGAAAATACCCCGCAATCTGCGCCTGCGGCCACCCGCGGCCGTATCAAATGTTCCTGCCCGCCCTGCCTCTTCGCATGATCAGTATTTCGATCCAATTGGGTATGCATACGGCGCTTGCGGTTGGAGGACGAAAGTCTCCGGTCTAGCTTTGTGCTCTCTCATCCTGCGCCGCTGATGTCGTTTCACCTTGGGTCACTGCCTCGTGCTCTTTATACAGGAGATAGGCGTCAATTTCCCCTGTTCTGGAGAAATAGTTCCACAGGAAATCTCGCATGGCGATCAATCCTTTCTGCACCGGCCAGGAAAACTCAGGGTTTCGCGCATGGACAATACGGATGATCCGTCGCCATCGCGTCCCCCTATAGCATGACTAGAACACAAGGGTGGCTATGCAAAGAAGTAATTGGAACGACTTCCTATTCACTCTCGAAACCAAGTGTTCGCAACATGTGAGGCTGATTTCGCCAATCCTTCTTGACCTTGATCCAGAGTTCCAGAAAAGCCTTAGAGCCAAAGATACTCTCAATGTCACGACGGGCCAAACTGCCTACGCGCCTAAGCATTTCTCCGCCCTTGCCGATCAAAATGGCCTTTTGCGAATCGCGTTCCGTATAAATGATCGCGTTCACATAAAGGACATTGCGATCCTCCCGGAACTCCAGTTGTTCGATGCCGACGGCGACGGAATGCGGAATTTCCTCGCGAGTCAGAAGCAGAACTTTTTCCCGGATCAGTTCACTGATGATAAATCGTTCCGGGTGATCCGTGACCACGTCTTCCGGATAAAAATACGGGCCGGCCGGCAACTGTTCATAGATCAGTTTCACCAGTGTCTCGACCTGTTCGCCAGTCGCCGCAGAGATTGGCACAATCGCCAGAAACGAATGCATGGCGCTGTATGTTTCTATCAGTTTGAGCAGTCTCTCTTTGGCAAGCAGGTCGATCTTATTGAGAACGAGAATCGCCGGCGCCTGCGCGGCCGCAATCTTGTCCAGTATGAACTGGTCACTCGCAGCGGAACCCTCGGCAGCGTCTGCGACGCAGACAACCAAATCAACATCGCGGATCGAATGTTCAGCAACGTCAACCATATATTCACCGAGCCTGTGCCGCGGTTTATGCAGCCCCGGCGTATCCAGAAAGACAATCTGCCCCTCGTCGCGCGTCAAAACGCCGCGAATCCGGGTGCGGGTAGTCTGAGGCTTATCGGACATAATGGCAATTTTCTGCCCTACCAGACGGTTGATCAGCGTTGATTTCCCTGCGTTGGGACGACCGATGAGCGCCACAAACCCCGACTTTTTCTCACTCTTCATGCGCGTCCATGTCCTCTCCGGAAAAGGCGTAAGGGAGCAATTCGCCGAGCGTGGCGCGCCGGATGTCACCGTGCAGGTTCGCCATGAGCACAGGGGCGGTCCCTGACCCAAACTCGGCGAGGACTTGCCTGCACGCGCCGCACGGGGATACGGGCTGAAGTGTATCAGCGATGACTGCAATCCCCTTCACAGTGTGATCGCCAGCCATAACCATGTGAAACACTGCGGTTCGTTCTGCACAATTTGTTAATCCATAGGATGCGTTTTCGATATTGCATCCTGCATAGATGTTTCCCGTGTCCGTAAGAATCGCCGCCCCTACGGCAAAACCTGAGTAGGGAGCATAGGCCCGCTCCATGGCGGCGCGGGCATTGTCCAAAAGACGCTCTTCCATTTCACGAAGATCCACTCACCCGTTCACCCTTCCTTGTCTGCCGCAATCGTACAGCATATCCCGACGTTGCGACAATCAGACATAACAGTCCGACCAAAAGCACCCCCAGAAACGGCGGACGCAGCAACGTGGCCAATGGACGCCAGCGAACGGGATCCAATTTGTCGTAAAAAATCATGTAGGCGACAGCCACCGCATTGGCGGCCGCCACGAACACTGCGGCAGCGGCTACATCCTTGGCGACCTTGGCATAAGGATGGAATTCCTTTGTGACAAGATCGACGACATGCTCGATCGCGGTGTTGACCAGTTCCAATGTAATGACCAGTGAAATAGAGAACAGGGCAGTAATGGTTTCCAGAACATCCACCTGCGTCACAGTGCAGAGCAGCACTACGATAAACGCCGCAAGAAAGTGAATGCGCATATTGCGCTGAGTGACAAGGGCGTAAGCCAAACCGTCAAGCGCATAGCGGAAACTTCCCAATATCTTTTTCATCAGCGCAGGTAGCCCAGATCACTGAGCACCGTTTCCTGCCGAAGCATCATGTCATGTTCAGCCTCTGGCGTTTGATGATCATAGCCAAGCAAATGGTAGAATCCATGCGCGATCAGGAATGCGAATTCTCTCTCTATACTATGCCCATACTCCGCCGCCTGAAATCGCAGCGTGGGCCAACTGATGACGATGTCACCGAGTATTTGCACCGGATCATCCTCGGCGCCCTGAGGTTCTCCCTCTGCCTCCAGCAGCGCAAACGACAGGACATCGGTAGAAGCGTCCAGCCCACGGTAGCGGCGATTGAGTTCCCGAATCGCCTCATCATCCACGACCGTAATGGACACTTCAGCCGGAGTCAACTCTTCGCGCTCAAAAATCTCGGCGCACACATGCGATGCGATCTCCAGCATAACGTGTTCCGTCAACTCCGCGCCCTCGATTTCACTCGCCAATCTCACAGTCAGATCTTCGCTCTTCGGGGTCACGCACATTCCTCCAACAGGGTAATCCCTGTCCAATGGTGAAGTCATCGGGCCCGCGCTTCCAAGGCTTTCGCAGACTCTGGATACTCGATGCGCTCATGATAAATTCCCTGCAGCGTGCGCATGAACGCCGCAACCATTCGATCCAGATCCCGCAGCGTGATATCACACTGGTCGAGTTGCCCATCCTGAAGCCTGTCTTTGATGATCTTGCGAATCATGGCTTCGATGCGCTGTGGCGTAGGTTTCCCAATCGAACGGACAGACGCCTCAACCGCATCGCACATCATGACGATGGCAGCCTCCTTGGACTGCGGACGCGGGCCTGGATACCGATACTGATCCATGTCAGGCGTCGAGTGTTTGTCTTCCTCCACTGCCTTATTGTAAAAATACCATAGAACGGTGGTTCCGTGATGTTCTGCGCAGATATCTCGAATCGGCTCCGGCAGTTTATATTCCTCCAGCATCTGCAACCCATCCGACACATGTGAAGTCACAATCAGGTAGGACAGATTGGGCGCTACTTTGTCATGTGGATTCTCTCCCGCCACCTGGTTCTCCACAAAAAACAGGGGTCGCTTCATCTTCCCGACATCATGGTAGTAGGCGCCCACGCGGCAAAGGAGTGGATCGGCGCCAACTGTCTCAGCGGCCGACTCCGCCAGATTGCCGACGATGAGACTGTGGTGATACGTTCCCGGTGCCTCGAGAAGCAGGCGTCGCAACAGTGGATGGTTGGGGTTGGCCAGTTCCAGCAACCCCATGTGAGTGGTGACCCCGAACGCCGTCTCCAGAAAGGGCATTAACCCGATGGTCAACACGGCTGACAGGAGACCGCCCATCACGGCATAAACCTCATCATAACCCAGTTGATGCAGTCCCGCCGTCGTAGATGTAAGCAGGAAATGCATGATCGTCACACCGCAAACATTGAGTCCGGCGGCCAAAAATCCGGCGCGCATGAAAACGCTCCTGTGCTGGACGCGCGTCATTGCCATCGTCGCCCCAAGGGCGCTGAGCAGGGGCGTGAAGAAATGCTGAAACTCAAAACCAAACGCGGCGCAGGTCAAGAGAGCCAACAGAACAGACGAAAGCATCGCGAGCGATGTGCCGAAAAACATTGTGATCATCATACTTGCCATCGCCACCGGAATGACGTAGGATACGTCAGATGGCAGTCCTACCTGCACCGCCGCTTGCGCCAGGCGAATCCCCACAGCCAGCAACAAGATGATCATCGCATACAGAATCAGGTAAACGTTATCGCGGGCCACACGAGCGCGGCGCAACTGTATAAAGGCCGCGGTAGCAAGGACCAGAATCGCCACGAAGAAGAAATAGCCAGCATATATGCCGTAGTCAGGCTCGGTCTTTAACAGCTTGAGATCCTGCAACTGACTCATGATTGTTGGCGTGATCAACTGTCCCCTACGCACAATCACATCGCCCCGATTAATCCATACGTCCGGTACGCTGCGCTGTGCCGCGGATCGCGCGCCCTGCGTCAACACCGCATTGTAGACCAGATTCGGTTGCAACACGGACAGCACGATCTGTCCAATAACAAGGCGGGTGGGCGCATCGGCCGGCAAAGTGACGAGTTGCTGATCGACGATCAGAGAGGCGTGCCGCATGTCACTGGTGGAGAAATCCGCCTGCAGCAACTGCTGCACGATGCGTACGACCGCGCTGTCCACGACCACCAGTTGGCTTGCTTTCTGAGTGAGAAGAGTATTCAACACGGCATTGGCCAGCCGCTTCGGGGCTATCGCACGCAACTCTGTCAGACGTTCAGTGGGCGTCAGTCCACGGTTCGCGCGCACGCTGCTCACCGCGTTGAACAGCCTGTCCAGCGCGCCGAGCGCCTGCTGTTCCGTTGCGGGATTGATGTTGTACTGCGGAGGCACCAACGCGGCCGCAGCCAGTCGCGCAACTGCAGTGGCGTGCGTATCGACGGCGTCGATCGGAGCCCTGATGAGAGTCTGACTGACCTGACCCACAGCCAGATTATACCGCATGGGAAGCACGGTGCCGACAAGGATAAAGAACAGACCCATGGTCAGAACCGCGTAGACGCTCCAGCGAAAACGTGCGCTTGCTCGCAAGTTATAGCCTTTCGCCAGAGCGGCGAACGATGTCATGCGTTTCTTGCCGCTCTTCATTAACGCTCGACCTCATCCTCTGCGTAGGCATGGATAATTTTCTGCACCAGTTGGTGTCTAATCACGTCAGCCTCCTCCAGAAACACGAAGGCAATCTCATCGATGCCTGTCAGGATTCGCATCGCCTCGCGCAATCCCGACCGTTTGCCGCGCGGTAAATCAATCTGGGTAATATCGCCTGTGATCACCATTTTGGAGCCGACGCCAAGGCGTGTCAAAAACATCTTCATCTGTTCCGGTGTAGTGTTTTGCGCCTCGTCCAGGATGACAAAAGCATCCTCTAAAGTACGTCCCCGCATATAGGCCAGCGGAGCGACTTCGACCAGTCCGCGCTCCATGGAACGCGCCAACTGTTCCGGACCCATGACATCATGAAGAGCGTCGTACAACGGGCGCAGATAAGGATCGACCTTCTCCTGAAGATCGCCGGGTAAAAAACCGAGATTCTCCCCAGCCTCAACAGCGGGCCTCGTAAGCACAATGCGCTTGATATCGCCCTTTTTAAGAAACAGATACGCCAGAACAACCGCCAGATAGGTCTTTCCTGTGCCGGCTGGTCCAACGCCAAACACGATGTCGGATCTCCGGATGGCATCCACATACTTGCGCTGGCCGAGCGTCTTGACCTTAATCGCTTTGCCTTTAAAATTGACGGCCAGATCCTCCAGAAACAGATCGAGCATCTGACTCAGATTCCCCTGTTTTTGCAATTCAATCGCATACCGAATATCACGTTCAGAAAGGAGGTGGCCCTTTCGCGTGAGTTGCGTCAAAACGTCGATCAGCGTTTCCGCCTGCTCGATCTCCATGTCGTCACCCTGGAGGATTACCTCGTTACCGCGATTGATGACCCGACAACTGAACGAATCATCCAATATGCGTACAAAAACATCGCGCGGACCGAAGATCGCGCGTGCTTCGTCGTTGTCGCGCAATACGAGTTTGCGCGAAATCGCACTTCTTTCAGCCAATAGCGCTCCCATCTCCTCCGTACACCATGCGCAGAGCCTGATGCAACGCCCTTACTGTTTAGCCGGCTGCGACGCAATCGGTTGGGGAGTGCCAATATCTTGCAGCACCTCTGTCCAAACCGTCATATATAGATTACCATGCTCGACTTTGCGCTGCAAAACGTTTTGTCGCAGAACGTTGGCTTCACCGG
This sequence comes from Bacillota bacterium, assembly GCA_021846285.1. Classification (GTDB taxonomy): domain Bacteria; phylum Bacillota; class Bacilli; order Alicyclobacillales; family SLC66; genus JAKADD01. Next base: position 7,387 of record JAJZCB010000008.1, read on the forward strand.
ATAGTCCGGCCAGAACATCCTTGGCTGCGAAGTGCAACCCCCGGTCTATCAAGGATTTCAACGTCCATACGGTTTTATGCGGTTGCGCTTCATATACCTTCTCGACGCGCCAGACCAACGGGAGCCTGACGTCACCCATGGTCACCGGCGTGTCGTGGCTCTGGATCTCTGTGTACTTGTATGGAGGGTGGGAAAATCCCCACACCTGTATTGGAAGTCCGCCAATGATGAGGTAGTCATGCTGCACGTAGGCGCCCGTAAGCGTATCCACCACAGTTTGCAGGGGTAATGTGAGGTCCGTTCTGTACCACACGATCGCCCTGACCTGACCGTCGGCGTGTACAGTTTTACCGTCTTCCAGAATGCCAGAGATCAGAACGGTTCCCTGCGGCACGAACTGACCGGGTTTCACGAGCGCCTGTCCATGATCCGCCAGGACATTGGCGACCACACCCGGATCTGCGGCCACTATATTTTGTGGTTCTGTGTGCACTGGCGGCGCCAGCGGAGTTCGAGGGATCACCCGCACGTACACGGATGTGCCGGAAATGCGCACGCCTATCCAGGAGATGTCGGGCAATGCGTCAAGTAAAGCCATCTGCACAGAATCCTGGTCCAGCACTTTGTACAGAAGGCCCCCCGGATAGATATGCAGTTTCTCCAGCGCCGTCGCGATGGCTTCCGGTTGATCGGTGCCCGCAATTTGCACATGCCAGATGAAGCTTGACAGCACATAGAGAGCAGCCACAAAGAAGGCAGCGCCTGCAAGAAACACCTTGCGCCTGCCCGCGCGCCACAATACAAAGGGCAAGCCAAATTTGTCGAGAAATCGCAGCTTCGCCGATATTTCTCGGGTAACCGCGATCAGTGCCCACACATGGCGCAAGTTCAATGTCAGGTCATACCTGTGATCCTCCAGAGAATGGACATCGTAGAGCGGCACTTCCTGAGCGATCAGGGCGCTCAGCACCTTTTTGTTGGGATCTCCGATGATCCGTGCGCGAACTGATCCGCTCAAGAATTCTGATATCCGAACAGCCACAGGCAGCCCCCCTATCTGTCTCCAAAAAAAGTGTCATTGCCAGCCGGATTCCTATGCTGTGCCCCTGCTCAGACACGGCTGCGCCGAACTCGCGACGGGCACAGCATAGGAATCCTGACGAGCGGGTTTTTCATTCCACTCATACTTGCCGCTCATGCTTGCCCGTGATGCTTGGACATTCATCACGCGGGTCTAAAATCGACGCCAAAGATGATCCCTTCGATCACGATCTGCTCCGAAACGATCACCTTGAGAACCAGTTCCTCACCACGAATCGCCACTTCGCCCTTGGCCAGGGCGATTCGAACGGACGTTCCTTCGAACGTCAAAATGCTCCTGTAGTTGTCAATGACGATCTGCAGGTTCCCAATCATCGTTATACGAGGCACGTGTTCGAGGGTGTCCTTGGGAACCTCCAGCAGTTCGGCAGCCATGCGCTCGGTCCTCTCTCGCCACTGACGTTTCATGGACATCCCTCCTCGACTGACGTTTATGCGCTGTCCGCTCAAGTTATTACGCACTGCAGGCATAGGAAAACGACTGCCGAATGATCCTCGGCAGTCGTTTTCGCTCGAAACTCTTGAAAGTTACAGGCCAGACAGGAACTCCTGAACGACCCTGTTCACCGTTTTGCCTTCCGCTCGCGCACCAACGCGGGCCATGACAACGGGCATCACCCTACCCATGTCAGCGCGCGACGATGCTCCCACCTCAGCCACAATCTCGCTGACGATGACACGAATCTCCTCTTCCGATAGAGACGCAGGTAAATACGTATATAACACCGAAAGCTCAGCCTGGAGCGCCGCTATAAAATCTGCACGATCTGTACCTTGCACGGTTTCCAGCGCATCCTGTCGCTGCTTGACTTCTTTGCGAAGCACCGCTGTCACCTCGTCGTCCGAGAGTGGATGCAGAGCCTCAATTTCCCGATATTTAACCGCAGACTTGACCATCCGTAACACGGACAGGCGAGTCTTGTCTCTGTCTCTCATAGCCTGCTTCAAGTCTTCAGATAGGCGATCGGCCAAGCTCACGAGCCTCTTCGCCCCCTTATCGCACAGATTGGGAAATCATTCCACACGTAGCGGCGGTGGTTAATATTTTTTCTTCTTGTTGCGGGCGGCGGCCTCAGATTTTTTCTTGCGGGCCACGCTCGGTTTATCGTACTGCTTCCGTTTCTTGACTTCGGCGAGGATGCCGTCCTTTGCAGTGGCGCGCTTAAATCTGCGTAACGCGCTATCCAAAGATTCGTTCTTACGGATCTTGATTTCGGACATAAAGCTTTCCCTCCCTCCACCGAACTCTGGGCGTTGCCCAAGGGCAAAGCAATAAATGTATCACCGCAGATTATATTCTAACGGCGTAAACACTGTCAACCTGAGAGCTTCTGTCTCATCCAGCGATACGTTCGGAACAAGCCGTCACTGAGAGCGATTTCGGCGCGAAACCCCAACTCGCTCTCAGCCAGTTCAGGGCTGAGCACACTGCGTCTGATATCTCCTGCCCGCTCGGATTCGCTAAGGACAGGAACGGTCACACCGGAAACCATCTCAAATGCGGCAATCAACTCCAGGTTGCTGGTCTCGACTCCAGTACTGACATGGCAGGTGATGCTGCCCTCGAAAGCGGCGGCCAGCAGATTGGCGCGTGCGACATCCTCAACATAAATGTAGTCTCTAGTATGAAAGCCGTCGCCAAACAGCGTCAGGGGTGTCTCTCGGGCGTACTTGTCTGCAAAGATCGCCACCACCCCGCCTTCGCCTGTGAGCCCCTGACGGGGACCGTACACGTTAGCGTAGCGCAAGGACGCATAATGTAATCCATACAGGAGGCGGTACACTTCAAGATACGTCTCGCCGGCGGCCTTGGCGGCCCCATAAGGAGAAAGCGGCGCCATGGGCGCAGTTTCACCCATGGGCATGGCAACATGCGGATCCCCGTAAATCGCTGCCGATGACGAGTACACTACCTTACGGGAGCCGCCTCGTCTCGCACCCTCCAGAACATGCAGCAACCCCAGAAGCGTCGTGCGCGCATCCTCCACAGGGTCCGCCAGGGAAGCCGGAACCGAAGCTTTGGCGGCCAAGTGAAAGACGACGTCGGGCGAAAAATCCGCGATGACATCTTCAGCTTCCCTGGACGCCACATCGATCAGGTTTAGTGTCACTCCGGAGGGCTCCGACCATTCTTTGGCTGGCGGGTTAATGTCTATGACTCCCACACTGTGGCCCTGCCCACACAGCATGTCCACGACATGCGATCCGATAAATCCGGTTCCCCCAGTTACTATTGCACGCATCTCCAGTTCCCCCAAGTAACGCGGATTGTTGTTCCCTCACCTGACGCATCGCTGCGTCATGATCCACTTACTCCATTATACAAGCCAATGCAAATGCCAACTCACAGGCGATGCTGCCTCTCTAGTTGAACCATAAGTTCCCACAACTGACCAAGTACGTCAATCCCATGCGCCTCCAGGAGGGCGATCTGCTGTCGCCAGATGGAAGCCGTCATCCACGCGTCGCCAAGAGCGGTGTGCCGAGACACCCTGTGAACGTCGTACAGTTCGATCAGAACATCGAGGCTCGGATATTGTTTGAATTTGTGCAGGATCATTGCGACTTTTCCGGTATCAACCACTGGACCAGGCAATTCGACCGTCCACAACTTTCGCAGGGCCGCATTCAGGAAGCGCAGGTCGTGCCCGGCGTGATGGGCGACCAAAATGCCATCGCCGATGTGGCGCAAAAATTCCTCCAGAACATCAACCAGGGGCGGCGCTCCCCGCAGGGTGTCCGCAGTAATCCCAGTGAGTTTAGACACCGTTTCAGGAACGGCGCGTGACGGATCCACGGCGACAAACGACTGAAACTCCGCTCCGGCTTCAATGTCCGAGCCCGAGCAGACGACAGCCGCTACGGACAACAGCACGTCTTCATCCGAAGAAAACCCCGTTGTCTCCGTGTCGACAACGGCATAGGAGGCAGTGCGCAACGACCGCTCGTAGAGACCCTCCTGACGCAGTTCATTCATAAGACTGCGCAGTTCCGCCTGCGCCTGGGGCGTCTGCGCGTAATCGAGCGACCCCACCTGATTGGCGGACCCCCCAGCAAACAGGTGCCGCCAGACGCGAATACGCTCAAAACCCATCGTCGATCACCTCCCGCGCGTAAAGCGCCTGCTCGACATGTGCTGCAATCGGCGGACGGTCCTAACCGCCTCCTGCAGTCGCTCACGATCGGGTTCTCGCACTTCGGCAAGTGGGAGTTCATCGTTTAGCTCTTTGCCCGTCTGACTCTGCCGGATGTGTTGGCGCAAGCGCAATTCCAGCGCAATCGCAAGCGCCTCCCGAGCTTCGTCGCTTACACGGGAATTCCATACATCCGAAGCCTCCAGTTCGCCAATACGCGTCAGAGTCGAAGGTTGCTCCGACCCGATGCTGTGACCCCAGAGTCTGACGATGTTTACAAGGGGAGTGTACAATCCGTCTTTTAACGAAAAGCCAGCCTTACGGGCAGCCGCCAGGTCGGCGAAGTGCGCGGCGAACGGTAGCGTCAGGCGATCCGCCGAGACCTGATCGGCGATCTTCCAACGGATGAAGGAAGATCGCGTCACATGGGCGACCGCAGTGGCGCGAACCTGGTCCGCCACAGCGCTTTTGCCCGCAATCGGCATGGCGTCTGAAGCGATCAGCAGATACCTGATATTGTTCCAGTCAGGATGCTCCCCATAGGCGTCAAGCCGCATGTTCCACTCCGTGACAGTCCCGCGCCAGCGAGGATTGCTGGCCATGACGTTGCCAGCGCACAACGGGTAACCCACTTCACTGAGCATGGCGGCAGTCAGTTCCCCCAAGGCGCGGCCATACGCCGCCAACTCGTCTGAACCGGATTGCCTTTCCGGTGGAATCAAAATGAGCGCATGGTCCTGGTCAGTCTTGATCGACTGTTCATCGCGGGCGCCGCTGCCCAGCATCAGGTAGAGACACGCATCGCCGTAATCTGGCCACCCCTCGCCCAGCAGACGCTGCACGGCGAGCTCGAAAACTCGGCGGTGCATGGCGCGGTGAAAGCGTCCAAGTTCGGCAAATACCGCAGTCACATGCGCCTGCCTCAACTGCCGATCCGCATACTCAGGCAGTCGCGAGTGCCAGTGTCGCAGATCGGATAGCGACGTTTTCTGTGGAGCCCGTTGCAAAATCTCGGCAACGACCCCGGTCAAATGTTCCGAATACTCCGTGGACATCAGTCTATCCCCTGTCCGATACAACGACATACACTGTAGCAGAAGCTTTTGAAACGGGGTGGGAGCCATGAAGGTAAACACAATCCTAAAAGCGGGAACACTCGCCTTCGACATTTTTAATCATAAGTCGACCCAAGCGCTCGGCGGTCTGGTTAGAAACGGCATTAAGCGCCGCAGCAGTGCGTTTGGCGCTCCGTCAGCAGTCGGCAAGGCCCCAGAGGAGACGGAGGGGGTTCCTACGGAGTCGCGAGCGGAGCCTTCTTTTCTTGATCGACTGTTTACGCCTCCGAGCATACCGGTGCAGCGGATGCCTCAGCACCCTTCCATGCGTCCCCCAGGTCCTCACAGCGGACCTCGCCACGCGCCTTACGGCGGCGGGTTTCAAGGCGCCTATCGCGGCCCTTACGCAAACCAGCGGGTCACTCCCACACAGCCTCTGCCGTCTGAGCACATTAAGAAGGCGCTCAAATATGTTACGCCGGAAAATATGCAAAAAGCCATGCAGTGGCACGGCATCATCAAAAGCTTCATCAGCAAAGACTAGACAGCCTCTTCTGGCGCTTGCGCGCCGCCGTCAGTAGAATGAACAAGCATCTGCGCCGTTTTTCAGGGATGAAAAAACCGCTTGGCCGGAATCGTATGCTGTGCCGAGGCGAGTTCGGCGCAGCCGTGTTTGAGAAGCGGCGCAGCATACGATTCCGGCGGGCACAGACGATTCCGGCGGGCAGAGACGATCACACCATAGGCATCCCCAAACGGCTTCCTTCGGTCACTCTCTGGGGGCCGTCGTCGGATCGTCTGTGGAGGCCGTTCCCGTGAAGGCCGCGAGCCACTTCTTTCGATAGAGAAAACCCACCGCAAACAGCGCTGCCAAGGGAACAATCGCCCACAACAGCCAAGTGGCCATACCGTGGCTGACACCGATAAACACCGCCCCCATGAAGAGATCGAAGGGAATGATCCCGACCGCCGTTGTCCAAACGAACGGCCACAACTTAACGTCCAGCAACCCAGCCACGTAATTCAATGCGTGAAACGGCACCAGCGGCACGAAGCGCAAGGCAAAAAGGCCCAGTATACCACGCTCGCCAACCCAGGAGTTAACCTGTCGTTGCCGTTCCTCGGAAAGCAGTTTTTTTACATAGGGCTGCCCTACCCAACGCGTCAGGTACATGGCCCAGACAGCGCCGATGACCGCACCTATCCACGAGTAGAAGAGACCCCAGCCAACGCCGTAAATAACCATGTTTGCAACGATCAGAAATTCAGATGGCACGGGCAAGACGCAGAGAACAGCCATCAACAGTATCGCAACGACAATGCCGTATACTCCCGCCCCCTGAATCACCACAATCGCGTGATGGATAGACAGGGAATGACGATAGTGGAAGTAGACCCAGGCGACAGCGGCCAACAACAGCATGCCAATGAGAACGGGGACAGGTTTCAACTCAAATGGGCGATCCCGGTCTTGTCGCAGACTCTCTTTTATTGCGCCACACCTCCGCCGCCACCCGATTGAATACGCGTTTTTACTCTATCACAGGAGACAATCTATTTCCAGCATCCTGAACTCTCAGCGACGCTACGAGTTGACCCAAGCCCAGCGCGAAGGCCAGTCGCCGTGACAGTAGCCGTCAATCGGGCAGGCTAAAGCCTCGAAAAACCAGTGTCGATTACAGGTTTTTGCGATTTTTCGTCGCCACCTCACGCATTTCTTCGCGATAAAGTCTCACTGCCTTCGACGTAAAAAGAATGCCGTCCAAATGATCGATTTCATGCTGAATGCAGCGGGCGCGAAAATCTGCTTCCACGAACTCTACGACATTTCCCGCGCGATCCCACATTTGTACCCGGACCCACCTGAAGCGTGGTGTGTCCCCATAGAGACCGGGTATGGACAGACAGCCGTCAGGACCAATCTCCTCGTCTCGCCCCTCCAGGATCACGGGGTTAATCATGTCGAGACGTCCTCTTCCGTCCTCGACGTCCACAACAGCCACCCGTCTTAAAATATTCACCTGGGGCCCCGCAAGACCAATGCCGCCAGCAAATTTCATGGTCTCAAACAGGTTGTCCAGCACTTTCAAAAGGTTGGGCGTCACTTTCGTTACAGGTTTGGCCGGCGTGGTTAAAACCGGATTTGGAAATTTGACGATTTCATAGACTGCCATGCTAACCCCCCGCATCGTAATTACTCACTGTCGATCAAAGCGTTCCACTTGATCCCATTCTCCAATACAACGGCCACAGCCACCCCCACGAGCAGCCCATTGCCCAGAAACGACCGCACCGCTTCGGGAAGTGACAAAAATGCCGCAGGCGGTGTTGTAAATACCGCGATGCCAAGGAGTGTCGGCAACGCAATCCGGTAAATGCTCCTCACGGTAAATGATATGCCGCCTATCTTCTGCAAGGCCGAGCCAAACAGTTGCAGATAAGCGACCAACAGCACAGCATCCCCTACGCTGACCGGGAGCGTGGAAAAGAACGCCCCGGCCCGCCCCCAGAGCCCCAGCAACGCAAAGAGCGCAGCGCCAATGGCAAAGGGGAGACGGTCGTAGATTTGCGTTCCGCGTAAAAAACCAATCGAAGAAGTGTATGGAGCGTAAGGAACGACGCCGAACAATCCCGATAACAGCGTCGCAAAACCCGTAACAAGAAAGCTTCGCCGATACATGGCGTCTGTCGGGCGAACGCCAAGCAGCGGTTCCACGCTCTCCAGCGTAGCCACCGTATTGCTGGCGTTGATCAGACCCGTGAGCACCGCCGTAATCACGATCCCCCATTGCCAGGCCAGGGGACCCCAGGCAAACAGTGTGCCCAAGCTGTAAAACGGGGCGGCAACCGTCGGTTGCGCCGGATACATGCCGAGTCGGTATACAACCCAACCCAGAACAATGCCGATCAGAATGGCAAAGTTGCGAATCGCACGGGAACCTTTCACGTTCACCACAAGCACAACCACGACCAGCATACAGGATAATGCGGCTGTGGGCAAAGCAATTTGAGGTCCTTCCGTCAACCCCAGCATGCCCCGAAAAAAGATCGAGATCAGTTCTGTGGCCAGCAGAATCAGAAACACACTCGTCGCCACAGGAGTGAACCACTTGCGGAGCACGCGCCCCATGCCGAGAGCGCCTAACGCCATGATGGACAGTCCCGACAGGGCGATCCCGGTTTCCAGACTACCGCCTGCGGTCGCCAGAGAAATGCCGGCTTCCCTGGCCCCGGCGATGACGCTCAGCACAACACCCCACCAGACCCCGGACGGCCCTTCGAGCAGAGGCAGACCATGTCCAAACAGGACTTGCAACAGACATACGAGCCCCGTCAGCAAAAATGAACGCTGCATAAATCCGGCGATCTGTACGGCGTCCATGTGCAAAGCCGATCCCACCGACACTGGGATCACCACAGTGTTGGCAAACATGAACAGAAGCCATTGCGCCCCAGCCAACCAGGTCCTGACGCTTCGGATAGGGGACGCAATCAATGAACGGGAACCTGTATTCATGGCCCGTCACTGCGACCTGCGTAAAAGACGTTTGGTCAGGGTCAATGGCTCCCGGCGTTCACACATCAACTCGTACTGCTCATCCACAAACGATCCTCTCCCATCCAGACACTGACACGGTATAGTTTATCACAGGACAAGAGACCAGCCACAGTTCGCAGACGTGAACTGTGGCCGGTTTCAGGCACTGCCGACGGTACTCCCATTCACCTATTCTTTCGCAGGCAGCGGATCGATGCGTCCTACCGAAGGCCGCTTCAGGCTGTCCATCACACTGGCGGCCACATCCCAAGTCAGTGTCTCAGGATAGGCGTTCTCATTGTGAAGCACGATATCAAGTCCAATCTTCTCCTCTTCCCGTGTTACGCGAAGCCCCATCAGAGCGTCTACTGCGGCAAGCAGGATCAATGTGCCGACGCCCGCGAAGATCCAGGTCGCTATCACCCCGACGGCTTGGATTAGCAGTTGATGCGGGTTCCCATACAGCAACCCGTTGGCCCCTCCGGAGTTGACTGCCACCGTGGCGAAGAGACCTGTTGAAAGCGCCCCCCAGGTGCCTCCGATTCCGTGCCCGCCAAACGCGTCAAGCGCGTCGTCGTAGCCAAAACGCCCTTTGAGGATCGTGGATGCAAAGAAACAGATGATTCCCCCCAGGAATCCGATGATCAGGGATCCGCCCACATTGACAAACCCACAGGCAGGCGTGATGGCGACAAGACCTGCGACGGCGCCTGCGCACGCTCCCACGAGCGTCGCATGCCCGGTCCGCCACCGTTCCACCAGCATCCAGCCTAGGGCTGAAGCGGCAGTCGCCGTGTTTGTTACCAGAAATGCGCTCACGGACAGAGCGTTTGCGGCCACCGCGCTCCCTGCGTTAAAGCCGAACCAGCCAAACCACAGGAGCGACGTGCCGAGCAGCACCATGGGCACATTATGCGCCTTGATGGAAGGAGATCCGTGCTCGGCTCGTTTGCCCAGATAGATGGCGCATACGAGACCCGACACGCCAGAACTGATATGCACGACGGTGCCCCCTGCAAAATCAAGGACCCCCATGTTGTGCAGCCACCCGCCGATTCCCCACACCCAATGTGCAAGGGGATCATAAATCACCGTAGCCCACAATGTGATGAAGAGAAGAAAAGAGGAAAATTTGACACGTTCCGCAAGACCACCGACAATCAGGGCCGGTGTGATAATAGCAAACATCATCTGGAAGATTCCATACAGTTCGTTGGGAATCGTCGGCGCATAAGCGGGATCGGGCGCGCTGCCCACATGATTGAAAAGCGCCCACTGGAGACCGCCGATCACGTGCCCGATATCAGGACCAAAAGCAAGGCTGTACCCGAACAAAACCCATTGCACGGATACGATCAACACGACCGCAAAGACCTGGTACAGCGTGGTGATAACGTTTTTGTTGCGGACCAGTCCTCCGTAAAAAAATGCAAGTCCTGGTGTCATCAGAAGGACGAGTGCTGATGATGCCAGCAACCATGCCATGTCTCCCGAATTAAGCATTTCTGTCCCTCCTTAGAATGTTTTATGACATCTTGTGTCATATATAATTACATGAGTCTACTATACAGACCCTGACCCCTCTTTGTCAATATCCATTTCAGTGAATCCGACTGTACATCCGCATGTATTCATCCGCCGATCGCTCCCAGTTCCAAAGCTCCCGCATTCTCCTGATTCCCGCGGACCCATACGATCGTCTCATGTCCCGATCCCGCGTCAGTGGCGCCAACGCTTTTGCAAACGCGGACGGGTTTCGGTATGAAGTCACCAAAGTTCCGGACCGGCCGTCGGCCACACTCTCCCGGATTCCCCAGTCGCTGCTGGCGACGACCGGAAGACCGCAAGCCTGCGCCTCCAGATTGACAAGCCCAAGGGCCTCCGGTTGCTGAGAGGGACACACGAACACATCCGCCGCGCGATAGAGATCGGGTAGATGGCTTCGGCGCACTCTACCGAGAAAGCGAACGGGAGATCCCTTGGCCAACCGCCTCAGGATCCGCGCATACCTGGATCCAGGGTGCGGGCCAGGCCCAGCCACCCATAGGACAGCCTGCACACCAAACTGCTGCCTGAGTATCCGTATGGCCTCGATAGCGACATCCACTCCCTTGCGTTCAATCACCCGTCCCACAAACAGCACGACGATCTCTTGTCCCACACCTAGACGCCGGCGCAGTTCACGCCGTCCGGAGCGCTGTTTCTGCGATGTGCAGGGGTGAAACAAGTCACTGTCCACCCCAGGGTAAATGACCTGGCAATCATCACGCACATGAGGGAACGAATCCAGCAGTGCGCTCTGCAGGTACGAACTGTTCACCACGATCTGATCCACGGAGCCGAGAGCGCGCGCGGCTGCTGCTGCTTCGATGCGTTGCGGCTGCAAGAAGGTCAAGGAATGGAGACCCAGAACCAGTCCGTCTGAAGGCATCTGCTCCCGCACCGACTGCACGTAGACAGGGCGATTGTCCACCTGCACTATGCGTGATGACCCGCGCGATGGTGAACGCAGATCCCTCAGAACAGCAGCCAAGTAGCGTTGACCCGCAGCTTTGTCCAGAGTGGTTCTGTGCTGATAACCGGCGCCGCCGGAAAGCCTCTCCCGATAACCGTATAGACGCGTATCCACACGTTTGCAGAATGTTCGCCATAGATCATAAAGATAGATCTCTACTGACGTGGAGGGTTCTGGCGGCAATGCCGCAGTACCGGGAGCGATCAGCGCGACTTCTGATGGCTTCATGACTGTATCGCCTCGTGAGGTCAGACATCCGTATCCGTTATAGATATGCTGCGTGGCCCCCGAACGCGAAACGACGAGTATCCGCCTCCAGAGAAAGAGAGTGAGTTGTATGCAGATCGCCGTACTCACAAATGAATTTGAGCCCGTGATCACTGGAGGGTTGGGAATCGTCGCAACGCGCCTGGCGGAAGCGTTGCAAGCACGTGGCCATGAACTGCTCGTGATCACCAATGGAGCATCCAGAGAAGTCAGCGATCGGAGGCAGGGCGGGATGCGCATCATTCGCTTTCCGCGTGAATCCGAGTATCATTCCCCCACCCATCAGCGTCTGTATGCGGATCCCATCCTGCACTATCTGCGCGGTCTGAGCCAACGACCTGATATCATTCATGTACACAGTATTCAGGCCGATGAACTGGCAACCGCCATGCGAGACAGATTTTCCTCTCAGATTATCTACACATGCCATTCTCTAGTTTCCATGGAAGGTTTGCACAGATCGCACTCTTTGCACATGGAAACCCGACAGAGACATTTTATGGAGGCGGCAGACGCTATTGTATCACCCAGTAATTGGCAGGCATTGGTTCTGATGGAGCAATTCCCTGCCGCGCGAGGCAAAACCTATGTCGTGCCAAATGGCGTAAAATCGCAATCGATTTCCACACTTCACAGACCACGGCGCAAAGAGCAACTACTGTTTGCCGGACGGCTGATTCGCCAAAAAGGAGTGTCTGAAACCATCGCCGCCATCGCAGATCTAAAGAATATAGACCGCCACGTGCGCCTGGACATCATCGGCAAGGGTTCGTCGAATTACGTCAGGGAACTGAGGGCGCTGACCAATCGGCTGAAGCTGTCCGGGCACGTCCGTTTCCTTGGTCACTATTCACACAACAACGTACTGCGGCGCATGCGAGATGCGGGAGCCGTTGTCATGCCCAGCAGAAATGAATCATTTGGGCTGGTGGCGCTTGAAGCAATGGCCACCGGAACCCCTCTGGTCTCTACTCAGGCGGGGGGATTGCGCGATTTTGTCGACGCCGAAACGGCTGCAGTCATCGCGTCGTCGACACCGGAGGCAATCAGCAAGGCAGTGGCGCAGGTCTGGACGAAGAAAGAACGCACCGAGAGGCGTCAACGCGTCGCCTTCGAACGAGCCATGCACTATACGTGGGACGTAGTGGCGAGTCAGTACGAGGCAGTGATGGATGGAACGGCCATCCGCTATTCACCCATACACAATGTATAAGGACGTGAAGGCATTGCCAGGCACTCATTGGACCATCGTTGACAAGTGGAAGGAAAAGCCGCAGGGTCAGGTGTGGCGGGTTCGAGATCAGAACGGTCGCAAAGGATTTTTCAAGTTTGCTTACCCACGGCAGTGGTACGACGCTGGCCCCATTGTCGGGAATGAATGGATAGCCAAGCAGTTGACCGACCTGCTCTCTGTGCCGAGCGCTCGCGTAGAACTGGCGCATGTGGAAGACGCCGACGAAACATTGAGCGGTATCGTGTCATTGCCGCTTGAGTCCACCAGCCTGCACAGTTGGCGCACACTGCCAGAGGAAGTGCAGAGGAACCCGCAGAACACGGTGCGCGATCTGACGCGTCTGGTCTGCGCAACGATCGCGTTTGACGTGTGGGTGACCAACATCGATAGGGCCTCAGGCAAGAATATCATCCTCTATCAGGCGTCTGATGGGATGTACGACTGGTATCTGATCGACCACGGTTACGCCCTGTACGGGTGCGACCGCAAATGGAGCGGGAAACACTGGCGCAGCAGTCATTGGCAGCAGATCTGGCAATTCTACCATGTTCCGCGAGGCTGGACGCAACTCGCCAAACGGCCGAACCTCATGGCCATGGCCAACCGCATTCAGGCCATCCCAGAGGAAAGGCTGGCCCGTACGGTGCTCAGTGCGCCTGATTCAAACTACACGCCGGCGATCAAGGAGAGCGTCATCGAGATGCTCTTCCAGCGCAAACGTCGATTGCCTGACATGTTGGACGCCTGGCTAGACTACGACGGCAACAAAGAGTACCGCCGATAAGTGTTGATCACACGGGGAGCGAGTGGGCAATGACTGACTCATATCCGTCTCATCGGATTCCGATCAGCAAATGGAAAAAGCATAATCTGATCGCGCGACATCACAGGCTGAAGCAATTCCTGCCAAAAACCAGTCCTTACTCCCCCGGCGCTCTCGCCGGCTATTTGACGCACTACGGTCAAGTCGTCATCAAAAGTGAACTGGGCGCGGGCGGCAATCAAGTCTGTCGAGTGTCAAAACGTCTGCGGGGCCATGGCTACGAATGGCAAGACTACAGACAGACTGTACGCGTCCGTCATCTGCGCGATCTCCGGACCTCGCTGCCACTTTGGGTCGCCCGGGAACAGTGTGTGGTACAGGAATATATCGATCTGCTTCCCATGAAGGAGCGACCTACAGATATCCGAATCATCGTCCAGCGAAACGAGTGGGGTCTGTTTGAAATGACTGGGGCATTCTGCAAAACAGCCCCTCCCACCCGTTTTGTGACCAATGTGAAACAGGGCGGCACGATCGACTCGCTGTCCAGGTATCTACGCGCGTGTTGCACAGACAAGACCACTCGGCGCCAGATTCGCAGTACCCTTGTTCGAGTGGCGGTAGACATTGGCAACTACTTTGGAAAACACTTTCAGAACTCCGTGTACGGGATCGATCTCGGGCTCGATCATTCGCACCGGGTGTTTATCATTGAAGTAAACACGAAACCGAGTTTGGAGATCCTGGCGGAGATCAATAGCCGCATGCATCAGCGCGCGCTTGCTCTGCGACTTTGGAACCGCACTGCCATGCGACCCCTGACCGCGAACACCGCAAACACCGAGGACACTCAGGACACTCAGGACACTCAGGACACTCAGGACGGCTTGCCATGTGTCATCGCGACGGCCGAAGAGGTGCAAGAATCCTCGAATATAATTTCCTAGTATGCAGAGCAATGTCTCCCTCTACATACCTTTTCGGATAATGGCAACCCTAGTGATGATAGGAGGGATACTGTGATGGAAGACGAACAAAAGTTGGGGATTGATCCTGAAAATACCCACCGCGCGAATGAATTGCCATCCGCGCTGCGCGTGGACAAGACGAAAGAGGTTAACTTCGAGGCGATCCGGTCTCAACAGGCCGAGAATTTCGTCCTCAACCCTGGACGTCAGAAACGCTGATCGCCATCACTGCTACAGAATTCGACGCGACGCACAAGCGGGGCGGCGAATCCCTCTACCTGCGGAAAACACCACTTGACCCGAGCAGGCGCAAGTGGTGTTTCCTGTGCGCTCCGATTGGAACACCGTATCAGGACAAACACTGTGTCATGACTTCTCAAACCAGCGTAGTGTGTGTACAATAGCGAGAGAACTATTATCTACTGTTAGGAGCTGGTACTAAGTGGAGTTGCGAAACGTCTCCATCATTGGCACGGGATCGCACGTTCCTGAGACGATTATTACGAACGCTGACCTGGAGAAACTGGTGGATACCAATGACGAGTGGATCCGTTCCCGAACGGGTATTCGCGAGAGACGCCGTCTGGCGCCCGACGAGACTGTGACTGACATCGCTATACAGGCCGCGCGAAATGCAATTGCGAACGCGGGGATCGACGCCCTTGAAATTGACCTCATCGTAGCCGCCAGCATGACCGCGGATCTCCTGTTCCCCCCGCTTGCCTGCATGGTCCAACGCGGAATCGGGGCTGCCAATGCGGCCGCCTTTGACACGAACGCTGTGTGCGCAGGATTCTTATTTGCCATGGTCCAGGGAGCGCAATTTCTGCAGACGGGCGCTTACAGGACAGCGCTCATCATTGCAGCCGAAGGCATAACACGGTACGTCGATTACAGCGACCGCAATTCCTGCATCCTGTTTGGCGATGGAGCTGGAGCCGCGGTTTTACGTGCTTCAAAAGGCGGTGGTGAACGAACTGGACTGATTGACTTTGACCTCGGATCAGACGGTTCCCGCGTCGATGTCGCATTGTGCCCACGTCCGACCGCCCCCAGGCAATGGCTCAACACGCTTACGGCGCGCGAGGAAGTGACACCCTATATTTGGCAGGATGGCCGCGCGATGTTCAAGGCGGCTGTAAACGGCATGACGGACAGTGTGAAACGCATAATGGCGCGCCAAGGGTTGGAGCCAGACGAAATCACCCACCTCATTCCGCATCAGGCCAATCTGCGCATCATCGAAGCGATCGGCGAACGTGTCGGGATTCCCACGGAACGGGTCGCGTTGTGCCTTGAAGAATACGGCAATACGTCCGCCGCGTCCATGGGGATCGCTCTCGACAAGTGGATGCGCCTGGGACGGATCAAACCAGGCGATCTCGCCATGTTTACGGCATTTGCAGGCGGCTTGTCCTGGGGCTCCGCGCTGTTCTCCATGTAATCGTGAGTCTGGCTGAGCGAAGGCAAACCTGTCATGAGCAACGCGGGAAGTTCATGCGCGTTCGAGAACCTGGTACATCGCGAATTTGAGATAATCGTTCTCGGGCATGCCCACTAGCTGCGGATGGTCCGGAGCCGCGGCGCGCTCCTCAATCTGCCGCAGGATCTTGCGTACGTCGAGAGCCGCCTCAGCAATGATCGCGCGCCAGTCATCGCGCGACACATGAAACGAGCACGAGGCCGTCACAAGGAACCCGCCGGGTCGGATCAATTTGAGCGCCCGCAGGTTGATCTCCTTGTATCCACGCAAAGCGGATTCCCGTGCGCCGCGGCTCTTGGCGAACGCAGGCGGATCCAGAATGACGACGTCAAATCGACGTTGCTCCTGTTCATATTCACGAAGCGCGTCAAAGACGTTGGCGACAACAAATTCACAGCGGTCGGCGAACCCGTTCAACTCTGCATTGCGGCGCGCGCTCGCAATGGCCCCTTCCGAGAGATCGATCGCCGTTACGCGGCGCGCTCCGTAACGTAGAGCATGCAAGGCAAACGCTCCTGTGTGACAGAAGCAGTCAAGCACTTCCGCGCCCTGTCGCCCGTCAGATCGATTCTGCTCTTCGACGGCAACGCGCGCCTCCTGATATCGCTGGTCAGGACGAGGTTTTTCGTGGACAGCCCAGCGGACGAGTGGAGCGATCGCCTCCCGGTTGTCGCGTTGATCAAAAAAGTGCCCCGTCTTTTGCCCTGAGGCAATATCGACGTTAAATCTGAGACCATGTTCCTGGATCTCCACCTCATCCGGGCAGTTTCCCAGCAGACAGCCCACACGGTCATCCAGACCCTCCAAAGCGCGCACTGGCGCGTCACTGCGCTCGTAAATGGCCGTGACTCCCATCACATCGCGCAACACGGAGACAATCATGTCCCGCCATGTATCCATGGCCGCTGAGAGAATCTGTACAACCGCCACCGATCCGTATTTGTCGACAATCAGCCCCGGCACTCCATCGGCTTCCGCATGGAGCGCACGGCAACAAGCGGTGTGTGCGAGCATTCGTTTACGATACGCCCAGGCGGCGGTCACTCTGCGTTTGAGCCAGGCCGCGTCGATTTTTTCAGACTGGGTGTAAGAAGCCACACGCAGCGCAATCTGGGAGCTCTCATGGAAAAAACCAGTGGCCAGATAGTGCCCCTGATGGTTGTGGATCGTCACGATGTCCCCCGTTTCTGCCTGGCCGCGCAACTCTGCGATCTCACTGCGAAAAATCCATGGATGACCGGCTTCCAGCCGCCGTTTGCGATTCCTCGTCAACCACACCTGCGTCACTGCCATATCGTCAACCCTCTCTGCGGATTCCGGCGTCAATTGCGTCGCCTGTTCGTGACCGCCAGTGCTAAAATTCGAGCTTGTCCGCATATATATGTATTCAGGCCATCGTATCCGGGAGGTCAAGATGAGCGCTGTCTCCGTTTTACAGACTCTAGCCCTGCTTGTCGGCGGGATGTCCGTCTTCGTGATCGGTCTGCTGACGATGCGCTATGGGCTCAGCCGCGCTGCATCGTCCTATACGGAACGCTGGATCAAGAGACTCGTGCGCACGCCGGTGCGGGGGCTGTTGACCGGAATCGCCGCCACGCTGATCACCCAGTCAAGCGCGGCTGTCACCATCATCTCCATGGGCCTGGTGGCGGCGGATATACTGAGTTTCCCCGACACCATCGGCATCATTCTCGGCACGAACATCGGCAGCACATTGACAGTTGGCCTGCTCTCGCTGGATGTCGAACGCATCGGCCCATACTTCGTCGCTGCGGGACTCGTTGCGTATCTGAGCGCCGTATTGACACGGCGCAGCATGGCCCACCTCAGGCGCATTCGTCAGTTGGCGATCAGCGTCATTGGATTTGGAACGCTGTTTGTCGGGTTTCACGTCATGACCGCCGCCGCCGCTCCTGTCGCGGCTTCTCCGGGTATCACCCACGCTCTCCAGGTCGCTCGCGTTCATCCCTCCGCCGGTGTGCTTGCAGGCGCAGTCGTAACGGCCATCATCGGCAGCAGTTCAGCAAGCACGGCGCTGACGCTGTCGCTCGCGAAAGCGGGCGCCCTGCCGCTTGTCGCCGCCATTGCGGTCGTCCTCGGGAACAATATCGGCACCTGCGCGACCGCCCTGCTCGCCAGCATAGGCGGCAGAAAACCGGTGCAACGCGTCGCGGCGACGCATGTCCTGCTCAATGTGTGCGGAGTCGCATTGTTCATGCTGATCCTGCGTCCATTTGCGGCGGTTGTCTCCGTACTGACCAGCGACCCTGGAGAACAGGTTGCTTTGGCGCACGTGCTCTTCAACGTCGTTTCTTCTCTGATGGCTTTGCCGTTTGTGCAGCAAATCGCTGCGTGGCTGGAGACCATCCTGCCTGAACGTCCTTGACGCTCACTCAAATACGGGAGCCCCAGGCAAAGCCACCAACTTTGCGCCGGCGCTCGTTCCGATGCGCGTCGCTCCCGCCTGCAGCATTGTACGCATATCTGATGGTGTGCGAATGCCTCCCGAAGCCTTGACGCCCAAACGATCCCCGACTGACTGGCGAAGCAACCGCACCGCTTCCACGGTAGCGCCGCCGGCAAACCCGGTTGAAGTCTTGACAAAGTGCGCGCCGGCCCGTTCGGCGCACTGCGCTCCGAGGCGCTGTTCCTGCGGTGTAAGCAGCGCAGTTTCCAAAATCACTTTGATTACGGCCCGATCACCTGCCACTTCAGTGACGGCGCGAATGTCCTGTTCCACGGCGTCGATGGAGCCTGATCGAAGTTCCCCAATGGGAATCACCATGTCCAGTTCCTCCGCTCCGTCATCCAATGCCTGGATTGCTTCTGCGACCTTCACAACTGTCGGCGTGGCCCCAAGTGGAAAACCTATGACCGTGCACACCTTTACCGGACATCCTCCCAATAATTCTGCGCAGAGATGCACGTAGCGCGGGTTCACGCACACGCTGGCAAACTGATACGCACGCGCTTCCCTGCACAAGTGAGTGATGTCAGCAACGGTGGCCCCGGGCATAAGGAGCGTCGAGTCGATCGTCGACGGATACAGGGATGCGTTAACCCCATACTCTTCGATCATGTTCAGCCCCTTGTCAAACACGCTGCGGTTGTTCTCATACCCGTATTCATAAGCCTCCTGCCGAGCGGCAGCCACAGACAGGAAGCGCGCTCCCCGGACTTCCTCCTCCTGATAGTTGAGCTCACCGCCAGTGGCCTCCACCAGGAAGTAATAGGCGGCTTTGTAACCGCTCGTACCGTCCGCCGCCGAGAACGCGTACGACACTTTCTCAAGCGGGGTGATGATGCGCCCCTGAACCCCCGTTTCCTCCTCGATTTCCCGCAGCGCCGTCTCTTCGAGCAGTTCCCCCGGTTCGACATGCCCTTTGGGGAGCGTCACATGGGAAAACAGGTCATCAATGACCAGCACTTCAGGCGCACCATTTCTAAATCGATATACAAGCCCGCCTGCAACGCGCACTTCCCCATCCATCACATGCACCTCATCCGTGTAAAGAGTACGCCGACGACTCGGCGAAAGCCACTTGCGAAGACGACGTATGGTCCGTTGCGGTCAGCCTTGCAACCACCGACTCCAGCATCCCGTAAGACACATCCGCACCCGGTTTCTGGACGCGCACGGCACACGTAGCCCCGCGCAAATCCCCGTCGCCGGAAAATGCGATTTTCATGTAGTTATCCGCGTGACCGATCAGATAGCGTTTACCGTCATAGACTTTCGTCTCTTCCGGGATCACTTCGAGCACTCGGCCCGTCCACTGTCGGTTATACGTCTGCTGCAATTCATCGGACAATTGAATCATGCGCTCCACTCGTCTTTGTTTGATCGGCTCTGGAACCTGTCCGGCAAATTTGGCGGCGGGAGTTCCCTTGCGCGGCGAGTATGGGAAAACGTGCAGTTCCGCAAATGCCTGGGCGCGGACAAATTCCATCGCAGTGTCAAAAAAAGCGTCCGTTTCGCCCGGAAATCCAACGATGATGTCACTGGTCACGGCGAGTTCAGGCAGGGCCTTGCGAACGTCTCTCACTCTATCGGCATATTGCTCAGTCGTGTAATGCCGATTCATGCGCCGAAGCACCTCACTGTGACCTGACTGCAGAGGAATGTGCAGGTGACGGCACACTTTTTTGGACGATGCCAGCACCTCGATCAGGCGGTCCGTGATTTCACTCGCCTCAATCGACGATAGGCGAATTCTCCCCAGTTGCGGAATCTGCTCCAACTCGGTCAGCAGATCGGCCAACGCGTAGCCTTCGAGATCCTCGCCATAGCCCCCCGTGTGGATGCCGGTCAGTACGATCTCCCGATAGCCCGCGTCAGAAAGTCTCTTTGCCTGCGCCAGTACGCTGTCCGGTTTGCGGCTTCGCACCAGCCCCCTGGCATAAGGAATGATACAGAAAGTGCAGAAGTGGTTGCAACCATCCTCAATCTTCAGAGACGCCCGAGTGCGATCGACAAACATCGGCACGTCAAAGTCTTCAAACTCTTTCTGCCCCAATATGTCACTGACCGCGTTAAACGGGCGCCGCTCCTGTTCGATCCGCGCAATCATGCCCAGCATCTCTTTTCTGTGCTGATTGCCGATGACAAGATCGACCCCTTCTATGCCAAGCGCCTCTCCCGGAGCCATCTGCGCATAGCAGCCTGTCACCACCACAACCGCATCAGGATTGGCGCGCACCGCCCGTCGAATCATCTGCCGGGATTTGCGATCCCCTTCCTGCGTGACGGTGCAGGTATTGATCACGTAGACGTCAGCGGGTTCGTGAAACTCTACCTGTCGGTAACCGTCCCGCAAAAAGAGCTGCCACAGCGACTCCGTATCGTAGAAATTCACCTTGCAACCAAGAGTGTGAAAGGCTACCGTTCGTAAGGCGCTCAGTCTGGATACCCCCCCATTTGATCAAATTCGTACAGGATGGCCGCAGCCGTCACGGCGCCCGCTGTCTCAGTTCTAAATATGCGGGGTCCCAAGGTCAACAGTACGGCGCCGCGCTGCTTGAGAAACTCAACTTCACTGTCTGCGAGGCCGCCCTCAGGACCGATCACAAACGCGATCGACGAGACCTCGTCGCCTGCGGCGCCGGGATGCCAGCCATGTTCCCGCAGCACCCGTTTTAGTGAAGGCAACGCGGACGTTTGAGACTCATACGGCGCCAGCAGCCAAGTTCCCATCGCGAGACTCCCACAAGCGGCAGCCAGAGAATCGGCGATGGTCACCTCCGGTTGCAGCGTGCGATGGGCGAGTTCAGCCGCTTCCCTGGCGATCCTGTTCCAGCGGGTTGCGCGGTCGGCGCGTTTGCCGGACGGCAGATTGGCCACAGACCGTTCACCCTCATATACGATAATCCGGGATACGCCAATCTCGCAGGTCTGACGCACAATCAGATCAATCTTGTCTCCTTTAGGGAGCCCCTGCAGCAAAATCAGCGGCATGGCCGGCTCAGCGGACACCGCAATCTCTTCGCCGATCGTCAAATCTGCGCGATCATCCACAATCCGCGCCAGTATCGCTCTGTAGGCTTTTCCGTCGCGCACCACTTCAAGAGGATCTCCGGGCTGCATGCGCATCACACGGATCATGTGATGATAGTTGGCGCCGACAATCGACCAAGTTTCCGCGTCGAACGAATCTCCGTCAAGAAAATAGCGCTGCACTCCACGTCACACTCCATATCGGCCCAGAACGACCGCCCAATCGTCCATCAGTTCCACGCGCAGATCAAAGAATCCGGCCGTGCGCATGGCAACGACCGTGTCCTCGACCTGCCTCTGAACGATGCCCGACACAATCAACAACCCGTCTGGATTCATGTACTCCCCAAGTTCCGGCAGTAAACGCCCGATCAGATCAGCCAACAGATTGGCGGTTACGATATCGAAACGACGTTCCCTTGGCACACCGGACAACAAGTTCGACACACGCACATGCACTCGATCGGAAACGCCGTTTTGCAGCGCATTGTTCCTGGCCGCACGCACCGCATGCTCATCAATATCCAGAGCCACAATTTCTTTCGCGGCGAGTTTGGCCGCTGCAACAGCCAGTATACCCGTGCCCGTACCGACATCCAGCACATGCATGCCGCTGCGCACCGCCCGTTCCAGTTCCCGAAGACAAAGCGCCGTCGTCTGATGAGTGCCCGTGCCAAACGCAACACCAGGATCGATGAAAAGCGGCGTCCTGTCTCCCTCCGGTCGCCACTCGTCAGCTTCCCACACCGGAACCACGACGAACCGCTCCGACACGGTCTGCGCATGGTAGTACTGCCGCCAAGCATCGAGGTACTCCGATGCGGCCAGCGTTTGCACGGTAACGCCCAGTGAGCCAGTCCGCAACCCGCTTCCTGCCACACGTTCCAGCACCGTCTTCACTCTCTCGACAAAAGCGCTCTGCACCGCCTGATCATCACTTGACTCAATATATGCATGTACAAACGCGCCCTCTGGCGGCAGCGCGAGCACCTCTTCATCGATCCACTCTCCGGGCGATGGCGCCGCTTTCTTGGCCGTCACATCCGCCTGGTCCTCGATTTCAACTCCCAGCGCTCCCACAGCCTCCAGCACCGCACCGACCGCGTCACTGGCTTCCGAGGTCGTAGAGACCGTAATTCGCCACAAATCCACCGCTTATACCTCTCCCAAACCATGATTCCCACCGTACAAAGCTGTCGTACAATCCGGCACAGGTAGTGTACCACAGGCGTTTTTTACATGCATGCGGCGTAAAGTCCGTGACAAAACCCTCTGGGGATACTATGAGGCCATCTGTTTGCCGATCTCGCACCTCAGGTCCGTTGCAGTCTGCGCTCTGATTTGCGGCCGCGTTTCACCTCGCGCAGAGTCGATAGAAAAGCGAAGATGGCGATACCGAACAGCAGAATCACAGCGAGAAAGAATCCCACGCCAATCGTATGCAGATTGTGAATGTGCAGTCCAGTCGTAAACTGCAGTTTGTCAAGCGGCAGCACGAGTCCTAAAAACCCGACCAAAACAAATCCCAGTCCGCCGTAAAACAGCATCATACCGCTCACTTTTTTCCCCACGTACTGCAACTGGGCAGGCGTTAAGCGACGCTTTTGCATCCACAACCCGATCAAACTGCCAATGATCATTTGCATGATCATGGTGCCGATCCCAAACAGCAACCCCGGCACAAATGCCACACCGGCACTCGGCATCGCTGGGGCAATCACCGTGTACAGGATCAGCGCAAACGCCCCCGTGCCCCAACCGGCGACAAACCCGTGCAGCAGAGTCATACGCACTGGAACACTTCGCGGGTCTCTCTCATCCTCTCCCGCCGTTGTACGCTTTGACGCTTTCGGCAGCAATCTGGCCAACGGCTTTGTCACCCATTCCAGGAAATGCACATGTCTGTTGAGCCTTAGAATATATGTACCAGACACAGCCATCAACGCGCCCACAACAAGATAGATCACGTAATCGGCGTGAGCGCTCATCAGTGGACCGACTAACGCAAAATATGCGAGTTCAGAGGCAATGGCCCTTTGCAGTGTGAAGGTGAGTGAAAACAACAACCCTGTTTTAAAACCGCCCTTGGCGCTATAGCTCCCGATCGAATAACTGAAGGTGATGGGCCACGTGTGCTCGTCGGGAGTTACTCCATGCACCATCCCCAAGAGCAATGAAGTGACGAGCAATACAGACAGCGACAGATGCCCTGTGGGATTCCATAAATTGATGAACATGTTCCACACCTCCGCAACCGTCCATGTATGTTCCCTCTCTAGAGTATACTAGCGCTCACGCGAAATGTAAATAGTAATGATTACAGTTATTGTTGATTGGAACTGGTGCTGCTTTCATGTCCTTCTCCACAAACGACGGCAAGCCGAACTGCGGGAGAGACTGTTACAATCCCCCACAACCCGGCTCGCGGCGCCGTGGATACGAGTGCGTTCCACGATCCGTCAACGCATCAACGACATATTATTGTTTGATCGATCCGCCTGCAGCCGCGTCTCAATCTCCCAGAAAGGCGCTCTTCATCCGATCAAAGAGACTGCGCGACTGTTCATGCGAATCCTCTCCAAATTCTCTGGACAATTCGCGAAATAATTCCCGCTGTCTCTCGGTCAGGCGGCTGGGCGTCTGAAGGACCACCCGCACATGCTGATCACCCCGCGCCACGCCGTTCCCGAGTCGCGGCATCCCCTTGCCGCGCAAATGGAACACCGTTCCTGTCTGTGTGCCTTCAGGAACGCGAACCGTCTCCCGACCGTACAGCGTAGGCACTGTAATTTCGTCGCCTAGCGCAGCCTGGACAAAGGTAATCGGCACCTCACAGTAGATATCATTGCCTTCCCGCTCAAAGAAGTCGTGTTTATTGACCCGAATCACGATATACAGATCGCCTGGAGGCGCTCCACTTGCGCCGGCTTCCCCAGCGCCCGAAATGCGCAGGCGTGTTCCCGTGTCGACGCCGGGGGGAACCTTCACTTCGATTTTACGGCGTTTTCGCACCGTGCCAGCGCCGCGGCACGCGGTGCAGGGAGTGGAGATCCGCTTGCCTGCGCCTTGACAGGTTGGACACGTGCGCCGATTAACCATCCGACCCAAAGGAGTATTTGTGACGAATTCCTGAACGCCGCTCCCTCGGCACGTCGCACAGGTGTCCACCTTGGTACCCGGTTTCGCGCCGCTTCCTCCGCAAACGTCGCACGTCTCCGTGCGTGGAATCTCGATCTCCCTGTTCAGCCCAAACGCCGCATCCTTAAACTCGATGCCGAGGGTATACTCCAGGTCCGCGCCCCGTTGCGGCCCTCGAGAACGTCCCCCACCGCCAAAAAACATGTCAAAAATATCGTTGATACCGCCAAAATCGCCCTGAAACCCACCGAAACCGGCGCCTTGCGACGGATCCTGATGGCCGAAACGATCGTATTGCGCGCGTCGCTCCGTGTCAGAGAGCACCTCATAGGCTTCGCTGACCTCTTTAAATTTGTCCTCCGTACCCGGATCGTCCTTGTTAACATCCGGATGCAATTTGCGCGCCAGGCCGCGATACGCTTTCTTGATGTCGTCCTGCGACGCCGACTGGCTGACGCCGAGGACTTCGTAGTAATCCCGTTTACTCACAGCGGCGTCCCTCGTTTCACGGCTACTTCTTGTCTTCATCCACTACATTGTAGTCGGCGTCCACGACATGGTCTCCCGCGTCCGCACCCGCTTCACCATGGTCTGCATGCTGCTGAGCGGCCTGTTCGTACAACTTGACCGAGAGTGCCTGCATAGCGCTGCTGAGTTCATCATACGCGGACTGAATGGCTGCCATGTCACTGCCGCCGAGCGCCTCCTGAAGCCTGGTTTTCGCGCTCTCCGCCTTCTCCTTCTCGGCAGCGTCAGCTTTGTCTCCGAGATCCTTGATCGTCTTGTCAGTTTGATACATCAGGCTGTCAGCCTGGTTGCGCAGTTCCGTTTCCTCGCGGCGCTTGCGATCCGTTTCCGCGTTTAACTCCGCTTCTTTAACCATCCGTTCGACTTCTTCTTTACTCAAACCTCCCGAGGACGTGATCGTGATCTGCTGACTCTTGCCCGTTCCCATGTCTTTGGCCGACACATTGACAATGCCGTTCGCGTCAATATCAAACGTCACCTCAATCTGCGGGATGCCCCGCGGCGCCGGAGGAAGATCAGTGAGGGTAAAGCGGCCGAGTGTCTTGTTGTCGCGCGCAAACTCGCGCTCCCCTTGCAATACGTGAATTTCCACCGTCGTCTGGTTGTCAGCCGCCGTGGAATAGATCTGCTTCTTTGATGTAGGAATGGTCGTGTTGCGATCGATCATGCGCGTCATCACGCCACCCATGGTCTCAATGCCAAGCGACAGCGGAGTCACGTCCAGCAACACGACTCCTGTCACGTCACCCGTCAGCACACCCGCCTGGATGGCGGCGCCAAGGGCCACGACTTCGTCAGGATTGACACCTTTGGACGGCTCTTTGCCTATGAGTTTTTTGATCGCTTCCACAACTGCCGGGGTGCGGGTAGAACCACCGACCAAAATGACTTTGTCAATCTGACTGACAGACAAACCGGCGTCGGACAGCGCCTGGCGCGTCGGCCCCAGCGTTGCCTCCACAAGGTCTGCGGTGATTTCATCAAACTTGGCGCGGGTCAAGGTCATCTCCAGATGCTTCGGTCCCGTTGCATCGGCAGAGATAAACGGCAACGAGATCGATGTCGACATCACGCCTGACAGTTCCTTTTTCGCCTTCTCCGCCGCATCTTTCAGGCGCTGAAGAGCCATGCGATCATTGCGCAGGTCGATACCCTGTTCTTTCTTGAATTGCTCCGCAAGATACTGAATGATGCGGTCGTCAAAATCGTCGCCGCCAAGTCGATTGTTGCCGCTGGTCGCCTTAACCTCAAAAACGCCGTCGCCAAGTTCCAGGATGGACACGTCAAACGTACCACCGCCAAGGTCAAACACCAATATCGTGTGGTCGCCCGCTTTATCGAGCCCGTAAGCCAGAGCGGCCGCCGTTGGTTCGTTCACGATGCGCAGCACTTCAAGCCCCGCGATTTTTCCTGCATCTTTGGTTGCCTGGCGCTGGCTGTCATTAAAATACGCCGGTACCGTGATGACCGCCTGTGTGACCGTCTCGCCAAGGTACGCTTCCGCATCAGCCTTCAGCTTTTGGAGAATCATGGCGGAAATCTCCGGCGGCGTATAGTTTTTGTCAGCGATTGTAACTCTGTGATTGCTGCCCATATGACGCTTGATGGACATCACCGTGTGATCAGGATTTGTGACAGCCTGCCGTTTGGCGACCTCGCCGACGAGGCGTTCGCCGTTCTTGGCGAATCCGACGACGGAAGGTGTGGTGCGATTGCCCTCCGCATTGGGAATGACGACCGCTTCGCCGCCTTCCATCACTGCCACGCATGAATTTGTCGTTCCAAGGTCAATTCCGATTACTTTTGCCATAACTCGTTCATCTCCTTTTTGTTCACTCGCTCACTTTAACCATGGCCGGACGCAATACCCTGTCTTTCAGATAATACCCTGGGCGCAGCACAGCCGTCACCGTTCCCGGTTCGTGCTGGTCGGACGGCCCGGAAAGAACAGCCTCGTGCAGATTGGGGTCAAACGTCTGTCCTTCTGGCTCCATCAGCCGGACGCCAACCTGTTCAAGAATCGTCTGCAACTGTCTGTGCACCATGTCGACGCCTTTGGCCAAGCTCCCGGTTTCACCGGTCTGCGCCGCAGCCTGGATAGCCAACGCAAAATTGTCCATCACAGGCAGCAGATCGCCAATCAGCTTTGCGTTTGCATAGGAAGAGAGTTCTTCCTTTTCAGTGCGCGTTCGGCGTCGAAAATTGTCAAAATCTGCATGCGCCCTGAGCAGTTGCTGTTGCAATTCGGCCACTTCCATCCGCAATGTGTGACACTGTCGCTCAAAATCGTCAGCATCGGAAGCAGACTCGTGGGCCGCGGCCGCACTCGCGTGCCTGCTGTCATCCTGTCCCGCCTCCGCACTTGCGTCCTTCCCGTCATCCGCCGCTGCGTCCGTCACCGTAGACGCCTCTGGCGGATTGCTGTCCTCGATTCCATTTTGATCGCGTTCGGCTGTCAATATCGTTACCCCCATTTACCCACACACGCTGATCTCTTGCGAACATTCACAATCAATTCACATAGAACTTTGTGAGCAAGTCGCTCAGCCCCTTTGACAGGTGCCCCAGTAACGGAATCACCCGGGCATAGTCCATTCTCGTCGGTCCGATCAGTCCAATGACGCCCACCGGCAAACCGCCGACCGTGTACGTCGCCGTTACCAGCGAACAATCATGCAGCGACTGGACGTCATTTTCGCCGCCGATTCTCACCTGCAACTGAAGCGTAGACTCATCGCTGCGCAAAGCTTCCATTACGTCATGGTGACGTTCCAGCCAAGTTAAGACAGGCTGTGCTTTGTGGACATCGCGAAACTCGGGTTGCAGCAGCATATTGGTCGCGCCGCCCAGATACACTTTCCCTTCCTTGTCGCTCTCAAGCCAGGTGACAACCTGATCCAGCAAATGCACTGCTTCTTCATAGTCGCGCATGTGACGCGACACCTCATGCGTGATCTCTTCCAAAGCCCGGGACCGGATACGATACATGGGCGTGCCCGAGAGTCTTGCGTTCAGAATCCGGACCAAACTCTCCATTTCACGGATGGAAACCCCTTCCGGCATACTCACCGTGCGATTATAGACCTGACCGGAGGACGCAACCATCAAAAGCACCGCAGTATGGTCATTGAGCGCCACCAACTGCAGGTTCTTGAGAGTCGTGTCGTAGACCTGGGGACCGAGCACGACAGCTGTATACTGCGTAAGATTGGACAGGAACAGCGCCGTTTGCTGGGCCACCCGCTCCATCTCGCCAATGCGTTCCGTGAACAGCGACTTGATTCGGGTGATCTCCTGCCCCGACAAGCGGGTGTCGCCCATCAGCAAGTGATCCACGTAGAACCGATAGCCCGTTTGCGACGGGATTCTGCCAGCAGAAGCGTGCGGTTGCTCCAGATACCCCAGTTCTTCGAGATCGGCCATTTCATTGCGAATCGTCGCCGCGCTGAGACCCAGGTCGGTCTGTTTTGAGATCGTACGCGACCCCACAGGTTCGGCTGAAAGGACATAGTTGTCAACAATCATGCGCAAAATCATCATTTGCCGGTCGGTCAACATATGCATTCCCCTCCTGACGGAGCAGCCAAACAAATTCTGTTCTTGTTAGCACTCGATCGCATCGAGTGCTAACGATTACCCAAAATGTATCAGAATCAATGCCACAGTGTCAACTCAAACTGCACCGAGTTCATCAAGATAAAAAACCCGCTACGCGCCACCATCAGTGGACTGAAAAACCCACTCGTCAGGATTCATATGCTGTGCCCGTCGCGAGTTCGGCGCAGCCGTGTGTGAGCAGGGGCACAGCATATGAATCCGGCTGGCAGGAACATTTTCCGGAACAGATTATGAACAAACACCGATAAACGCGGAAAAAATCTCGTTGGCCACTTCGAAATAGGCGGGCGGAACGCGCACCTCATTGACACCTTGCAGCAATACTCCCTGCCTTGATAACCGATCGAGGACGTTCCCAAACACATCGCGCATATCCACTCCGTGCAGCGCCCGAAAGTGGGCGTACGACACGCCCTCTTGCAACCGCAGTCCAAGCATCATCGTATCTTCCATCGCCGCCCCGGTCGCAACACTCTGAACCTCGGTCACCGGTCGTTCTCCACGACGCACCCGTTGACCGTAAGAAGTCAGAGACCGTTCATTCTGATAGCGGCTCGCACGCACATATCCATGCGCGCCCGCGCCCGCAGCCAGATAGGGCAGGTTGCGCCAATAGCCAAGATTGTGCCTGGCTTCCTGTCCAGGCAGCGCAAAATTGCTGATTTCATACTGAGCGCACCCATGCGACGCGAGTATGTCTCGCGCTGTTTCATACATGGCCACCTCCGCGTCCTCGTCCGGCAACCGAAGCAACCCGGCCTCTTGCCACCTGGCGAACGGAGTGCCATCCTCCACTTTGAGTCCATACGCCGACACATGAGTGACTCCGGTTTCGAGAACCCCCCTGAGGCTGTCACTGACATCTTGCACAGTCTGATCGGGAAGGCCCAGCATCAGATCGGCATTGATCCGTGTGAACCCTTTTGCCGCCGCCAGTTCTATGCTGCGCGCGACATCATCCGCGCCGTGAAGGCGTCCGATTGTCTGCAGCAACGTCTCGTTCAATGACTGCGCGCCAAAACTGAGTCGATTCACCCCTATGGCGAGCAACGTATCGAGCAGCGCAGGATCCACCGTGCCGGGATTCGCCTCGGCTGTCCATTCACAGTCCGAGGCGGTGTCGAACAACTCGTGAATGGTCTGGGCCACCCTTCGCCACTGTGAAGAAGACAGCAGCGTTGGCGTTCCCCCGCCAAAGAAGACCGTATCGAGACATGGTCGCTCTCCAGCGCCAAAGTACGCGTCTCGCAACAGGCGCAGTTCAACCGTCAGGTCATCCACGTACGCTGAGCGCACCGCGTCACCCGCGACGTAGGAATTGAAATCACAATAGAAGCACTTACTCGCGCAAAAGGGGATATGAACGTACAGCGAACGAGGCGCGCGATCCACAAGCAGCGCGTCATTCAATCTTGAGCACCGCCATGAAGGCTTCCTGCGGCACCTCAACGTTGCCAACCTGCTTCATGCGTTTCTTGCCTTCCTTCTGCTTCTCGAGCAACTTGCGCTTGCGTGAAATATCTCCGCCGTAGCACTTCGCCAGTACGTTTTTGCGCATGGCGCGAATGGTCTCGCGCGCAACCACTTTATTGCCGATCGCGGCCTGAACGGGCACCTCGAACATCTGCCTGGGAATCAGTTCCTTCAATTTTTCACACAGGATTTTCCCGCGATAATACGCCTTGTCCCTGTGGACAATGAACGAGAGCGCGTCGACGATCTCACCATTTAACAGGATGTCCAGTTTCACAAGTTGAGAGGGTCGATACCCGATCACTTCATAGTCAAACGACGCGTATCCCTTCGTGCCCGATTTGAGCCGATCGAAAAAGTCGTACACAATCTCGGTCAGCGGCAACTCATACACGAGAGTCACACGCGTCTCATCGAGGTACTGCATGTCCAGAAACACACCGCGTTTTTCCTGACACAACTCCATCACACTGCCAACGAACTCCTTCGGTACGATCACTGACGCTTTAACGTAAGGCTCCTCTATGCGATCCACTTTGGTTGACTCAGGCAACAGACTGGGGTTGTCAATCTCCACCATCGCTCCGCTCGTCATGTAGACCCGATAGACAACGCTCGGCGCTGTGGTAATGAGTGTGAGGCCGTACTCTCTTTCCAGACGCTCCTGAATGATCTCCATGTGCAACAGGCCCAGAAAACCGCACCGAAAGCCAAACCCGAGCGCCGAGGAAGTCTCAGGCTCGTACCGCAGAGAAGCGTCATTGAGTTCCAGTCGCTCCAAGGCGTCGCGCACCAGTGGATAATCCGAAGCGTCCACCGGATACAGGCCGCAAAATACCATTGGGTTAATCCTTCGGTAACCCGGCAACGGTTCCGGGGTTTGACGCCTGGAGTCTGTTACCGTGTCGCCAACGCGTGTATCGCGCATCGTCTTGATCGCCGCGGCGATGAACCCCACATCTCCGGCCCGCAGTTCGTCCACGGGCGTCATGCGCGGGCGAAACACACCCACTTCGACAACCTCGTGTTCGGCTCCGGTCGCCATCATTTTGATCCGCATACCCGACCGCACAAAACCGTTGACAACCCGCACATAGACGATAACGCCTTTATACGCGTCATAGTGCGAATCAAAGATCAGCGCCTGCAACGGCCGGGTTGAATCCCCTGTGGGAGCAGGAATTTTGTGGACGATCTGTTCGAGAATCTCCCGGATGCCGATGCCTGCCTTTGCAGACGCAAGAACGGCGTCCGTTGCGTCGAGCCCGATAACATTCTCGATTTCATGGCGCACCCGTTCCGGTTCCGCAGAAGGCAGGTCAATCTTGTTGATGACCGGCAATATCTCCAAATTGTTCTCGAGCGCGAGGTAGACGTTGGCCAGTGTCTGCGCCTCTATGCCCTGTGCGGCGTCCACGACGAGCAGGGCGCCTTCGCATGCGGCGAGACTGCGCGACACTTCATAAGTAAAGTCTACGTGACCCGGCGTGTCGATCAGATTCAGCGTGTATATCTCGCCATCATCTGCGGGATACGTCAGGCGCACAGCCTGCAACTTGATGGTGATGCCCCGTTCACGCTCCAGATCCATCTGGTCGAGCACCTGATCCTGCATCTCACGCGAGGTGAGCGCTCCCGTATATTCAAGAATTCGGTCGGCCAATGTCGATTTGCCGTGGTCAATATGCGCGATGATGGAAAAGTTGCGGACACGCGAAATGGCGTCTGACACACAAATCCCCCTAAAACTTTGGACAAGTAAAAAACCATTGCCCTTTATTGTACGTTACCGCACTGTAAGGAAGCAATGGCAGAGGCGAAGTCGCGAAGTCATCGGTCGGAAAACGACATCCCTTCCCGCATCATCGCCAATCACTCACCACATTACTGACCACCCGTCAGCGGTACTCCGACCTGCTCGACAGGCGGCGTTGACGGGGCGCGTGTGGCAGCGGCAAACACGCTCATGAGCCATTGATGCACTTCGCGCTGCAATAGCAGTCCCAAATCGACTGCGTCACTCTGAATATAGGCATTGGCAGGGTTGCGATTCTGGTCAATCACACGATCCAGCGTATGCTGCAGCGTAGGTCTGGGAACCACTACCGCCCCCGCCGCGGAAACCGAACCTGTCGATCCGCTGGCGCCAGAGATTGCAGATTGTCCGGTTGCAGACGACGATCCACCCACTTGCCCCCCACTGACAGAGGCTTGGGCGCCGCCTGTGACCACGGGTTGTCCTTCACTCACGGTTGCAACTGCTTGCGGTTTCGTTGCAGCGGCAGTTCCCGAACTCGTGAACGCCTGGTTTTGGTTACCTGCCTGATACACACTCGCCCCTTGATTGACGACAGTCGTCTGAGCCACGGCGTACGAAGGAAAGGGAACGGCTGGCGGCATGTCGAGCTTTGTGACAATGACGTGCATAAACGCGGCAACCATAAAAGCGCCGCCGCTCACAACCAAAGAACTGACCACGAGAAACAGCATGACGCCGACAAATTTTTGCAATCCGTGCGGAAGTTGACTGCTTTTGGCCAATCTGTCGGCCACCTCCTTGCGGAGTTCATAGTACAGAGGAAACATCCCGTTGCCGATCTCTCTTCTCATGCAATTCGCCTCTTTGTCATTCTATCTGTACCAGATTGGTATGATAGAGTGGACAAGAGTATTCCAAGTACCCAGTGGCGCGCATGACTGTCAATTGTGCGAGCGGAGTAGTGAACGCCCACCATACAGACAGGTCTAATGCGTCAAGGCCTTGGCCTCTTCGATTGTCATGGCAGGATGCAGCGCAACATTCAGCCCCATCCCCACCACATGCGCAATGTCCTCGACAAACTCGTCGATCTCCTTCGGAGTCACCATAAGATTGTTGCCGAGCGGTTGCAGAACCTCGGAGATCAGCGCGCGTTTCTCATCCCCGGTAAACTGATTCAATATCTTGCCCGCTCCATTTCCGGGAACTTTGTCTTCCAACTGGCGCAGCAACAGATCCATCGCATCAGAGGCGATGGTCGCCGCGTCAACCACAGTGGGGATGCCCACCGCAATAACGTCCACGCCCAGCGTATCGCGGTTCAGCGCCCGTCTGCGGTTGCCGACGCCCGCTCCGGGCTGGATTCCAGAATCCGCTATCTGTATGGTGGCGTTGACACGTTCCAGCGAACGTGAAGCCAGGGCGTCGACTGCGACGACCAGATCCGGATGGACCCTGTCCACAATGCCCTGCACGATTTCGCTGGTTTCGATTCCCGTTAGCCCCAACACGCCAGGCGCCACCGCACACACGGCTCGAAATCCCTCCCCCAGGACCTCCGGCATGAGGCTGAACAGATGACGCGTGATGAACAGATTTTCCACTACAAGCGGACCCAGCGCATCCGGGGTCACGTTCCAGTTGCCAAGGCCAATCACCAACACAACAGCATCTTCGGCGATGTGAACATATCGGGAAAATTCTTCCGCGAAGCGGCGCGCCACCCTCTCCTGCAAGTCGGGATCCTTGTGGCGAAGTTCAGGCACGTCAAGCGTCGTATAGGTTCCCTTGAGCTTCCCCAGCTGTCTTGCCGCCGAATCCGTGTGAACGACCAGGCGTGTCACGCGGATCTGCTCTTCTTCATCCGTTTCCACCTGCAACCCGCGAATTCGCTTGTCGGGCCCTAGCGATTCATGGGCCTCAAGCGCCAGATCCGTCCGAACACTTTGAAACTCCTGAGTCATTGGTTCAGCATCCGCTTCTGCCTTGCTTCGCGCTTTGGATAGACGATCAAAGCGCACAGCGGCCCTGCGTGGATACGGATTTCGCATGTACTGACCTCACTTTGCAAAGAGATGACCTATCGGTTCAGATCATACGTTTCCATCATTCCCAACACTCAGCCGGCAGATTCGGGTGAACGCAAACAACAGGGAGTGGACTGACGCGAACGCGCGAACGCGCAAACGCTCGAACCACGGGGTTGATTCGCCTGGTCTGCCATGGTAAAATGAAATCTGTTTATTTGCAGAGGTGCAATGTAAGGAGGTGAATTCAATGCCGAACATCAAGTCCGCAATCAAACGCGTAAAGATCACGAAGGTGCGCACATTGCGCAATGCATCCGCCAAGTCGGCGCTGCGCACCGCTCTGAGAAAGTTTGAACATGCTTTGCGCGAACGCGACATGGAAACGGCGCAAACCGCCTTGCATAATGCAACCCGTTCACTCGATAAAGCAGTGACCAAAGGGATTGTACATCGCAATTATGCAGCCCGGAAAAAGTCCCGCTTAACCAAACGACTCCACAAGGCCGCCATCTGATACGACTGGAGACAATGGACAGCTGAACAGAGATAGGAGAAAGAGGCGGTATATACACCGTCTCTTCTGGTATTCTCATCAATCGATCGTCCAATCATCCCTGATCGTTATTCCGAACAGCAAGTTCCTGTTGGGCGAGTTCTACAAGCCGTTTGACCATTTCTCCCCCAACTACCCCTCCCTTCGTCCCCGCTTCCCGAGTTGTCATGCTTCCACCGTCTGGTTCCTGCACCCTCTCTCGATGATCGATCAAGGGCTGATGGGTAGAGTTGTAATCCGCGGATGAACCCCCACTCTGTTGATCTATGCTCTCCAAATGGTGCGCGACGATATCCAATTTCATGGATTGCAACGCCTGGCGAGCTTCGGGCACCAATAAACGCCGTCTCCCCATAATCATATCTCCTCTTTACGCCGTTGCGATGTGACGCAAGAACCACAAATCAAGAGCTGTGCGTTCACTCCACTTTCCGGATTTGACGGCGTACTCAAGATCAGCAATCGTCACGAGTTCCCGTTTTGCAACGCCAGCAGACACAGCATGAGCCTGTTCTCGCGCCACCTTTACGGCATAGGGGTGCACCCCAAGAAGAGCGGCGAGCGCTTGATCTGGCTGGTGCGGGTCGTCCTGGACGCGCGCGATCAGTCGATATTGTCGCGCGAGCAGGGCGAAAAACGAGAACAGCGATTCTTGACTCGCGACTTTCTGATAGAGCCTGTACGCATCCGCGTATCGGTGTGAAACCGTCAACCGAACGACTTCAAAGATGTCCACGCGACTCGAGTCAGCGATCAATATGTCTAGCGTCTCATCGGAAATACGGTCATTCGTTGCCAGATAGAGCTTCAGTTTTTCCGCCTCACTGGCGAGATTTGCGAGTGATTCGCCACAACGGACCAACACACGATCCATCTGCGGCGCTGTTATGCCAGTGTCCGAACCCAGGAGGTCGCGCGCCAGAAGTCGCCACTGCTCACGCGTATGTTTAGCGGCGTTGATCAGCGTCAGAACTGGGCTCGCACGCATCTGCCTGACAGCCTTCTTGCGTTCATCCAGTTTTCCACCAGCGGCATAGAGAATCAGCGGGCGGAACGGAGGATGCGCCAGCAGCCAATCCAGTTCCTCTGCGGTTACTCCACCACTGCCGCTCGCCCTGCTCGTCGTCGTTGGATACTCGAAATCGGCGCAAAGGACGATCGCCGGTTCCGCCAATAGTCCCCCAGTATCCGCATCAGACAGAATGTGACCAAAGTCGTCGCTCACCAGCGAGCGACGCACGATCGCCGCGCCGGACCCGGCTCCAACACTGGTGTTCTGGAGTCGTCGCGCCAGTATTTCGCCTGCGTACCCGTCACCCGTGCCGTATAGAAAGTAAAGCAGTCCGCCGCGACCCTTGCGTATATCCACCAGCGCTTCATA
Source organism: Bacillota bacterium (assembly GCA_021846285.1). Lineage (GTDB taxonomy): Bacteria > Bacillota > Bacilli > Alicyclobacillales > SLC66 > JAKADD01. Next base: position 43,419 of record JAJZCB010000008.1, read on the forward strand.
CAATGATTTTTCCAAGAGAACCGCCTCACTAGTATTGTTCCCGAGCAAGTGGCCGTTTGTTCCGGGAAACCATCCTCAGCCCACCCAATTGTATCAGATACTTCACCTTAGTGAGTTCCTTCGCAATAGCGGCGACCGTTCCAGACGCCGGCATACCGGCGACTACACCGACGCCGACGTCGCGCCCGAGTGAAGCGAGGGTGCCGAGAATCTTTGGGTGGAACGTCTGCAATGCCTGACCGCGGATCGCCGCCAAAACGTTGACGCCCGCAATTTCACCCATCTGTACAGCGAGTTGCGCGGTTGGCGGCAGCGGCTTTCTTGCAGATACGAATGCCGCACAGTCACCGATTATAAAGACGCGTTCATCGTCAATCGACTGCAAAAACTCATTGACCTTGGCCCGTCCGCGTTCATCGCACGTGAAGCCTGCAAAAGACAGGAGGGGATTAGCCCTTACACCCCCAGTCCAGACGACCGTCCTGCTGGCAATGACTTCTCCAGATTCGAGGTGAACTCTGTGTTTTTCTACCTTCACGATCTTTGTTCCGGTGCGAATACGAACGCCTTTGTTCTCCAGCACAGACCTGGCTTTTGACTGCAGGTTCTCTGAGAGTGCGGGAAGAATGACGGGCGCCGCCTCCAGGTTCTGAATCTCCGCCAGTCCTGGGTCAATACCGCTGTGCTTGCACAGATTTGGGAGCCACTCGATCAGTTCCCCGGCGAACTCGATGCCCGTCAGTCCCGCGCCGCCTATGACGATGCGCAAACGGGCCCGATCACCGTCCGCTTTGTAAGTTGCGAATTGGCGTTCTATGTGCGATCTGATTTGTCGCGCCGTTTCGACGGAACGAAGTTGCATACTGTGTTCAGCAAGCCCAGGAATACCAAAAAACTCAGGAGCGCTTCCCAACGCGATAATGGCGTAATCGTAAGGATATGAGTTTTGTCTGCCCTTAACCTCACGAGCCTCACGATTCATGCCTATAATTTCGTCCTTTACCACAATAGTTGACGGGCGCCGAAATATTTCCCTGATCTCGATCTTGTAATCGTCGACGGTGTGCCGCCCGCCTGCGGCCTCGTGCAACCACGTAATGAATTGATGATAGGAATGCTTATTGACCATCGTAAACGCCTGTTCCGCCCGTTCCAGTCGCTTACCCGCCATGACGCCTCCATAGCCGGCGCCTGCAATCACAACCCTGGCCATGATGACCGCCCCCCACACTACTCGCACAGTGTGAGTAGTGTTCGCCAAAGCACGATTGCACATCCCTGTCACAGGATGTGCAACGATTGATCCGGGAGTATGACCTTGGTTCCAGTGCTATCAGTGCTTCCGGGGGTTCCGAAGGCTCCGGTGCGATCCTGGCGTTCCGGCAGCGTTGCAGCGGACTGCACTGCCATTGCAGCAAGAAACGCCGTAACGACTACGGAAATAAATGTCGATCGACCCAACTGAACGCCTCCTCGCGTCCTTTCAGGTAGATGCCAATTCGGGCCGTCGTCTCAAGCACTTCCGCCAGCGTAGAGAAGTCCGGGGCATCACGTAAACGGTACGCATCCGCCAGGAGCTTTTCCGCCAACAGTTCGACATCCAACGTATCTGTGACAAGCATGGTCTCACCTTCCACAATCTAACACTCTACACGCCGTTTCATAATTACAAGTATTTACCGCGCCTGCGATAACTATACCTGTTCCAAACGCCCAAAAACAGCAGGATCGCGCCATAGTAAAGATAGACAGCCGCGCTCCCCGAGGAGACGCGGTGTGTGAGCGCCAGCGTACCCAGCCACAGCACACCGCCTTGCAGGAGGGCAAAAAAAGTGGTGAGCATGGGACGAATCGCCGTTCCCACAGCGGAACTGGAGAGTCCGCCCAGACACAGCAACAACGAGACCGGTATTGCCAGTTCCAGGAATGGATACAGGACGATGTTCGCGACGAGCGACAGTAGTGAAAACTGCCCAAATTCCATAGCGGCGAGCGGTGTGACGCCTACATCGGCAGCCAGTCCGCGGGCGATGATCTCAGCCAGTTTACGGGGTCTCAGGCCACGCAGTATGCTCGCGCGCAAAATCTCCGGTAACTGCGCCAGGACGGTCACGGCGCAGTATGACAGCAGAATCCCTGGATCAAACACCGCTTCGGGTTCGATGGCCATCAGCACCCCCAGTGCGATGACGTTGCCAGTGACCTTGTCTGCCGGTCTGTTCCAAAGTGTCGCTGTCATCTCGTATCCATACGCCACCGCTGCCCGTACGGCGGGCGGCGCAAAACCGGTCAATAGGACAAGCAACACTGTACAGGCAACGCCCACCGGGTACCACAGCGTCCTTCGTCGGAAACCTCGCCGCAGAATTCCCACCACGGGGGCAACTGTCATCCGGACGGTGGCGCCTGAGGCGACCAATGCATGCACGATGCCGATTGCGGCAAACACTTTGACGACCTGTCTATTGATAATACTGCGGTCGCCAATGGAAAAGGCCAGAAGAAACCCGCTGGCAGTCGAACCGTATACCGCGCCCAGCCTCTTTTGGAGTAAGTCCAGCCAACGGCCCTGCACGGCATAGAGATCAGCGCCTTCCGGCATCCCTCCCAGTCGATTGATACCGTAGATCGAGCCGGCGCCGAGCAGAGTGATGCCTCGACGCAGAAGCGCAATCGCGAAAGGGCCCGGACGTTGCGCATGAATTCGGATATACACTGAGATATAGTCGCCCGGATGCAAACTCATGACACTGTCATAGAATCGCAAAAAAGTAGTCGACCTGCCGTTTGTAAGTTTCTTGGTCGATGGCCGTCCTGACGACAGCGTGAGCCAAATGGTCGGACGCGGCGAGGAGAGTTGCATCAGACCCGTTTGACCGAACACCCCCAAAATCCGACAGGGAACCCCTACACTATGTCGTGATGACTCCAGTACACCATCGATCTCCCCAACAACGTCCACACTGCCGCCCCTGTTCCGTGTGAATGTTAACAGTTGCGCCTCTCGAGCGTGCTCTGCCGCGTGAGCGTGAATACCATAGAATGAACCCGCCGCGATCATGACGCAGGCAACGAGTACGCTTGTCGCGAGAGTTGCGGTGATAGAGGAAGCTGGCGATGATTGGATCCATGAAGCGAGCGGCGAGGGAACTACGGTCATTCGAACACGTCGCAACAGGACAGTCTTGACTATGACAGCCGCGAACATTGAAATGCCCACGATCAAGACCGTCCATAATGCATAACTTGCCAGACCACGCAGAGCAAGCGTCGTTCCCAGACAGGCGGCAAGACCGTACATGGCCGCTGTTCGATACATTGATCCGCCTTCTCTCGCAAATACTCTATTGGATCTTGTCAGTTTGTGTCGTCCTTGATAGAATGCTTGTAGAGTGATATCGCCGAATCCGATCACTCAATCGGTACGGGGGACGCAACACCTTGGGGTGAATCTGTAGAAGCTTCGCAGAAGGGCAACCTTTCGGCCCTAACCCGTCAACTAACCTCGGAGGCTTGAGAAAGGGGCCTATTCTTTGCGTATAGCCACTCTTGTGGCATCCCTGTGTCTCGCGGGAGCCACTTTGGTGAATGCTGTATTCTCAAGTCCTGCGTTTGCGGCGACATCGGATGTCTTGATGCAGTTAGGCAGCAACGGCGCCGACGTCGCGACACTCAAATCAGATTTGGCGGTACTCGGGTACTATCCCAAGTCTGTAAGCATCACAGAGCACTTTGGCCCCGTCACTTCTCACGCAGTAAATGCCTTTAAAGCGGGTCACCGGGACGGTTCGGGCGATGCCGTGACGGCGCAGTTGTTTTCGACCATTCAGGCATCTGCCGCCGCCGTTCGCGTGGAAACGCTCAGTCAGCGCATTATTCAGAAAGCCAAGACTTACCTCGGCACACCGTACGTTTGGGGCGGAACAAGCCCATCGGGCTTTGACTGCTCTGGGTTTGTGCAGTACGTGTTCAAGCAGTTTGGCATCACATTGCCAAGGACTGCGGCGGCTCAAGCCACAGTTGGAACCTTCGTCAAGGAATCAGATCTTCAGCCTGGCGATCTCGTATTTTTTGACACGACGGGCGGGATATCGCATGTCGGTATCTACATAGGCGGCGGCAAGTTCATTGATGAGGCCAGCACGAGTGTAGAAATCGACAATATCAACAATCCGTATTATTGGAGCAGCCGTTACGTTACGGCCCGAAACGTACTGTAACGACTGGCGGAATTTCTCTTCGGGCCACATCGGCGCACACTGATGTGGCTTCTTGTTCCGTTATCGTTCTGTCATACCGTCTACAGAGTAACGTAGGCTCTGATTTTCTCCAGCAATTTTGGACCGATCCCATGAACGAACCTCAATTGAGCAAGGGAAGCAAATAATCCGTGCGCCGTTCGATATGAAAGAATAGCTTGCGCTTTCTTCGTGCCGATACCCGGAAGCTCTTCTAGCATCGCCAAATCAGACTGATTGATGTTGATGCGTTCACCCGGTTGCAGTTTATTATTCTTCCGTCCGTGTCGATGACGCGCAGGAATCTGGACGGGTATGGTACCCGTGCTTGGTTCCGCGGCGCCGACAGTCTGCGACGCTGTTCCGTTAATCGGCGATGCAGCGGTCACCTCAACGCTTTCGGGAACGACCACTTGCGTACCGTCCTCCAAAACCGCCGCGAGATTGATGGCGGCAAGATCGGCGCCAAGGGTGGCTCCGCCAGCCGCCTGAATCGCCGTCTCAACTCTGGCGTCAAGAGGCAGGCGGTAGAGACCTGGGCGCTTCACCGCCCCCGTGATGTAAACGGTCATGTGCGGACCGCCGTTTTTGGCGACTGGAATTTCCCTGTTTCGGGTCTGCGCGACTCCAGTTCGGGGATCTGCTCCTGCCGGAGCGGATCCCCTGACCGAACTCTCTGCAGCAAACCACCCACCGTGAGTCAAGTACACAATCCAGCCAGTCAATAAAAGGGCGCTGAAGATCCACACGAGACTGCGCTCTGGTCGTAGCATTGCAGGCACCAAACATCCCTCCACCGCGTATTGTTCATTGATGCCTGTTCGCGGCAGCCTGTCCGACTCCTCTTTGCTATTGTGTGTTTCACAAAACAATACCGGGCGTTTTCCGCATGAGCACTGAGTGGTGGAACAGGCCTAACAACAGACTTCCCTGCCGCCGCGCGGCTCCATCGCTGGCATGAAAAGGCGCCTGCAGCTTTTTTTCAGAGATGAAAAGCCCGCTCGCCAGGACGGATCATGCATTGCACTGCAGCGAGTTTTGCGGCCTCTGGGCCGCACCTGTTTGAGCGGCAGTGCAATGCATGATCCGCCCTGGCATAGCAGCGATAAAACAGCGATGACGGTACTTTCAGAATAGAGAAGACCGTGGCAGCTCGCCATCTGACAACGGTCACCCAGCCCGCCCATGCACCAAAGATTCAAATGTAGTACAATGAGGCGGAAACGTCGGGGAAAGTAGGTGACTGCATGCTGACACCCAGCATGGAGGATTACCTTGAAAAGATCTATGAGCTGATGAAGGACAAGGGCTATGCGAGAGTGTCCGATATTGCGATCTCACTTTCGGTGCAGCCGTCCTCCGTCACTAAAATGCTGCAAAAACTGGACGAACAGGATTACGTCACGTATGAAAAGTATCGCGGGATTGTCCTGACCAAGTCCGGTGAACAAATGGGCCGGGCTATGAAGCAGCGCCACAGCATGCTGGAGGATCTGCTGCGCATGCTGGGGCTGGAAGAGGAGATCATTCGCGTGGATGTCGAGGGGATTGAACACCACGTTAGCCCACAGACGTTGTGCGAACTGACGAGTTTGGTTGAATTTTTCCAGAATAATCCGGATATTTTAACTTCGTTTACCGCCCACCGTTTTTCCCGCGCCAATGATGAGCCCGCGACGGACATCCCCATGAACCGAGAGAGCATGAGCGACGGCGAGTAGGTAGAGTGGCCGTCACCGCGCAAGGAAGAACCACCGCAACGCCGTGTCCACGCTCTCCTCAGAGATTATGCGGACATGAATCGATGGCGGCTGGACATTCATGTCTCTGTCTTTCACCAGCGTAACTGCCCGATCGTCGCTCCACGCAAAAGAAAGATCGCCTGCCACGCTCACCTCCGCAAATCCTGCGCGGCCAAGCGCTGACACAACGTCCGTCAATGGATAGGCCCGTTGTCGATGTTCTTCGTCAAACCGCCGGTAGAGTTCTTTGCGTTCACGGGCAAAAAGTGTCAAATCATAAACGACTGTCTGCGATGACGGATCAACAGTCGTATTCATCAGCGCCACGGCATCTGGAGTCACGTCGTAGTATACGTTGTTCCCAATGTGATGAGTAATCTTATAGGGGGAGTGAAGATCAAACAGAAACAGGCCCCCTGGTTTCACAGCGCGCCGAACAGCTGCAAATGAGGCGGTCAGTTCCTCCATGGTCAGCACGTAACTCAACACATCACAAAACGCCACACAGCCATCCGCTTGCTGAGGTACGCGGAGATCGGCGGCGGACGCCTGCAGGAATGAGACGCGATGAGAGGCGCCCGCCATACGTTCCGCCGCCACTGCCAGCATCTGTTCGGAAGGATCGACTCCCGTGACAAGGCGCGTCCGTTCGAGCAGTTCCGGAATCAACGCACCTGTTCCGCAGCCAAGATCAATGAGCTTGGTCGGAACGATTCCTGTGTATAACAGAGCATCGTCAAAAATGGACAGAAAGCGCTCATAGGGCACATCCCGCATGAGACGATCATAAACGGCGGCAAAACCTTCATAACGCAAACGGAATTCCTTCTCCTTGTCGCATGATCGGCGTCTTGATCGAATCGGATATTCATGGTTCGCGGTGATTGTCAGACGCCGATGATACGTGTTTAAACTGTCATCGTCAGTCTGGGCGCATCGCCCCACAGCCTCTCCAAATCAAAGAAGCGGCGTTCCTCTTCCTGAAACACATGCACCACCAAATCCCCGAAATCGAGCAGCACCCATTTGGCGTCGTCCATGCCTTCTATACCCTTGCAGGGAACGCCCGTCTCCCCCATTTTTTCCTCCACCGCATCCGCAATAGCCTGTACCTGAGTACGCGAGTTGGCGCTACAGATGATAAAATAGTCGGCAATGACTGACAAACCGCTGATATCGAGAATCACGACATCCCTGGCCTTTTTATCTTCCACAGCGTCCGCTGCGACGTGCACGTACTCCTTGTACTGATCGCGCATGCACAAACCTCCTATGGGATCATCTTTATATTTTCACTGTACGCCATTGCCACTGTTTCGTCTATCCCCAGCCATGCCCGATTGTGCAGCGCAACAGTCTGCCAGGCGATCGACCCATGTGTGTCCAGCAAAAACTCAATGCTCGCGTCAGCGACACACGCCACGGCAAGCAACAGATCCATTCGAGCGGCCGCGCGCAATCGTTCCACACCCACAAACATTCGACCCGGTTCTATGGCGTCAGCGACAAACAATACCTGTGCCACCTCGTCCATGTCGGGATGACCCAGTGTATGTTGGGCAATCGCCAACCTGATCTGGGTATCGCTGACGCCGAAATCCCGACCCAAACGAGCAGCCGTCACCGGACCGTGCCAGGTGGCCGCATCTCCATCTGGCGCTGGCTCTCCAATATCATCCATCAGTGTCCGCAATCCTGAAGCCGGAACTTCCCGCAGGATGTCGTGAAGCCATGCCGCAATCTCGCACTTCTCCTGATCGACGCCAAAGCGCGCAGCCAATTCGCGCGCGGTTTCAACCACCCCGCATACGTGCAGATAGCGACGTTCAGACAATCGTTCACGAACCAATGTTCCCCAATGATTCACACGCGATACAAACCCTCCCTTGCGATGAGTTCGAATACCCCTGCTGGCAACAATGGCGCTGCCAACAAACCCTGCTCAAGGCGAGCGCGAAGCCACGTACTGGAGATATCCAGAGCAGGCATATCGATCTCTGTGATTCGCACTCCCTTGATGCCGCGCATAACCTGGACGGCCACTTCCGCCAGGTCGATGCGCGGTCGGGGCGCAACTGTCAGTGTGACCAGGTTGGCAACGTCCACAGCCTGTCGCCAGTTGGGGAAGTCTTGCAGCATGTCTGCCCCCAGCAACCAGAACAGTTGGTCTGACGGGAACTCCATTTTGTACGCGCGCAGCGTGTCGATCGTATAGCTGATCCCCGGTCGCTCAATCTCTCGGCGTGACACGATCAGTTGTCGAAAGGGCGCCACGGCGCACTCAGTCATCCGAACTCGCTGCTCTGCAGGCGAAACTGCACCGTCAATCTTATGGGGAGGCAGACTGGCTGGTATGAATTCGACCACGTCAAGACCCAGGCACTCAATGGCCAGCGCCGCCATCATCAGGTGGCCCACGTGGGGCGGATCAAATGTTCCCCCGAACAGTCCTCGTCGCATGCCCCGTCACCGCGGCAACACAATGGTACGATGATCGACAGATTTGCGATATAAGACGATTGTTCGCCCAATTGTCTGTACCACATCTGCCTTGGTGGAACTCTCAATACTTTGCGCGGCTTCCTGAACGCTGAGATCCGAATTTGCCAGGACGGAGATTTTAATCAGTTCCCGCGCTTCGAGGGCAAGACCGATCTGATCCAGCATGTTTTCTGACACGCCGCCCTTGCCAACCTGCATGATAGGGGTCAGGGGATGCGCAAGCCCGCGCAAATATCGAATCTGCTTTGCCGTCAACATCCTGATTCCTCCTTAAAAAGTGCGTGTTCGAAATTGTTCGGATGATTGCCGCAACCATCGCAGCTCGCACTTTGGTCACTGCTCCAGTCTGGTCAGAGCGGCTTCCTTCATCACCGCGACAGGAGCCGACACGCCAAACCACTGTTCAAAAGCGAGCGCGCCTTGCCAGACAAGCATGCCGATGCCCTCGTGGACCGCGGCCCCAGCCTGCTGCGCCGCCGCCAATAGAGCGGTGCGCCTCGGTCGATACACCAGGTCGCTCACCACCATGGATCCATGCAACAGTTCTGCCGCAATGGGAATGTGACCCTCCGAATGACCGTACATACCAACGGGCGTGCTGTTGACGAGCAGATCGACCCCCTCAGTCCGCAACTCCGCTAGACTGCAACTGCGCACATCGCTGCGCGGATACTGGCGTTTTAGAGTCAGCGCCAGCAATTCTGCACGGTTCACATCCCGATTGCAGAGGATAACCTGTTCAGCGCCTGAGGCCAGAAGCACATCCGCAATCGCCCGCGCGGCGCCGCCCGCCCCGACGATACAGGCGACTGTTCCGGAAAGAGTGATTCCGAGTTCTTCACTGATCGAGCGCGCCCATCCCCTGCCATCCGTATTGTCCCCGAAGAGCCTGTCGCCGGAACGAACGATTGTGTTCACGGCGCCGATTCGCAGCGCCGATTCCGAGCAGTCGTCCAGCCACTGCAAGGCCCGTTCTTTATGCGGTATTGTCAGGTTGGCGCCGCGGTAACCCAACACACGAACAGCTTGCAGCCCTTGCGCAAGATGTTCAGGCGGGAGATCCACAGCGGTGTATACGGCCGCCAGGTTGAGTGCGGCGATCGCCGCCCCATGCATCACAGGCGAAAGTGAGTGCCTGATCGGATGCCCGAGAACGGCCAACATATCGATGTGATCCGCCACGTCTGCAAGCCTCCGGCATGCGCCCCGCACTAACCCTCACATGCTGACGCAATTGTTCTACGGACCATGTGATAAACCGAATTTTGGCAGGCGCGGTGTGGTACATATAGTGTTTGATTAAAGCCTCAAACACTATATGTGGGATCATAACGCCTGCTGCGCGGACTTTATCACATGTCCTCTAGGAGCCGATGAGCGCCGGTCTGACTGCGGGTTCCACGCGGTCAGGCAGGTGGACGTTCAGTTCGATGTCCTCGCCAGACAGACGCACCCACCCGAGACCGGGCATAACCACATCGACTGGCCGCCCCTTTTTAAATCCCATCTTTTTGGACCGTAGGTTGCTTAAATCTTCATCGCACATGGAACACGGCGGCGTGAGCAACTTTCCGCGCTGGCGCGTCCACAAATCATCAGCCTGGACCAGCTTCGTCCGATGAACAAGGAGCTGATTCGCGACATAAACAACAAATGGTTGTGCTGGACCCCGAACAAAGTCCACACGCGCCAGCCCACCCATAAACAGCGTCTGTCCGGGTCGCAGTTGGTACACCCGCGGCCGCAACCGCTGTCCTGGAATGATAGCCTTAAGCGATGCGGTACAAACGCGATCCTGTAGACGATGGATGCCAAGAAGTCCTGGCGTATCGACCACGGTCTTGCCGCCGATCAGCTTCATCGCAACCGCGCCCAGTGTGGTTCCTGGAAAGTGACTGGTCGTAAACTGTTGTCCAACATGTTCGTCATGCTGTTCAATAATGCGATTGAGCAGCGACGATTTTCCCACATTGGCCATACCGATGACCACGATCGGCCTTCCCTTGGCCCGATCGGCGAGGAGGCTCCCCAGTTCATCGACGCCCTCTCCTGACTTCGCGCTGAGGACGACCGCCTGCGTCACATCGAGTTCCGCCCGGCGCGCTTCTCGCAACAGCCAGTTCCGCACCCGATCGGCCTTTACGCCCCAGGGAAAGAGGTCAAATTTGTTGGCCGCCATAACCACTTCGTGTTGATTCAGGACACCCGTAAGGCCACGCACCAAACTGCCATTAAAATCAAACAGATCGACAACGTACAGCACCAGGGCCGGCTTGTCCAAAACACGCATGACCGCAGTTCGATACTCTTCTTCGGAAATGCCCACAGAACTGATCTGCCCATAATGCTTCAGGCGATAACAGCGCTGGCACAGAGGATGTTCCCGCATGAAGGCGTCTCCGGTAATATACCCCTTCTCACCTTCCCGCTCCATCTGCAGCGGCGCTCCGCACCCTGTGCAGACCATGCTCATCCTGGCGCCTCCCCTCTGTATCAATCCGCTGTCTCTGGCGCTGTAAAGTGAAAGTATTCGTCAGACGGCTGCAGCGGAACATTCCGCAGAACTATCCGTTCCAGCAGACGAGCGGCTCGCGTTCCAGGAAACTCCCTGACGTGTACGGGTCTTACCAGAATGGTATGGAAGCCCATGCGATTGCCGCCCAATATATCCGTGAACAGTTGATCGCCAACCATGCAGGTCTCACTGGCATTCGTCTCCAGCTTGCGCAACGCCCGCACAAATGCGGCGCGCCGCGGTTTGTGAGCCTTATGTAGAGACTCGATGCCAAGCGGCGCCGCAAACGAACTGACACGCAACTGATCGTTGTTTGACACGATGCAAACCCTGAACCCGCGTTCCCGCACATGCTCAAGCCACGCCACGAGTTTCGGCGGCGCCACCGGCGAGTTCCATGCGACCAGAGTGTTGTCAAGGTCTGTCACGATGCCGCGCATACCGGCCTGCCAAAGACGATCAAGGTGGATGTGATAGATGGATGTCACATATTCCTGCGGTCGAAGTGACGCAAACAACGACATCCCGCCTCCCGCTTCCGATGGTGTCCATCGTATCACAGGCCGTGCAGTGATGCAAAATGTGGGTTCAATCCACAGTTCTACCGAGTTGGTCCTGCAACTTTTCCAGCGCCCGCTTTTCAATGCGAGACACATAAGACCTTGAAATACCCATTTCGCGCGCGATTTCGCGCTGTGTCTTCTCATTGCCGTACGGAAGCCCAAAGCGCGCCCAGATAATCTGTCTCTCGCGTTCTTCGAGCACTGAGAGTCCATTGTAAATGCGGTCGCGGTCCAGACGAAACTGAATCGTTTCGACGATTTCGTCTCCATCGGTGCCCAGAACATCCAGCAGCGAGACTTCGTTGCCTTCCTTATCCTGGCCGATCGGTTCGTGAATGGAGATGTCCTTGCTGACCTTTCTCTGGGCGCGCATGTGCATCAGAATCTCATTCTCGATGCAGCGCGCCGCATACGTCGCTAACCGCACACCCCGATCCGGTTTGAACGTCTGAATGCCCTTGATCAGTCCTATGGTGCCAATGGAGATGAGGTCGTCCGCGTCGTCTCTGCCCTGTTCGTATTTCTTGACGATATGGGCCACCAGTCGAAGATTATGCTCGATCAGGAGGTTGCGCGCCCCTTCATCACCCGCTCGCCAACGGGCGATCGCGTTTTCCTCCGCTTGTGTCGACAAGGGTTGCGGGAACGTATGGTGTTTAACATAGGATACAAATACCGACAACTCGCGAATGAGCATGGCAAGCGCGGTCAAGAGTCCCACATGCCGACCTCCCCTTCCGTTGAGAGAAGTCTATGCGTATAGGACACTCAACATGTGGCGCGCCCCATCTGCCCGCGAACGCGTCAGCTTCCGCGCCCGGAACGCTTGAGAAGGTTTTGCTGGCGGCGCGCCTCATTGGCCAGCTGCTGCTGGTATGTGGCGGCAAAGTAGCTGCCGCCGGTACCGTTGCCCTTGGCCACATAATAGTAGTAACCCGTGTGCGCCGGATGCAGGGCCGCGTCAATAGAGGCGAGTCCTGGATTGGCGATCGGACCCGGCGGCAATCCGTCGTGCACGTACGTGTTGTACGGACTGTTGACGGCGAGGTCCTGAGGCGTCAGGTTTGACTGAAACCCTACGGCATACTCAACCGTCGCATCGATCCTCAGTTTCATGGGTGGTTTATGGTGCAGCCGATTATAAATCACACTTGCGATCAGCGGACGTTCGCGCGCGAGTTTCGCTTCCCGCTCAATCATCGAAGCCACCGTGAGCAATTGGCGTACAGTGAGCCCATCCCGTTTCATAGCCGCAACGCGACCGGGAGTCAATATGCTGTTCATCTCCCCAAGCATCGTGTTGACCACCTGATGCGGGGATTCGCCAATCGTAAAGTCGTATGTATCGGGAAACAGATATCCTTCGAGGCGGTCTCGCACAGCCTTGTCGTGAGAGGAAGGCGGCATAAACCAGTAAGGAAAACGACCCTTCCTGACGACCCGCATAAAAGCCTGTACGTTACAGACGTGCTGATGCGCAAGCGTCTGAGCGATCTGGGTGACCGTGAAGCCCTCGGGAATCGTTACAACCACCGTGTTGAACTGGACGGCGCCTTGTTTCAGTTCGCTGACCACCTGGGCCAGCGTCATGCCCGTGACAAACTGGTAGCGACCGGCCTGTAAATCCGTACCCTGATGGGTCAGGAACAGGTACCATCGAAACACCAGAGAGCTCCCGATCACCCCATGCTGCGCGAGCATCTGCCCGATCTGCTGACTCGACGCCCCTGGCCGAATGTCAACCCACGCTTTTTGGCCTGGGCGTCCGAAAGGTGTATAGACTACCGCAACGCGAACCACAAAAAAAGCGCCGACGAGAACTGCAGCCGCGATGGCGCCAAAGGCAACTGGACGACGCACCTTGTATAGCCTTTTTCCCCATGCGCCACGCATCAGCTCAGATCATCCAGTTCAAACATCAAGGTATCAAACGCCTCCGCCACTTTGTCCCATTCATCGTCGTCCTCAATGCCTATCAGCGACGCGCTGTCCGCCTCAATGTCGCCGTCGACGCGCAAAATCAGCGGTTCTTCACCAGGATCCAGTTCTGACTGCAGGAGAACATAGTGATGCCCTTCCATTTCAAGAACGCGCAAAACGTGATACGGCTCTTCCTGACCGTCATCGTCCGTTAACACGACAAGTCCCTGCAACAGATCATCGAACATTCACATTCTCCCCTTTGCATCAAGGTAAGTTTGCAATATAAGCGCGGCCGCAACCTTGTCCACAACGCCTTTGCGTCTTTCGCGGCGCACTTCGCCTTCAATGAGAATCTGTTCGGCGCGCACCGTGGACAGACGTTCGTCCATCCATTTTACTTGTATTCCCGTCAGTTCTTCAAGTTCACTTGCAAATTCCTTTGTGCGCGATACCCGTTCACCCATCGTCCCGTTCATATTGATCGGCAATCCAACGACGATCAGTTCCACGTCCTGCTCCACGGCAATCTGTGCGATCCGTTCCAAAGGGCGGCTGACCTTACGGCGATCAATCACTTCAAATGTCTGCGCAGTGATGAGCAGAGGGTCGCTCAAGGCGATTCCGATACGCGCCTCCCCGTAATCGACCCCCATAAACCTCATGACAAACGTGACGCCAGATAGGCGCGCACCAGTTCCTCAATCAATTCATCCCGTTCGACCCGCCTGACGGCGTCGCGAGCGTCCTTGAAACTTGTGATGTAGGCCGGATCGCCAGAAATGAGGTAGCCGGCGATCTGGTGAATGGGATTGTAACCTTTCTCAGACAGGGCCTCGTAAGCCAGCAGCAGCGCCCGTTCAGCTCGTGACGGTTCATCCGGACGAACCCGAAACTGCATCGTTTCTTCAAACGAAGACACGTCAGCCACACCCCTCTCGCGAATGATGGTACGATCCACCCGTACTATTCCACAAGTATACGTGAAAATCCTTCGTCGTCATCGTTACGCGTCAAGCAATGAACGCACCATGGATCGCGCTGCATGCAACGCCTCCGGCAATTTTCCAGGTTCCTTGCCCCCTGCCTGCGCGATATCCGCTCTGCCCCCGCCGGTTCCTCCAGCCACCGCCGCAATGTCCTTGATCAGTCGACCCGCATGAACACCTTGCTCCCGTAGGTCTGTAGGCACCACTGTCACAAAACTCACTCGATCTGCGGTCTTTGACCCAAGGACAATGAGCAGGTCCGAGCGACTGGATTTCAGTCTATCCGCCACAACGCGCAGCGCCTCCACATCCATGCCCTGCAATTCCGCGACCAGCATGTCCCGGCCAGCGACAGACTCCACCGACGTGAGCAGGGCAACGGCTTCAAGCGCACTGAGTTTGGTCGTCAGAGCCTCGACCTGGCGTTCCAGTTCTTTGGCGTGCGCCAGCATGCCGTCGATCCGCTTGGGCAATTGCGGCGGGTTCGTTCGCACTTGACCAGCCACGGCCCCGAGCAACTGTTCTTGCGCGAGAATATACTCGTAGGCATGCTGGCCAGTTACCCCTTCCACCCGGCGAATGCCTGAACCAATCCCACCTTCAGACACCAGTTTGAATAGCCCGATTTGACCGGTGCGTTCGACATGACATCCACCGCACAACTCGATCGAGTATGCGCCCGCCCGCACCACGCGCACCAACTCGCCGTACTTTTCCCCAAACAGGGCCATAGCTCCGAGTGCCTTTGCGTCTTCGCGCCCCATCTCTTCGGTCGAAACCAACTCGTCGCGCCAGATCTGCTCATTGACTAACCGTTCGACCCGTTCCCATTCTGCCCTAGACAGCGTACCCACATGCGAGAAATCAAAGCGCAGACGTTCTCCCTGAACCAGTGAACCGGCCTGCGCCACGTGTTCCCCAAGCACTTGACGCAACGCCTTGTGAAGTAAATGGGTGGCAGTGTGATTCTTTGTTATGTCTGACCGCTGCACCGCATCAATAGCCGCAGTAACCATGGCGCCCGTCGCGACTTCTCCCATCGTAACTTCACATGCGTGAACATGCTGTCCATGCGGCGCCTTCTGCACATCGAGCACCCGCAGTTCAAACCCGTCCCCGATGATCACGCCCCGATCCGCCGTCTGCCCGCCGCTCTCCGCGTAAAATGGTGTGCGATCGAGAATCAGCTGCACGCGTTCTCCGAGCGTCGCCCGCTTCTCCAGACGATCCTCCACGATCAACGCCTCGATACGGGTTGCCGAACTGGTATCTGTATAACCTACAAATTCACTGGCCACCGTCAGATCGCGCAACAGTGTCGTCTGGACCTGCATGCTGTCCACTTCCTGCCGAGCGCTCCGGGCGCGTTGCCGCTGTTCGCGCAGGGCGCTCTCAAACCCTTCGCGATCCACCGTCAGCCCGGCCTCCGCAGCAATTTCCTCCGTCAGATCGATGGGAAATCCATACGTGTCGTACAGTTTGAAAGCTTCATCTCCAGGAATCGTATCACTGTCCGTCTGTTGCAAACGGGCCATAACAGCGGCCAGCAAAGCTTCCCCCTCGCTGAGCGTCTCAAAGAAGCGTTCCTCTTCGAGACGAATGATGCGCTCCGTGTACTCTCTTTTCGCGAGCACCTCAGGATAATAATCGACCATCACTTCGCCGACAACGCCCACAAGGGTATGCAAAAACGGGGTCTCACAGCCCAGTTGTTTCCCATTTCGCACAGCTCGGCGCAGTAAACGGCGAATGACGTAACCGCGTCCCTCGTTACTTGGCGACACTCCATCTGTGATGGAGAAGACAACCGTTCTCACGTGGTCGGCAATGACTTTAAGCGCTATATCGGCAGCCGTATTGTGATTATAGGGCACACCGACCCGCAGCGCCGCCGCGTCGATAATGGGTCGAAACAGGTCTGTGTCAAAATTGGTGGCGACCCCCTGCAAGACGGACGCCGTCCGTTCAAGCCCCATGCCTGTGTCTATATTTTTCTTCGGAAGAGGCGTATAAGAACCATCCGGATTGTGATTGTACTGACTGAACACCAGGTTCCAGATTTCAAGATGCCTGTCACAGTCGCAACTGGCGTCGCATTCCGGACGTCCGCATCCCACACCCTGCCCCCTGTCAAAGAAAATCTCTGAGTTTGGCCCGCAAGGTCCTTCGCCAATATCCCAAAAATTGTCCTCCAACCGCAAAATACGCCCTTCCGGAATGCCGATTTCCCGATGCCAGATGAGAAATGCCTCATCGTCTTCTGGATGAATGGTTATGGACAGCCTCTCAGGATCCATGCACAAACGATCTGTGAGAAACTCCCACGCCCAGTGAATCGACTCGCGCTTAAAGTAATCGCCGATCGAAAAATTCCCGAGCATCTCAAAGAATGTTTGGTGGCGCGCCGTTTTTCCGACGTTTTCGATATCGTTGGTGCGAATGCACTTTTGACTGTTGGTCAACCGTGGATTCGGAGGCGTTACACGCCCGTCAAAATATTGTTTGAGCGGCGCCATTCCACTGTTGATCCAGAGCAGCGATGCGTCCTCCTGAGGCACCAGACTGGCGCTCGGCATAATGTCGTGACCCTTTTCCCTAAAAAACTCCACATATTTTCTTCGTAATTCGCTGCCTTTCACAGCGCCACCCCCCTTGCATGTCACCGCGTGACACGCGATCTGCCTGCGCTTCGGTCCGACGCGGTCATCTGCTGCTGTACAGGTTCCCGCAGATATAAAAAAAGCCTCTCATCCTCCAAGGGACGTGAGACTCACGCGGTACCACCCTTATTATGCCGTGTTTGACAGCATCACTTTCATGCGCTCTAACGGGCGCTCCGTCGCGGTTGTCACGCGCGGCCTTCGGACCCGCTTTCCCGTCCTCTTCACACACACTTCCTCCCAGCCATACGGAAGCGCTCTCTGGGTGTGGGCTTAACGGTACTCTTGTCCTGCGTTGCCTTTGTCTTGCCACGAAGTATAGCAAAAACAGGCACTGTTCGCAAGGAAACTGCGGACGACAGAAATTGCGCGCTTTCGTTCCTGAAATCCACTATGCACTAATGCTTGTCATTCCCGACAATAACCGAAGCATAGGCGTATAGAGCAGGCGATCCACCTGTGTGAACAAACAGGATATTATCTTCATTTCTAAAATAGCCTTGTCGAATAAGATCTATTAAACCGGCCATGGCTTTTCCTGTGTAAACAGGATCCAGCAGAATACCCTCTGTCCGAGCCAATAATCTAACTGCTTCGACCATTCCAGGAGTAGGGAGGGAATACCCTTCCCCCACATATTGATCAAAACATGTCACCGCCTCTGGCGACAGATTATGATTTACGTTTAGATACTTCAATGTTTCCGACGACAAAGCATAGATGAGTTTCTCCTGAACTTCCTTTTTTCGACCAACATTGATTCCGGTCACAGGGATGTTGCTGTTGCTGCCGTTAAACCCCGCCAATAATCCAGCGTGTGTTCCTCCGCTGCCGCTGGCGCATACAACATGGCGGATGCTCAGTTCCTTTTCAAAGAGTTGACCAAGAATTTCCTGCGAGCAGGAAACGTAACCGAGTGTTCCAATCGGATTGGATCCGCCTTCAGGGATGACATACGGTTTTCGTCCCTGGCGTACTATGTCCTCGGCTATCTTGTTCATCTCCAACGTCATGTCCGACCCGCCCGGAACTACGGTCACCCCTTCGACTCCAAGAAGATTGAACAGGAGGTTATTGCCACTCGCGTTCGCATCGTAACTATTGGGAACAGTCTCTTCCAAAACAAGTCTGCATGTAAGTCCTTCCTTGTTGGCCGCGGCCAAGGTTAGCCGACAGTGGTTCGATTGAATGGCGCCGCAGGTAATAAGCGTGTCCGCGCCCTGCGCCAGTGCATCTGCAACAAGGAATTCAAGCTTTCTAGCTTTATTGCCGCCTGAAGTCAATCCCAAAAGATCATCGCGTTTGATGTAGATTCGCGGACCTCCAATCACTTCGGAAAATCGCGGTAAGAATTCGATGGGTGTATGCCCTTCTGAGTAGCGGCGCCTGGGATGTATAGTCAGATCCATGTTGTATTCCCCCGTATACTGTAGAGTCTTGTCCCCCGGTATTTCACGGTACAGGAAATGTTTGGCGGAACGGGATTTCTGACGCTAATCGACACAGTCCGCTATACTCCTGCACCCAAGACTGCGGCGATGAGTTTTTTGGCAACTACATAAAAAGAAGCCCATCATAGAATGGACTTCTGTTCCTGCCTGGCAACGTCCTACTCTCCCAGGACCCTGCGGTCCAAGTACCATCGGCGCTGGAGGGCTTAACCGTCGTGTTCGGGATGGGTACGGGTGTGTCCCCTCCGCCATCATCACCAAGCTGTGAACTCAATATAACAGACACAAGCTGCGTTGTCAAATGGATGTGGGCACTGGGCATTCGCACATTCGCGTGGTGCTCGTCTCCGCCATTGTCATCCTGAGATTCCCGGTCATGCGTTCCCTCTTGCGCTGTGGATCTGCTCATAGATCACCTTGACCACAGCGACGATCGGAACCGCGAAGATCAGGCCCATGACACCGCCAACTTCCCCTGCCAAGAGAACCGCCAGCAGTATGAGCAACGGATGGAGGTTCATCGTCTTACCCATGATCCAGGGCGAGAACACATTGCCCTCCAACTGTTGCACGATGAGATTGACCAACAAGACTTTTATCAGCATGGCATGTGAAATTCCCAATGCCATGAACAGCGCTGGTGCGGCCCCGATAAACGGACCGAGATACGGAATGACATTGGTCAACGCCACAATCAGGGACAGCAGGAGCGCATAGGGCATCCGCACCAGAAGCAGGCCTATGAATGTCGCCGTACCCACAAGCATCATGACGAAGAACTGCCCCCGGACATATTTGCCCAAAGAGTGATCGATACCGGTCAAAATTCCCGTCACCGTATCGCGGGAGTGCGCCGGAAACCAGCGAACGACAAGACTTGTGAACAGAGAATAGTCCTTTAGCAGATAAAAAACGAGAAACGGAATCACAAATGCCGTTATGGCTCCCCCAACAAGATCCTTGACGCCAACCAGCGTCTGTGAGAGACCCGTTACCAGGCTGGACTCCACGCTCCCCAACGCCTTTTCAAGTCCGATGCGCACGCCGTTCGGAAGCACGCGGGTGGCGAATGACAGGCGATCCAACAGACTGTCAAACGTGGACACATAACTGGGCAGTTGACGGATGAATGTACTCAGTTGCTGTGCAAGGAGAGGGAGGACGTTTTGCAACAGGAGAACCATAAGGATAGCAATGACAGCGTATACGAGCAGAATTCCGATCGTGCGGGGCACGCGGCGTACGGTCAGGGCATCTACGATTGGACGTAGTACATAGGTCGCAATAATACTTATCAACAAAGGCAACAACACTGTCCAAAGCACATTCCAGATGTCAAGAAAGAAACCGCGCAGTTGCCCCAATAGGGTCAGGCAGGCCAAGACGATCAAAGACAGGACCGCTGCGTACAGCGTACGGTCTTTGCTATCCTGCAGCTTCATGGCACAGTAGCCTCCAAGTGTCGAACTGGACGAGCAATCCGCATAAGACAGTATATGCCGTTCACCAGTTCCCTACTACCGAGGGGCGCCGTTGCCGCTCATCAGCTATGCCTCAGGCGTATTTTCATCCCGCTTGTTGGTGGCGCGAGAGCGTTGTGGATTTTGCTTCGCAAAACTCAGACATGAAAGTCTATTCCGTGGCATCGTCTGCAGCAACGTCGCTTGAAGATCCGTTTGGTCCGGCATTGACAGCAGGGCTCGCCGCCACATCAACTGAGCTCCCGGAATCATCCCCGGACGCCATACCGCCGTCATAAGACCGCTCAGCATTCGACACTCCGCCGGATGGCTGAGTCACATCACCTTTGCTCTCACCCTCTGTTTGGTCAGACACTGCGTCACGTTGCGCGATCTCGTGTTTTAACTCGAACTGTTCGTACTCCTGCGCTCGCCGCCGTTCCAGTTCCAGATTGACCGTCTGATCCCTCCGCTGATCCATTTTGCGCAAAAAATCGTCTGAAATCTTGCGACTTCTGCTCTGTAGCAGATAGAGCGCGCCAAAGGCAATCAGGGCGATTACAACACGTTCGGTCGTCAACACCATAACAGGGATCACGTTCCTTTTCACACCGGATTTTGTGCTATCCGGATACGACCGCAGACGCGTCTTCAGCAGTCAGGGAATCCGTGGGCGCGAACGCCACCAGGCTGCCATCCTCATCTACGTGATACAACTTTACTTCGTCGCCCACCAAGGCAAACTCCATAAAACAGTTCCAGCAGTAAAACTGATTGTTGCCTATCTTTCCAATGTCAGATCGG
>JAJZCB010000097.1 GCA_021846285.1 Bacillota bacterium
GGGTTCCTGATACACGCAGGAAAATCCCAGTCGCCTTGCTTCTGAAGGCATCGTGATCGCCACGTCTTTGCCATCGAGCACGATCTGTCCGGAATCCGGCTGCAGCACACCCATGATAATTTTGATCAGTGTGGACTTGCCAGCCCCATTCTCTCCGACAATCGCATGCACGCGCCCGGCGCTCAGTTCAATGCTCGCGTTGCTCAGAGCCTGCGTACCGCCAAACGCCTTGCTGATGTTTTGCAATGCCAGCAAACTCATGCGCATCCCCATCCCCATGTAGGCAGCACGCCCGGAGATCCGGACGTGCTGCACGCAAGCATCAGAAGTTCAAGCCGATGTTCGATTTGTCGATGATCAGCGGAGGCCCAAGCAGGAGCATTTTCCGACTTGGGAAGTATTCAATCCGACCGAGGCCGGGAACGTTGTTCCAAGTCTTGAACTTGTGGTGTTCGAGGACCTGCAGCACGCCCCACACCGTCAGATAACCGAGCTCTACAGGATTCCAGAGAACGGCCTCCTTGATCACGCCGTCATTGACATACGGACGGATGGTGTTCGGATCGCTGACGCCTGTGACTGCGATCTGCTTCTGTTTGCCTGCTTCGATCACAGCCTGCGCTTCTCCCGGCGGAATGGTGGAAGCCACGCCGATAAAGCCTTTGAGATTCGGATAGGCGGCGATCATACGACTGGCAATCTGCGTGGCGCCAGTCACACTTTCACCCGCGTACTGAATGGGCAGCAGTTTGATCTTTGGATATTTTTTCAGGCGAATCTCCATGTATTTGATCCATGTATTGAGGTTGGTGGCCGTTGGGCCGGCTGAAATGATCGCCAACTGTCCGCTGCCGTGCATTTGCTTTGCAATGATATCCACGGCGTCGAAGCCGATGGCCTGGCTGCGGGCCTGCTCGACCCAGAGTTGGTTCAGCGGACTCGACACGTTCGAGTCGGATGCGTAAAACACGATCTTCTGATGTCTGGCCTTAGCGACCAGAGGATTCAGGGCAGTCGGACTGTTGGCCGATACCCCAACCGCATCGACATGTTGGTTAATCAGACTGGTGACATACTCCGCCTGACCCGACACAGACGCTGTCGTCGGTCCTTCGTAGATAAAATTGACGCCAAACCGTTTTGCAGCCTGCTGTCCGCCGACTTGCATCGCGGTGAAATACGGGATACCCACGAGTTTTGGCACAAACGCGATAGAATACTTACGCGGCGCCGCGTAGGAAGCAGTACTCAGAAGCCCTGTGACCATTCCGGCCGCCATCAGTGTCATGGCAATCTTTGCGAAGCGTCCTTTCACTCCAATGCCCCCTTCTTGTATACGTTCATCAGGCATAGCCACTTGTGCAGATCGTCGAGGCACATCTGCGAAAACCCTTCAATCCCACCCTTCCAACACGCCTTTAGAACGGCCCTGCTCCCTGAGAGGATGGAGATAGATTCGATCCTCTCATTCGGACAAAATAAAATATAATTCAACCGAAACCAAACACCTTGTATCCGGTTTCAGTTGAATTATACAGACTAACCTCTCGATTAATCAAGAGGTTAGCGATATTTTTATTTGGTAATGTGTTTTAACTTGGGTTATGATCACACAATGCTTTGTTTCTGTTGGGGGAAGTGTAGAAACAGGGAGGAATGCGTAGAAACGAAGCGTTGCACCCGCCACACCCGCGGTCAGCGCTTACACGCCCCGGCATCCAAAGCCCCGCAGCACGTCTGCCAGCGTCTGTTGCATCGGCAGATCAGGACGCCAACCGAGCTCTCGGCGAATCTTGGCGGCGCTGCCGACCAGCGCAGGCACCTCCACCGGGCGAAACTTCGCTTCGTTCACCCGCACCTCCACGCGCAGGCCGCTGACGGCGATCATCATATCGAGCAGAGTGCGCACCGACAGCCCCTTTCCACTGCACACGTTGTACACATCTCCGGCGCGCCCTCCCCGCAGGAGCGCCACGTACGCACGGACAATGTCGCGGACGTCAGTAAAGTCGCGGACCGCCTCAAGATTGCCCACAGACAGCACCGGCTCATGCTCTCCCCGGCTGATCGCGGCCAGTTGTTCGGCAAAGTCCGTCACCACAAAGCCCACCCGTTGTCCGGGCCCGATGTGATTGAAGGGACGCGCATGAACCACGGACAGCGAATACGCCGCATAAAACTGGCGCGCGAGCAGCCAGACCGCGTACTTGGACAATGCGTACGGATTCGCGGGCATACACAAGGAGTCTTCATCGAGAGTTTCGGGATAGACTTCCATGGCGCTTCGCGCCACCAACAACCGGGAAGAAAAATACGCCTGCGGCGATTTTTCGGGATCGGACTCTGAGCCGAGGGACGGACTCGCGTACTCTTCCGCCGATCCGATCGTAAGCACACGGCAGCGGGGCGCAACTTCGCGAATCGCGCCGAGCAGATTCGCAGTGCCTGCGAGGTTCGCGGCCATTGTCTCACCCGGCCTCTGCCATGACTCAGCAACCGAACTCTGCGCCGCCAAGTGAATCACGGCGTCCGGCAACACATCACGCAGCATATGCAAGACTGCCGTTTCATCGCGCAGATCGCAGGTCACGCCTGGGGTCCCGCCAACAGGCGCGACCCTACGCTGACCCAGTGTATGTTCCACCGCCTCATAGCCGACACGCCGGAGCGCCGCGACCAGATGAGCGCCGACAAATCCTCCGGCGCCCGTCACCAACACCCTGTTCCCCACACCAGTCATCGGTTCACCTTCCATATTGACACGTCAACAACGCCGCCACGACAAGATCCCGTTCCACCTCGTCCGGTACCTTCGGCACAAGTGCCAGTATCCGTTCGAACGCCTGCTCGTGATTGCGCAGGTCCATGTTGACCGCCAACGCCAGACGCAGGCGGTCTTCCGGGCGCCATTTATCGGACTGCACATGCCGTGTGACCTCATCCAGCGCTGCATCCCCGTTTTGGTCCGACAAAAACACATTCTCCACGCGATATTGAGCCGTGCCAATGTCGAGTTCGTCCGGCGCCTGTGTGACCGCCGCGTGATACAACACGACCGTGCGAATCTTCGCTCTGTGATGCCGCGCCAACCGGACATCGTATTCGAGGGAACCTGTGAAATTCGATCGGTCCGTCGCCAAATTGTCCACATATAGCGTTTGATTAAAGCCTCAAACGCTATATGTGCCCAGTTTTCGTATCGCTCCGGACTTTTTCACAGGTTCCCTAGGAAGCGGTGCAGATCGGTTTCACGCTTGCTTTGGAACTCCAGGTGAAACAGCTGACCCTCCTGCATGCGCCAAGCCATATCGATCCGCAAGGCGTTTGCCGGAAGCTCCGTCGGCAACGGTTCGGCCAACTCCACGCCGTAAACCCCCACGGCCTCCAAGGCACCGCCGGACAGTGATTGGGCGAGTGCCTTCATGAGCGTGTCCTGTCGTGCCATTGCGCCACCTCTTTGACTGTAGTATATCTCGCTTGCCTACGGTTGCCAATCATTGTACCGTCAGTGACCGACTGCGTGAAAAGCTCCTGGAAAGTGATCGCCCTCCAGGAGCTCCTGTGTGTGGATGTGCCTATCACGATAGCCTAAGATCCGGTCCGCGCCACCCTACTGCCGCCTACAACTCCATCCCGTACTGGCGCTCGTAATACTCCCGATAAGCGCCCGACAGGACGCCCTCCCACCACTGGCGATGCGCGACATACCACGCGACCGTTTCCGCCAGCCCGCGCTCCAGATCATACGCGGGCGTCCAGCCCAATTCGCGTTCCATCTTCGACGCGTCGATGGCGTAACGCCGATCATGCCCTGGCCTGTCTTTGACAAACGTGATCAGCGACTCGTCGCGACCCATGAAGCGTAGAATCATCTTTACAATCTCCAGATTGGTCCGTTCATTGTGGCCGCCGATGTTATACACCTCTCCGACCGCGCCCGCGTTCAGCACAGCCTCAAGAGCGCTGCAGTGATCCGCTACGTGCAGCCAGTCGCGCACGTTGCCGCCGTCGCCATAGACCGGCAACGGTCGCCCCTCCAGCGCGTGGATGACCATCAACGGGATGAGTTTCTCCGGAAATTGATACGGTCCGTAGTTATTCGAGCAACGCGTGATGACGACCGGCAAACCGTAGGTCTCACAATACGCCCGCGCCAACAAGTCCGATCCAGCTTTTGACGCGCTGTAGGGACTGTTTGGCGCCAGGCAGGATTCCTCAGTAAAATATCCCGTGGCGCCCAGACTGCCATAGACTTCATCGGTCGACACGTGGACAAACTTCTGCACCCCGCACTCCCGCGCCGCTTCAAGAAGCACCCGCGTTCCCTCGATGTTCGTCCGAACGAACGGCGCACTCGTCGCAATAGAGCGATCCACATGGCTCTCCGCCGCAAAATGAACGACAACATCGGCGCCATCCATCGCCTTGGTCACAGCCTCCGCGTCACAGATGTCGCCCCTGATAAAAGTGTGGCGCCCTGCGAACCCTTCCAGGTTGCCCAGATTGTCCAAATTCCCCGCGTAGGTGAGCGCGTCAATCGTCGCCACTTCCACATCCGGGCGTGCAACCATCCTGCGGACAAAGTTGCTCCCGATGAACCCCGCGCCTCCCGTGACCAATATGCGCATCGCTCAGCCTCCACATCTCAATGTACACGCCGCCCGCACGACTTCGCAATCAGCGGCGTACGGCACTCTACCGATTCCGCGTCGTCCAGTCGAATCCGATCAAGGAATCATTCCAGGGAATCCGCTTCTCATCCGGGTCTGCGGGATCGTATGATTTTGTGGTGAAATACATGATGACGGCGGGCTCCTGCCCCAACACGCGATAGCCGTGAGCGACGCCGATCGGGATCAACAGCAGAAGCGGGTTGTCCTCCCCCATGTACACGACTTGCGTCTCTCCCTTGGTCGATGACTCATCCCGAAAGTCAAAGAGAACAACCTGTGCGTTGCCGGAGGGAAAGAACCACAGATCATCCTGTTTTTCGTGATAGTGAAACGCTTTGATGACACCCGGATACGACTTGGAAAACGATGCCTGTCCAAACCGAGACAGCAACTGATCGTCATCCCGCAACACTTCCATGAAGAAGCCGCGATCATCACAGTGGCGAATCAACTTTTTAATCACAACGCCTTCTATCATACTGTCGATATCCCCTCACCGTTGCCGTTCTCTGGGCCGCATGGTTGACCGTTTCTTTTACTTTCAAACGCGCGCTGAAACTTGCGCTAAAACTCGCAGCGGGAGTCGTCGCCAAGCACGAGGTGTATCGCCTTTGGCTTGTTCACCGCAGGCACGATCTGCACCCTGCGACCGATCAGCGAGCCGTCGAGCCGATAGGCGCTCTCGATGTGGCTCTCTTCCAGCACCACGCTGTTCTCGATCTCCGTTCTATAAATCTTCGCTCGATCGCTGATCGATGTAAATGGGCCGATATACGCATCCTCAATCACCACATTGTCGCCGATCACGATCGGACCGCGCAGCGTGCTGCGCACCACGCGGGAGCCCGCGCCGATCTGCACACGTCCCACAACGCGCGAAAGCTCGTCCACATCGCCGCGCACGTCGCGTTCCAGCGCCTCCAGCATCAGCCGATTGGCGTCCAGCACATCATCCGGTCGACCGGTGTCTTTCCACCAGCCGCGAATCAGATGCGGTTCCACAGTGTGTCCGTTATCCACCAGCCACTGGATGGCGTCCGTGATCTCCAGTTCTCCGCGCGCGGAGGGTTGAATCGCGCTGACGGCGCGAAAGATGTCGGATTGAAAGAGATAAACGCCCACCAGGGCAAGATTGCTGGGCGGTACTTTGGGCTTCTCAACCAATCGCTTCACGCGGCCGTCCGCCAGTTCCACAACGCCAAAATGCTGCGGTTCCGGCACTTCCGACAGCAACACGAGGGCAGCGGGCGACGACGAGCGAAACTGGCGGACAAACGCGTCCACTCCGTCACGGACAAGGTTGTCTCCCAGAAACATGATAAATGAGTCATCGCCGAGGAATCCCTGCGCGATCTTCACCGCATGCGCCAGGCCGAGCGGCCGCTCCTGCTCGATGTACGTGATCCGCACCCCAAACGCCGACCCATCCCCTACCGCCGCGCGGATCTCTGCGCGCGTATCGCCCACGATGATCGCGATGTCAGTCACACCGCTGTCGCGCAGCGCCTCAATGGCATAAAACAAAATCGGCTTGTTGCCCACGGGAATCAACTGCTTTGCGCCCGTGTAGGTGAGAGGCCGCAAGCGCGACCCCGTGCCGCCGGACAGAATCAATCCTTTCATTCCGCGCCCCCCCGACTCCCATCACCGCTCCCAATCTTACCAGTCCATTATACTGTATACTGTGCTACTATAAGGCAATCAAGAAACGTTTTCCTGACCTTTTTCTCTCGCAGTTCACCAAGGTCGCCACCCAACTCCAGCGAGGAAGGTTATGGCATGGATCATCAGAACTCCCGTTCGCAATCGTGGGCCCGCACTGCCAATACAGCCGACCACGCGACTCGCGTTGTACCGTCTGTCACGGTGTATGGAAGGGGTCGAACAAGAGCGCCCAAGACTTCCTGGGTATTCCTGTGGGTTGTTATCGCTTCCGGAGTTATTTGCCTGCTGCTGAGGAACTACCTGACTCACCCCGGCCTGCATGTCGCGGGATCCACACTGCTTCTCGATGTTGTTGGCATACGCCCGTTGCGATCGGCTTACCGACGCGCCCGGCGTACGCTCTCACCCACAATCGTCGCTTCGATCGTGATCATGCTCCTGTTCAATGGGATGGGTCTCCTGGCTGTTGTATGGGCGAATGACGATGCGTTCGCCATGACCGTCTCAGCAGTCCAGGGAGTCATTGCGCTTCTTTTGCTGCTGGTTGCGGTGCGCGCCTGACGCGAAAGCCCGCGTGAGAGCCCATGAGAGCGCGGCGGTATAGGCTGTTCAATACCTCCGCGCATGTTCGAGAAAGATAGGGTGGTAACCATGATAGCTCTCAAAAGTGTCACCAAGCACATCGCCGACGGTCGCCGCAAGATTCCCATCCTGGACGATGTCAGCTTGTTCATCGACAAGGGAGAGTTCGTGTCCGTCATCGGCCCGTCCGGATCCGGCAAGTCCACCCTGCTCAACATCCTTGGTCTTTTGGACAAGCCTGCGACCGGTAACTACATATTTGCAGGCGAGTCTGTCCTCGGTCTGTCTTCCGGGAGATTGGCCGCTTTTCGCAACCAGCGCATCGGTTTTGTATTTCAAATGTTCATGCTGTTGCCGCGCATGAACGTCCTGGAAAACGTGGAGTTGCCCTTGCTGTACTCGTCGCTCTCACGCCGCGAACGGCGGCAGCGATGCAAAGAGGCGCTCGATCAGGTAGGTATGCTCGAAAAGACTCGGCAACGGGCCATCCACCTGTCCGGCGGCGAAAAGCAACGCGTCGCCATCGCCAGGGCACTCGTGAACAACCCTGAACTCATCCTCGCCGATGAGCCGACCGGCAATCTCGATGACGACGCCAAGCACGCCATTCTCCATATCTTTTCGCAACTGAGACGACAGGGTCGAACCATCGTCATGGTGACGCACGACGTCGAGTCCGCGCGCATTGC
The DNA here is from genome assembly GCA_021846285.1 of Bacillota bacterium. Taxonomy (GTDB): domain Bacteria; phylum Bacillota; class Bacilli; order Alicyclobacillales; family SLC66; genus JAKADD01. Next base: position 7,610 of record JAJZCB010000097.1, read on the forward strand.
GGATCGCTGTCTGCGCATCCAGAGCGGCCGCATATCAGGGTATGACTTCGAGGCGAATCCGACTGCTTCGGTCGCTTCTGCTGCTTCTGCTGCTTCTGCTGCTTCTGCTGCTTCTGCTGCTTCTGCTGCTTCGGCCATGCTGCAGAACGCCGCGGCGCCGACAGACCGAGAGGAGGCTCGTCCATGAGGCTGGCGCGCAGCTTTTCGGCGGCCTTGCACAGTATGTGGGACTACAAGGGGCGCACGTTCCTTGCGCTTATCGGAATGCTGGTCAGTTCGCTCTTGCTCGCCTTCTTGCTCGCCTTGCTGCACAACTTCCAGACCAGTATCGAGGGTCAGGTGCAGGGCTTCGGCCTGCGGCAGATCGTGGCGATGCCAGGGCGCGTGCTCAACCGCAAGATTGGACAGTTTGATTTGAGCACCCTGCTGTCGATTACGACGCTGAACAGCACCCTCACGTACCAGGACGCTGTCAACGTCAAGAAACGGGTGCCCGGCGTCGTCGCCGCAGTTCCGCAGACCGAGATCGTCGCCAGCGCCCATTACGGTCAGAAGTCGACAGAAATCCTCTACACGGGCACCACGCCTGCCTTTGACAAGGTGTTTCGCCTGACTCTCGCGGAAGGCCGATGGCTCGATCAGACCGATCTGCAAAGCATGGCGCAGTCCATTGTGCTTGGCGCGCAGACCAAGCAGGCGTTATTTGGCAAAGCGGACGCCGTTGGCAAAACCGTCGTCATCAAGGGCGTACCCTTTCGAGTGGTCGGCGTGCTCGCGCCCAAAGAGCTGATCGGATTCAATTTTGACGAGCGGGCCTATACCGAGTATCCGATGGTGATCGATACCACGAATGTCAGGCACGCCTCGATGATCTTCTTCACCGTCAGCAATCACGCGCAGGTCGATGCGGTCTCAGGACAGATTGACGCCGTCATTTCGAGCGATCACCACGGAACGAAGGACTATATGCTCGTGAAGGCGGACGAGGCCCTGCACATCGTGAACATCTTGATGAAACTCGTCACGGCGGTTACGGTCGGCATCGCGGGGGTGTCGTTTCTTGTGAGCGGCATCGGAATCATGAATGTGATGCTGCTCGTCGTCAATGAGCGCACCCGCGAGATCGGCCTGCGCAAAGCTGTGGGCGCCAAGTCGTATCAGGTGCTGCTGCAGTTTTTGGCGGAGGCGCTCATCATCAGTTTGGCGGGTTCGGGCATCGGTCTTGGCGCCAGTTATGGCCTGATCAAGTTGTTGGGATACTATTTCGCCGCTATTTCCACGCAAATGCCGGGCTATGTGGTAGAATACAGCCTTCTGTTCTCCATCCTCACTGGGTTGGTGTTCGGGTTGGCGCCAGCCTTGAAGGCGGTGCGCATCCAGCCAGTGGATGCTTTGCGCTATGAATAGGGCCGGGTGGACGCGGCGAATCGGCGCGATGGCAGTCGGCGCGATGTTCCTGACAACGGGGTGCGGCCTATTTGCCTCTTCCGGCGCGCACAAGCCTACGGAGCGCCCTGCGGCGACTTCCTCTTCACACGCAGGCAGCGCAGGAGCCTCTCATCAAGATCATGGAGGAAGCGCCGCGGCGGTCGGGCCGTCGTCCTCCAAGAGGCAAAGCGCCTCCTCGACGGGCGCCGTGGCCAATCATGCTCATGCGCCAGCGCCGCACGCCCACGGTGCTGCAGCCAGCGCATCGTCGGTGGCGAGCGCGGTGCAATCCATGTTCGGCCAGATCGCTCAGTCCAGTGGCGCACAGATAAGTGCTGCGGGAACGGGGAAGTCGACCGGAACGACGTCGACAGCCACTGGGTCGAGATCCACTGGCCGATCGTCGACACAGAGCGGAGCGCTGCAAAACGCAGCCCGAAGCAGATCTCTCAAACCCTCGGAAGCAAAGATTGTGCAGCCCTACGTCGCAGAACTGGAATCTCTTCGCGCCCAGTATCTGGCCTCCCTGAGCGCGCTGTACAATCAGGCGCGGGCAGACTACCACCAAGGCAAAGGATCGAAGCTCGCGATAGAAGCCAAGTATATCCCGCAAATTGTGTCCTTGGAAAACAGCGCGCAAGACCAGGTGAACGGTATTCTATTTGCGCTGCGGAGCCAACTGGAGGCGCACGGTTACCCCACGACGGAAATGGATACGCTCCGAACCGACTTCTATAGCGAGGTCCAGCAGGAGATCGCGACGCTCAGGGGGTAGGGCCGAGAACCTGGCGATCCACTGTGCATAATAGATTCAGGCTCCGTTTTGTAGGCGACAAAAAACCCGACCGCTCTGGCCGGGTTCGCGATTAAAATATCCCACGGTCAGTGGGCGAGAAGATGTTGGACGTCCTCCAGCGACAACCCCGTCACTTCAGACACCAAGGCAACGTCCATGCCTTTCGCCAGCATCGCTCGCGCCACGGTTACCGCCTTCTTGGTTTCGCCTTCTTTCCGACCTTCCTCTCGACCTTCCTCCCTGCCCTTCTCCCTGCCCTTCTCCATGCCTTCCTCCCGAGCACCCTCCACATCGGACACATAATCATGCAACGACCGCTGCCGTTCCTGGTACAACCTTCGTGTCTCCGCATCCTGACTCAGAAATTCGAGCGTCGTCAACGCCTTTTGTATCGCCGGGTCCTGCATCGCCAATTCCTCCAATTGTTTCTGGGTTCGCGCCGTTAGAAACAGCATCCATTTCACCAGGCGCCGCTCGAGACCGACAGACTGCTCGCGCAGCTTGCGCAACTCGACAAAATGGATTTCCAGCATATCCGTCAGCAGCGTGTGCGTCTGATCCTCGCGGACATGAAATACGGTATGATAACGCTCCGTCTGGATATAGTCAAAGTCCAGAATGTTTACCGCGATCGTTTTTTGCAGCGTCCGGTATTGATTGCCCTCCTCCAACTGTTGCGCATACATCCGAGCCCAGTAGTACAGCGTTCGCTTCTCAATGTTCCGCCGATTCCAAAGTTGAATCTCGATATTGATCAACGTTCGCGTTTCCGTGCGGGCGCGAATATCGAGCACCGACATCTTGTCGGTCAGCGCCTCCTTGTCGATAAACGGGTTGAGAATCTCCACCGACTCGATGAGCGGCTCTCTCGCCGATTCAAACACCGAGTTGAGAAAGTTCACCAGCACGTCGGCGTTTTTCTCGTCCCCGAAGATGCGCTTGAACACGAAATCCACTGTGGGATTGAGCAGTTCGGGCATCCGCAGTCCTCCGTTCGCTCCAGATCTTCTGCCCTCATTATACCATGCGATTGCAACGGTTCCCAAGCATTTCCCTCTTCAAAATCGGCCGGAAACGGGATGTCGGTCTCATCCAACCTAGCCAAATGGGTATCCTGACTGCTATCCAAGCGGACGGCGCAATTTTTGCTAGAGTCAAGCTATGCTAACACGCCCCTGTGACACACGGAAGTCGGCTGTCTCCTAATGCAATAAAAGTTTTTTGAAATTTAGCTAGAATAAGAATTGGTCATTGTGGTAGTATATTCTTAAGAAACTATGCACATAAGGTGCAGAAGGGGGCAGTTTATGTCAATACCCTATCGGATATTGTCAAAACGCGCGTTACTTAATATAGGCGCTAGTATTATGATGACGACCGGCGCGATCGGGCTCACATCGGTAACCGTTGCGCCAACGGCGTATGCAGCGACGCAACAAGCGACGAACTTGGCTCAATTCACGAAGTTGGTGGGGTATCTTAATCAATTCAACGCAGCTTTACAGAACGAAGGGTCAACCACTTATACCAACGTTGAAACTTTTGCCGATAGCGTCTTCCAAGCCAATGATACGGTGTGGGGCCCCGTACTGTATGGTTCTAATTACTCTGGTTCGCCGGCTCAAACAGCAGCCATTAAATTTATCAAAGACATGGTGAGTCTCGTGTTGCCCACACCGTCGTCCGGCGTCACCTATCCATTGACGGCCAGCGTCGCCATGGAGCATCAGATCACCAGTATGTTAAACACGGATTTAAGTGGGTATATCCCCACCACCACTTTGACTGGCACTGATCTTTACAACTTCTATGAATCCTTCCGAGCGGCCATCATCAATCAATTGCCCAGTGTATTGATTGGCGGCTCATCCGGTCAATCGTTGACACAGACCGTTCTCGACCCGGCGCTCGAATCTGCAGTTGCAAGCAATCCGGAATTCAAGGGCATCCTTGGCAACCTAGGACTTTCTGTTAGTCAAATCGCCAATTATCGGCTAAACTTTACCAATACCTTCACAGCTCAAAATGGATATGGGATTGGCGCGGCTGCGGCATTGAACGATGCCATTGAAGCCTCTATCAATCCACAATTCAATGGCGCTTCCATTACGGGCAACACCCTCTCTATGACGAGCGGCAGTTCCGGACAGTTCACAGTGATGCCTGCAAGCGATACGGGAACGACGCTCCAGACATTCTCAATTCCTGGATCCTGGTACACGCTCACCTCCGATAATCCCGGCGCTGTCTCTGTGTCCCAAAACCCGACCACCAAAAGCTGGACGATCAGTGCCGTCGGCGCAGGAACCGCGCACATTCAACTTACATTGCGCGGATATCAGCTTAACCAGATCACTGTGAATGTCAGTTCTTCTGGAGGCACAACTACAACACCCCCATCGTCATCATCATCATCACCGACTTCTCCCACCACCAGCGTGACGGGAGTTGCGGGACAACCGCTGGCAGCCGCTGTGCTCGGGAACAACGGCACACAAATTCAGGTGACCGTTCCTGGTGAAGATGTCACCCAACCCATTCAGGTGAGTATGCAGGCGCTCACTTCACTGCCAGCCAACGTGACGGCGATCGGCAATGTGTTTCAAGCCATTGAACTGTCTGCGGTGGTTCAGAGCGGAACGGGATCCAGCAGTACCAGTACGCCCGTCAACTACTTCACCAAGCCAGTGACCATCACATTTACGTTGTCAGCCCCACCGACGACGCCGCTTGTCATCGTATTTTGGAACCCGTTGACACAATCATGGCAACCGCTCTCCAACTTCTCGGTGAGTCAAAACACGATTACGATGACCACGACGCACTTTACCACCTTTGCCGTGGTGAATGCGAGCAGCGTGCAATCGGTGAACCGCATCGCGGGTCAAAGAGCGCTTGACACCTCCATTCAGGCAGCGGAAGCAGCGTATCCGGACGGCGCCAGTTCTGTGGTGCTTGCCTTTGCCGGCCATAAGTTGCCAAGTCCTGACGCGCTCTCCGCCGCAGGGCTTGCCGGCGCTCTTCATGCGCCGCTGCTCCTGACGGCGCAAAATCAATTGGATCCGGCGGTATTGCAAGCGATTCAAGCGCTCGGCGCCAAAACCGTTTATGCACTCGGCGGCAATCAGGCCATCAGCGACACTGTCGTGAACGCCCTGACGTCAGCGGGATTGACCGTGGTACGAAGCTTTGAAGGGAAAACGCTGTACGACACCTCCATGATGATTGACCAGTACATGTATCAGAACAAGCTGACGAGTGCGCAAACGGTGTTTATCGCCAATGGCCAAACCATGATCGATGCGGTGTCGGCAAGTCCTGTGGCCTACAAGCAGGGCGCACCCATCATGCTGGTGAAGACAGGACAGAGCCAGCTGACCGCCGATCAACTCGCCTTCCTGCAATCGGCAGGCATAAAGAACGCTGTAGTGCTTGGCGGCAATTATGTGGTCTCCACAGGTATTGAGAGTCAGTTGGCCCAATCACTCGGCGCTGCCAATGTCTCGCGTCTTGGCGGAAAAACCATGAACGACACGGCCGCGGCCATTGACCAACACTACTTCCCCAATGCCTCGGGCGCCGTGCTTTCTTCCAATGGCACCCCATCAGGCACGTTTGTTGACGCGCTTTCGGCATCCGCTTTTGCCGCCAACAACAATGTGCCAATTCTCCTGACCAACCAAGATGGCCTGCCCGCTTCGACCGCGCAGTACCTTGCCGGTCAAACCGGACTTCACGCCATTTGGGTCATGGGAGGTCCAAAAGCCGTAGTGGCCAGTCTGGATCAAACACTGAACGCCAACATCAAAAGCACCAACTGATCGACTGTGGCTGCTCAAGGCCGATGATCGCATCGCATCAAGGCTCTGCCTCCTCAGGGAGGCAGAGCCTTGATTTTTGTTACGAGTGAAGCGATTCACTGCGGTGTCGTGACCGACCACACCTTGCCATTCCATGCGCTGGCAACACTGAGTCGCGCCAAAACCTGCATAATCGAAGCGATCGGCATATAGGTCGTTTTGTCTCGTGTCAAAGGATCGAGCGCCACCACGCCAGGCAGACGAAGAACCGCCTGTGAACCTATGTCAATGGCATATGCCCCGCGACCTAGCGCTAGATTCGTGAGCCGCAGTGGCGTTCCAGAAGGCACAGAGAGTGTCCAGACGCCCTGATTCCAAGTAGAGCGTACGCCTAACCCGCGCAGCATCTGCATCACGCTCCAGACGGGCATATACGTCGTACCGCCTCGGACCAGTGAGGGCACGACCGCCTGCGCTTTACCGTTTACGTAGATAGCGCGTTGCCAAGCCTTCAGCGCCGGCATATGTATAGGGAACGACGGTTTGGTCAATGGCGGCGCGGTGAGCAGCACGATGTCTTGCGCTTCTTGCACCGTCAGCGAGAGTTTTCCCCGTACAACATCGGCGCCAGCGACAGGCGCGACGCCCTTCGCCGTGGCTTCATAGACCAGCGTATCGCGCGTGATAGCGGGATTCGTCAGGGTCACGATGAGCGACTTGCCCGCCGTCGTGTTCGGAAACTCAAAAGCCAGGGACGTCAGAGTATGCGTCTTTACGGGCAGAGATACGCTCACCGGCAGTGTGTAGGACGTCACTGTGAGTGTGCCCCCACTCAAAAAGGCGCCGGCCGGAGCCGTGACATTTAGCGTGCCGTATCCGGACAACTGCAACTGCCAATTCCCGCCCATGGTCGTCAGTAGCTGCTGAAACAGTGTTCCCGCGCCAGACGCACTGGCGCCTGTGGACGAACCCGACGCGGACGACCCGCTCCCACCCGTTGACGTTCCACTGCTCCCTGAAGCGGCGCCGGACGTCGCGCCCGAGCCCGACGATCCGCTGCCACTCACGCTGGTTGTTGACCCAAATAGCGACTGGATCGCACTGCTAGCGCCTGCAAGGTAGATGACAAACGCTTGGTGCAGGTTCGCGGCGAGCGTTTGTGCATTGAGCGGAGTCAGCCCCACTAAGTTGAGCATCTCCGCGGGCCCGCCTACCACGATACTGTTCAGATACGCGACGACATCCGCGGGCTGCACCGCAGGGTTAATCGCCTGCATGGACGTGATAACAGAATTGACAAGCGACGCCGCCTGCGTCTCTGTAGTCACTTGCTGCGTAAACAGCAGGGTCAAATCCGGCGTCAGACTCGACGCCGTTTGCGACTCCGTGGCGCTCAGCGTATCCGTACCAAAGAGCACCTCGTTCCAGTCAAACTGCGG
>JAJZCB010000009.1 GCA_021846285.1 Bacillota bacterium
CAGGTTGCCCACGTGTTACTCACCCGTCCGCCGCTGATGACCCGTCGGCGCAACAAGTTGCGCCTAGCGAAAGTCACCCGCTCGACTTGCATGTATTAGGCACGCCGCCAGCGTTCGTCCTGAGCCAGGATCAAACTCTCAAGCGTTGTGTTTCTGTGCGTTCTCCATCTTCGATACGTGTTTAGTTTTCAAGGATCAATCCCGCTCCGTTTCCCCTTTTCCAGGGAACCATTTCGGTCTTTCCTCGCCTCTCGTTCGCGGCGACAAAACGTAATATAGCACAGCCGACTAACACGAGTCAACTCAAAATAGAGCATTTTTCGGCAGGTAATTTATAACACGTTGGAAGTTTATTGAAAGTCGGAAGAAACATTCGCAACGCGGCGTTACATAGCATCCTATCATCATGAGGGCTTTCGTCCAAGGGCTACAACCTGTGCGCTGGAGTGAAATTCCCATGTATTCTCCTCGTTGGCATAGGCGGTAAGGCAAAGGTCAAAGTCCTGTTCGGACATAATGCCTTCACGAACGAGATCATCGCGCACTGAGAGAAATCGCCTCACTGCAAACAGGTGCGCGGAATCATTAGGTTGAATGAACGCATGCTGCGACAGTACTTGGGCCGAGGCCGTGACTTGAGCGAAATTCGCTCGCTGCAGGAACGTCGACAGTTTCCGCCCAATGACACGGTCGCCTCCACGCATCTGCTGCAGACGTATGAACGCGCCATGCAGATCGACAAACGCACTGGATTCCGGATACGTTACGGTCATGTTTTCGTCAATGTCGATGAGGATGACATACCCGCCAGGCCGTAATACTCGCCTCATCTCTTCAATCGCGCGTGTTGCATCAGTGAGGTGCTGCAGCACAAAGCGGGCAATCACGACATCGAATGATTCATTTGTGTACGGCATGGCGTACACATCGCCTTCATCAAACTTGGGGATACTGTCTGAATGGTATCCTCCTTTATTCCGGATAGCCACTGCGAGTTCGCGGGCGACGGCAATCTTTCCATCATCGAAGTCAATCCCCCGAATTTGCAGGTCAAGCGGCAAACAGGCCAGATCGAGGGCCAATGCTCCAAATCCGCTCCCGATATCCAACACTGCGGCGGCAGTCTGAAAGGGCATTTGTCTAAACATGGCCCTCCGCGACGCCCCTGTATAGATTGTCTGCTCCAGGAGCCAGCGATCCCGAATATCGGGATGGGCCAGAAGATAGTCCGCGAGCGTCTCGTCAACCACCCGCCAATTGAAGTCGTCCATTGCTTTCCCTCTTTCTTTTTAGCCTGGTTGTATCCATGAGTGAACACGCGAACCCTTTTCGGACAGCCTTTTCCTCCATTTTGTTACGGCAGAACTTTACTGCACGCTTCAGCAAAGGCCTCCACAATTTGTTGAATATCCTCTTTGGAATGCTGAGCAGTAAGTGTCAACCGGATACGCGCACTCCCGGTCGGCACAGTTGGCGGCCGAATCGCAGGAGCGTATACATCAGATGCAAGCAGAGATGCGGAAAAAGTCATCGCACGCTTTGCATCGCCCAGCACAACAGGGATAATGGGTGTCACGCCGGGAACTACTGACAGGCCAAGACGCTCGAGCCGCCTGCGCAGCAGTATTCCGTTGTATTCCAGAGTTTCTCGGCGTTCCGGTTCGGATGCTGCGATCTCGATACTCGCCACTGCGGCGCCGACAGAGGCTGGCGCTAACCCGGTATTGAATATGAATGATCGCGCTCTGTTTGTGAGGAACGCGATCAGCTTCGCGGATCCGGCCACGAATCCCCCCTCCGCACCGAGAGCTTTGGACAGAGTGCCCATATGCAGATCAACTGCCTCAGAAGGCACTCCAAAATGGTCTGCAGTGCCCGCGCCTCGAGCGCCTATGACACCCGTGGCGTGGGCGTCGTCGACCATCAACATGGTATGATAGTCATCTCTAAGCCGCACCAGATCCGGTAGACGGGCGATATCGCCATCCATGGAAAATACGCCGTCAGTGACGATCATGCGTCTTCTGGCGCCCGTCACCTTCCGCAACAGCGACTCCAGGTGATCCATATCCGAATGTCGGTAGACATTTACGCGCGCCCGTGACAGACGACATCCATCAATAATGCTTGCATGATTGAGTTCATCCGAAAAGATCTCGTCTTCAGGACCAAGCAGCGCGGTTATGGCTCCGAGATTTGCCAAATAGCCGGAACTGAACAGCAGCGCCGCCGCCGTTCCCTTCAGTTCAGCTATACTTCTCTCCAGATGCGCATGCATGTCCGTATGTCCGGTCGTCAGTCGCGAGCCTGTAGCGCCTGTTCCATAACGACGCACTGCAGTGATAGCCGCCTTCTGGACACGTTCGTCCGTTGCCAGGCCCAGATAGTTGTTAGAAGCGCACAGCAGCAAACGGTGATTTCCAATTGTAACGCGGGTGCTCGTTACATCCGAAAACGCAGTTAAAGCGCGCAGCAGATGTGCGCTCTCCAGGTGCTCAAGTTCACGCTCAAGCATACAGTCCAGATCGATCGCAACCGCTCCTCTCCCCGTTGAGAAGTGTCAGCAGGTCGTTCTTTTGACCATGCTCATCGGCCATTACTGACTCTGCCTCTTTTTGAGCTGCCAGCGCAGATAGGCATTGACGAACCCGTCGAGTTCTCCGTCGACAACCGCCTGAACATTGCCCACCTCATGGTTGGTCCGATGATCCTTGACAAGAGAATAGGGATGAAACACATACGAGCGAATTTGACTCCCCCACCCGATGTCCTTCTGTTCTCCGCGCAAGGTTGCCAGTTCTGCCTCCTGCTCTTCACGTTTTTTCTCATAGAGCCTGGCCACCAGCAGTTTCATGGCCACCGCGCGGTTCTGGATTTGCGATCGTTCACTCTGACACGTCACAACAATGTTCGTAGACAAGTGTGTAATCCGAACCGCAGAATCTGTTGTATTGACGTGTTGACCGCCTGCGCCAGTGGAACGGTACGTGTCCACCTTGATTTCTTCCGGACGGATCTCTACAGCCACATCCTCGTCAATCTCCGGAATGACGTCCACGGAGGCAAAAGAGGTATGTCGGCGTCCTGAACTGTCAAACGGGGAAATTCTCACCAGACGGTGAACACCTTTCTCCGCCTTCATATACCCATACGCATTGTGGCCTTTGACCAGCAAAGTAACACTCTTCAGGCCAGCCTCATCCCCCGGCAGATAATCGAGCGTCTCGACCCTCCAGCCTCTTCGTTCGGCCCACCTTGTGTACATGCGCAACAAAATGAGAGCCCAGTCTTGAGACTCCGTGCCTCCGGCTCCAGGATGCAATTCTACAATCGCGTTATTCCGATCATACGGCCCATCAAGCAACAGCTCCAGATCGAACGCGTCAAGCTCCTCACGCAGTCTGTCGCTGCCGCTGTCGGCCTCCGCAAACAATTGCTGATCCTGTTCCTCTTCCGCCAATTCGAGCGCTACTTTCAGATCTTCAAGTTCAGTGATCAACTCAGTATAACGTTCCGTCAGATCTTTGATGCCATTCAATTCTGCGATGACCTTCTGAGCGTGTTCCTGATCATCCCAAAAATCGCTGGCCATCATCCAATTCTCCAGTTCACGTATGCGAATTACCTTCGCCGATACGTCAAAGAGACCTCCCGATATCCGCCAGTCTTTGGTCCATACTCTGCAATTGTTGCCTTAACTCTCCGAACGTCTCCGCCATCAGACTGCCCCCTATTGCCATAAGAAACTTACAGTGCCAGCCCATCCCCATCCACTCAATCGCATCTGATTGTCATGATGAGGTGAACAATGGTTGCGGCGTTTCAGCCGGCAACTCCTGAAATGCCACTTGCGACTTGAACACGTAGGTCGCAACATCCTCGCGGATACTGTGGATCATCTGCTCAAACATGTCATAACCTTCTTGTTGATAAGCTGTGAGCGGATCAATCTGCGCATACCCGCGCAAATGAATGCCCTGTCGCAACGTCTCCATGGCATCGATGTGGTCCATCCATTTACTGTCTACCGTACGCAACAGCACCATGCGCTCCAGTTCCCGAACAAAGTCGCCAAGCTCGGTTTCCCGCGCCTGATACTCCGCCTCGACCTGTTCATAAAGATAGTCCCGGAGTTCCTCCCGTTCCAGTCTTCGGAGATCGTCCTCATGAATCCGGCCCGGCGAGAGAAAAAGATGTTCTCCGTATTCCAGCAGACCGGGCATGTCCCAGTCCTCCGGAATCTGTTCTTCGAGGCAGTACGTCCTGAGCATAAAGTCAACCAAGTCATGGCCCATGCCTGCCACAATGTCGCGGAGATGATCCTGCTTCAGAATCTGCATCCGCTGGCGGTACACCACCTCGCGTTGCTTGTTCATCACATCGTCATACTTCAACACATGCTTGCGAATGTCGTAATTGTTGGCCTCCACCTTGCGCTGAGCCCGTTCAATGGCCTTTGTTACCATTTTATTTTCGATCGGCTGATCTTCCTCAATCCCCAACTTATCCATGAGACCCATGATATTCTCAGCGCCAAACAGTCGCATGAGGTCGTCTTGCAACGACAGGTAGAACTGCGACGATCCGGGATCTCCCTGCCGGCCCGCCCGTCCGCGCAACTGGTTATCGATGCGCCTGCTCTCATGGCGTTCCGTGCCGATGATGTGCAACCCGCCAAGCTCCACGACTCCGTCGCCAAGAATGATGTCCGTACCGCGACCCGCCATATTGGTTGCAATAGTCACCAGAGCGTGCTCTCCGGCATGAGACACGATCTCGGCTTCACGCTCATGGTACTTTGCGTTTAGAACCTGATGCTTAATCCCTCGTTTACGCAACATATCAGACAGTATCTCTGATTTTTCCACCGAGGTGGTGCCAACGAGAACCGGCTGTCCGGTTTTATTCCGCGCTTCAATCTCATTGACCACGGATTGGAACTTTCCCCGCACCGTTTTATACACGATATCTGACTGATCCCGACGCTGATTCGGTTTGTTCGGAGGAATCTGCACGACATCCATACCGTAAATGTCGATCAGTTCCTGCTGCTCCGTCTTCGCGGTACCGGTCATACCGGAAAGTTTCTTATACATCCGGAAGTAGTTCTGCAAAGTAATGGTAGCCAATGTCTTGGATTCGTTTTGTACCTTGACGCCTTCTTTGGCTTCTATCGCCTGATGCAATCCATCACTGTACCGGCGACCCTGCATCATGCGCCCCGTAAACTCATCAACGATGACAACTTCTTCGCCCTGCACGACGTAGTCCTTGTCCCGCTTCATAAGCGCATGCGCTTTCAGGGCTTGGGTAATGTGGTGATGAGTGGTCACCTGGTTGGGATCGAACAGATTATCCAGGTGAAAATACCGTTCCGCCTTATGGATTCCAGTGTCCGTAAGATTGACGCTGCGCGCCTTTTCATCAAACTTGTAATCGTCTTCCACTGTCAGTGAACGCACGAACAGATCCGCCATGAAGTATAGATCGGTGGATTTCTCTGCCGGCCCGGAAATAATGAGCGGGGTACGCGCCTCGTCAATCAGGATGCTGTCGACTTCGTCAACCACCGCATAGCGAAGTGGACGCTGCACCATCTCTTCGAGCGTCATCACCATGTTGTCGCGCAGATAATCAAAACCGAATTCGTTGTTCGTTCCGTAAGTAATGTCGGCTCGATACGCTTCCTGCTTTTCAAAATGAGACAGGCCGTGCACATTCAGACCCACCGTGAGGCCCAAAAACCGGTGCACCTGGCCCATCCACTCGCTGTCGCGACGCGCCAGGTAATCGTTCACCGTGACGACATGCACACCCTGCCCTGTCAACGCGTTCAGATACGCCGGCAAGGTGGCCACCAGAGTTTTCCCTTCGCCGGTTTTCATCTCGGCGACACGGCCATGATGCAAAACGATACCCCCGACCAGCTGCACGTCAAAATGACGCATGCCCAAAACCCGTTTTGCCGCTTCACGAACTACCGCAAAAGCTTCTGGAAGGAGAGCGTCAAGTTTTTCTCCGTTTTCGTACCGCTCTTTGAAGATCGCCGTCTTGCCGCGCAGTTCTTCGTCACTCAGCGCTTCCAACTGCGGTTCCATTGTTCGGATTTTCTCAACAGTCCGGAGCAGTCGCTTGATTTCGCGATCATTACTGCTGCCCACGACGTTCTTAATGAACCCTATCAACAGGGTGTCACTCCCCTCAGACAGACAACAGCTTGCATTCGTCCTAGAGCAATATTGTACCTCTTTCCCATCGCGTATACAATAAAGGGCGGCTCCTGCCGCCCTCATTCATACAAAATGGCCTGATTTATGAGTTGTGGGAGATACTGCGGTTATACTCGTACTCACCATTTGCGACACCGAGGAGTACGGCCATGGCGATCACAGCGGCCCACGGTGTATGGACAGCCCGCGCACAGATCACGCCTACCATACCTATTAAGAGGCTGACCAGTATGGTCACAGCCAGCGAGGTGGCGCCGGACAGCCGCCGGAGATTCCAGAAGAGCAGATGTACAGCCTTCCAAATGACGAGAAACACGACAACCTGCAAAATCCAGATCAAGACCCCCATCGTTTCACCTCCTTCGGTCAGCGCGCGGAAAATCGCCTATACCTAGCGTATTCCGCGCGCCAGTCCATTTTGCCGAAGAAGGTGGGGGAACTCATTCCTTCATTGGTTCATTGCCAAGTCACGCTGCTTCCAGCCCGGGCAGGTCAAGGATCAACCGGTTTCGATGAGGCCATACTGGCCATCGTGCCGACGATAGACGACGTTCGTCACTTGCGTTTCTGCGTTTGCAAATACGAAAAAATCATGTCCAAGCATGTCCATCTGCAGAATCGCTTCGGACAGATGCATAGGTTTCATGTCGAATCGCTTAATGCGAACTACCGGATATTCGGAATCCTCGTCCATATCCGACGGAGCGGCAGTATCCACCAATGCGGTGTGACCACGGAATCCTTCCTTGGCTTTGCTCCCCTCCACTTTCATGCGATGTCCCACTTTTTGACCTATTTTGTGCTTGTATTTGTCTAGCTGTTTTTCCAACTTGTCCATCATCATGTCAATCGAAGCGTACATATCTCCAGACCGCTCTTCCGCCCTCAAAATCATGTGCGACACAGGGATCATGGTTTCCACCGTGTGGACATCCCGCGTTACCGACATCGTCACAGTCGCTTCCTGATCTGCGGACGCCTCAAAATATCGTTCAATCCGTGCAAACTTCTTCTCCAGATACTCTCTTAAGGCAGGCGTTACATCAAGATGATGGTCTCCACGAACGTGAATCTTCATCCTTGTGTTCCTCCCTTCGGAATTAACGAGATTATAACACCGTCTCAACGATATCGCAAAGGAATTCACAAACTATTGCGATCCTTTTGCGGCGGTTGGATATCTCCATGCTACGCATCAAAATGTGTTATATGCTAGAGTTGGTTGCCCGAAACACTAATCATATCCAAAATCACACGGACAGGCATGGCAGGAACATTTTCGAGACAAGGAGGTGACAGTGTGGACTACACCGACGCAACGCCTGAACAACAGGCGTACATACGCAGACTGGCCCATCGCCTCGTGCGCTTGCGCAAAAGCTCCTCCATTGACGCCGATGACCTCGCTTCCGCCGCTGCGATCCGTTGGTGGCGCTATTGTCTCCGGGTTCCCGAAGGCATTGATCCATCCCTGACCGAGATCTCATTTCGGCAACAGGTCAAATTCGCCATGCGCGATGTCCTTCGCGAATCCGCCCCGGTAAAAACGACTCGCGCCTATCAGGCCAAACTAAAGGCCTATGAAACTCCCTACACGGTGAGCCTCGACCACGCGATTGACATCAGCGCGGGCGATGACCATCCGGATTTGGAGTTGTGGCTTGACGTTGTCGCTGGCGTCAACCTGTTGGCGCCCCGCGAACAGACAATCCTCTCCCTGGCAGTCGAGCACGGTTATTCATTTACTGAAATCGCTTATGCCATGGACGTATCTGTATCCACGATTACCAGGGCCTATCAGCGCGCATTGCAGAGCATCCGCGAAAATCTGTCGGACAGCCAAAAAGCGCGCAAAAAATAGTGACTTTTGACCGTTTATATAAGTGAGGGGGGTAAAAGAGCATGAGTTCATCGCCCATCGATCCGCCAAACAACGTAAATCCCATCGTCAGAGCACAGAATGACCGCGGCGCAGGCAAGGCGGCGCACCCCACCGGTCAATCAGGAACGGCAAGCAGATCGCAGCAACTCGAACATATTCGCGCGCAGATCGCCAGCGGCACATTTACCGTAGACGCGGGAAAGTTGGCGCGCAGCCTTATAGAGAACGGACTGCTCAAGCAGCCCTGACAGAGAAGGCAGGGTTCTTGATGTCAGGCAAGCTAGGACTCGCACGGAAACCAGTCATGACATGATGCAGGGTGGTCGATTGTGACAGAACGTTTCCGGAAAGGGCGTGACGACGTGAGTACAGCGAATGCGGACACTCTGATGACGGAGATCGAGACCGTGACGGAGGATGTTCTTGCCGCACTGACCGATCATCGTCCCGGTGACCTTGAGCCGCTCGTGGTCAAACAGTGTCAACTCATGCGTCAGTTGGGATCATTCCCGATTCAGGAGGTCGACCATGGTCGCTTGCGGCGACTTCAGGGCGTGGTCGTGAGACAACAGACGCTGGTCGCACAGGCGTTGCAGGTCACGGACTCGTTCTTACAGGAACTCAGCCGGATACGCGCCTTCGATCAAGTCGGCTAGGAAGCGGAAAAACGATCCCGGCGCAGGTTTTTAGCTTCAGACCGCTGGAAGGGGCCGCAGTGATGAGCATATCCACATTTTCCGTACTGAACATTGGGGTAACTGCCCTTGACGCCATGCAGCAGGCTCAGGCTGTTGTGGCAAACAATATGGCGAACGCCAATACACCGGGCTATGTCCAGGAAAGCGCCGCTTTTGCGGAGACGCCCCCTTATCCACCGTTGCCGTCAAACAATGCGCCGATGATAAGCGGCCAACTCGGCCAGGGCGTCCAGGTGGCGGCGATCAACCGCCAGACCAGCGCGTTTGTCAACCAGCAGGACCGCGCCAACCAGGGCGCTTACAACATGTACAAGACACACAGCCAAACCCTCGGCAACATTGAGGCCATCCTGAACGAGCCAAGTTCACAAAGCCTGCAAAATGCTCTCGACCAATTTTTTCAGTCCTGGCAGACTTTATCCACCGATCCGTCCAATACGGCGGCTCGTCAGTCCGTGCTGAGCAGCGCACAGACACTCGGTCAAACCTTTCAGACCGTGACGACTCAGTTACAGCAAACACAGACAAATCTCGGAACGACCATCATAGGCCAGCTTGGCGAACTCAATCAGTATGCCAGCCAAGTGGCGACGCTTAACCAACAGATCGCTGGGGTTCTGGCCGCTGGCGAAAACCCGAACCAGTTGTTGGATCAACGCGGCGTCCTGCTGAATCAGATGGCCGGGCTGGCCGGAGTCAGTTATTCACAGGACGCCAGCATGAACGGCGCAGTGAACGTTTCCATCCAGACGCCAACCGGAGCCATCGCTCTTGTAACTGGATCTACGGCAGCGACGTATCCACCCGGAGCGCCTGTTTCACCCACTACCATGCAACCACAAACAGCATCGGTTTCAACCCTCAATCCGTACTTGTCCTATATAACATCGGGTTCCATAGCAGGCAATTTGCAGAGTTATGGCGATACAAGCAATGTACTGAGCAATCTTGACGCCATGCTGACCCAGTTTGCAGGCACTGTCAACAATCAGCAGCAACAGGGCTACGATTACAACAGCTCGACGCACAGCCCTACGTTGTTTGCCATCAATTATACGTCAGCCAACCATGTATACCTGTCTCTCGCCAGCGGGCTGACCCCCGATCAGGTGGGAGCGGCGGGATCGCCCAATCAGCCTGGCGACAACGCCAACGCCTTGGCCGTGACTCAACTGCAAAACCAGTCCTATAACTTCAGCTATAGCTACAACTCTCTGGCGACAGGCGCGACGGTCAATTCGACTTACTCCGGAACCTTCGATCAAGCGATCAGCCAGACGGTCGCAAACATCGGCGTTGAGGCAGCCGCAGTGAATTCCAGTCAAACCACCGCTCAGGCTCTCTCGCAGCAAAGCAGTCTGTTGCGACAGTCGATTTCTGGCGTCGACCAGAATCAGCAGGCCGCCAATATGGTCGCGTATCAAAACTCGTACAACGCGGCGGCCAAGTTCATCAGTGTCTTCGACCAGATGCTGCAGACTTTGATCAGCAACGTATAGAGCGGCGACCCGCTTTTGATGGATATCGTCCTTGTCTTGGCGCAAACCTGAAATGGTGGTGTGAACGATGAGAATTACACAAACGATGATGACTCAACAATTTCTCAACAACATCACGAACGACAACCAGCGCATGTCGCAACTGGAGCAGGAACTGTCTACCGGCAAGCAGTTGAACAGCCCTTCGGACAATCCGCTGGCCGTTTCGCAGGACATGGGAATTCGGGCGATCCTGGCTCAGACGCAAGGATATGGGAGCACCATCTCTGCAGGGCTAACCTGGATGAACAACACGTCTGGCGCCCTTCAAAATATCATCTCAGGCTTACAGACCATCCGCACCCAGACGGTCGAAGGGGCAAACGGCACCTCCAACACACCCGCGATCCAGCAGGCGTTGGCGCAATCCGTACAGCAGTTGACCGACGGCATTTATCAGACCCTGGATTCCCAGCAAGGAAATCGGTACCTCTTCGGCGGTACGCAAACCAGTACCGCTCCGACGACAAGTTTGTCCACAGCGTCCGGCGCCCTGAACTATCAGGTTGCCAATAACACCACCATCCAGGTCAACGTGACTGCGCATTCTTTGTTTATGACGACGCCTTCCGGGGCATCCAACAACCTGCAGCAAACTCTGAGCAATATCGTCACCGACCTGCAGTCTGGCAACACGCAAGGGTTGCAGTCCGACCTGGCGGATTTAAGCGCCAACCTTAACAACATTGTCAACATCAACGCTGGCTTGGGAACCAGAATCAATCGATTGACCTCTCTGCAGAACCAGATGACCCAGTACAGCACAACCATGACCAACCAGAAGGGGGTGATCGAAGACGCGAACATGGCAAAGGTGATCACGCAGTTCAATACGGATCAGACGGTATATACCGCCGCGCTGAAAATGGGCGCCCAAATCCTTTTGCCTACTCTCGTCAGCTTCTTGCCATAGCGGTTGATAGCAATGGCTCGACCATTGCCATCGTTTCAAAAAAAGGTAGAAAGGGTGTTGAACCATATGTCAACAGCATTTAGTATTAACAATAACTCAGCGGCGTCCGACATTCTCGCCAACCTGAATTACGTTCAAAATCAGATCAACTCATCGTATTCGCAGTTGTCGTCCGGCAACCGGATCAACGGCGCGGCGTCCGACCCGGCGGGATACGCCATATCGCAACAGATGACTTCCCAGGTCAACGGTCTCAACCAGGCGACCCAAAACGCGCAGAATGGCATCAGCCTGATTCAGACCGCTTCAGGCGCCATGAACCAAGTGGAAAACATCTTGCAAACCATGAACACGCTGGCTGTCGAAGCGTCAAACGGCACCCAAAGCTCGACCGACCTCCAAAATCTCCAGCAGGAGATGACTGCGCTGACTGCACAAATCGACAACATCGGTCAGCAGACCCAGTTTAACGGCACCTCGATTCTGAGTGGGAGCACGGCCGTCGCCGTCAGCGGGATCGTATTTCAAGTCGGCGCTCAAACGGGCCAGACGTTGACACTGACCATTGCCACCATCAGTTCACTTTCTCTCGGGGTAGCCGTTGGTTCTATCGGGATCAGCACCCAAGCGTCCGCCCTGGCGGCCATCTCCATCGTCCAGCAGGCGATCACCAGCCTGTCGGCCTTCCAGGCGAACATCGGAGCGGTGCAGGATCAGTTGAACTACACGGTCTCCAACCTGCAAAACTCCGCGCAAAACCTGCAAAATGCTGAATCGGCTATCACCAACACCAATATGGCAAGCGCCTATACGCAATTCACACAGCAACAGGTGCTTTCCCAGGTCGGTTTGGCCATGCTGGGTCAAGCTCAGCAGCAACCGGCCGCAATCCTGAAATTGCTCAGCTAACTCTAAATTGCTCGGCCAACTATGAACTACAGGCCATGATCACAAAGTCCGCCGGATCGGTTTCGGTCCGGCGGACTCCCCAAGCGACAGGAGGCGATTCCTTTGTCCGTGAACCTGCTCCAACAGCTCAACACCATTTCCAATCCGAACGGGGTTGGCATTCCCGTGAGCACGTACGTTAACGAGATGCAAAAAATCCTTACACAACAATTGACCACAGTGCCCAACAATGAACTCAGCAGTTTGAACGCGAGCCAAAGCGCGCTGACTGCCCTGCAGGCGGCTCTCCAGTCATTTCAGACTGCCACCTACACCCTGGCGAGCTCTGCGAACTGGAACAGCGTGTCCGCGACATCGAGCGATCCGTCAGCGTTTACAGCAACGACAGCCTCCGGCGCGCAACCTGGCATCTACTCGTTGCAGGTGACCGCTTTGGCGCAAAATCAAACGAACATCCAAAACTCGGATTTCGCATCAAGCGCTTCGGGATCATCCAATTTTACGTCCGGCTCCATCACGATTACCCCGAGCACGATCAATGGCGGTACAACGCAAACCATTAACGTGGCGGCGAATGAGAGTCTGAACTCGATCGCGTCTGCTGTCAATTCGGACACCACACTAACTGGCGTGGCAGCGCAGGTCCTTTACAACGGCTCTTCGTATCAGCTCGAATTTTCCTCAACCCAAACAGGCACTGCTTATGCATATACATTGGGAGGCACGCTGATCGGAACAGGCGTCGGCCAATTTACGACCACAAACACGAGCGCCGCCAACGCATCCATTAACCTGGGCGGCGTAACCCTGTCGTCTTCCACAAATACATTCACGAATTCCATACCAAATGTCACGATTAACGTTTCCAACACGATGTCAACAGCAGGCACTCTCAGCATCACTTCAAGCACGTCCAGCACCGTCGCCGCCGTACAAACCTGGATGTCGTCGTATAACAACCTGATTGACCTGTTGCACAAAGATACATCTTACACTCCTTCGACAAATACCAGCAATCCGAATGCCAGCGGCACATCGGGACCACTGTTCACCGACACAAACGCCAACAATCTCTTGTCCCAGTTGCCATCCGCCGTCAGTCAGATCGTGTCCGGCGTAAGCTCCAGTATGAATTCACTCGCAGCAGTAGGGATCGTCGAGAGTCCGACGACCGGTCACCTGGAATTCCAGTCGTCGACCGGATTCACCGGCACATCCTTCACCGGAACATTGCAAGACGGACAGACCATGTTCACCAATGCGCTCACCTCCAATGCGAGCGGTGTTCAGCAGTTGTTTGGCATTGTGCAGAACAATTCCGCGAGTACGGCCTTTCCAACAACGGGCGTACTGGGAAGTGTGAGCAATCTCCTGACCACGTACCTGACGGGGGCGGGCGGCCAGCCAAGCCCCATTCAGTCGGATCTCAATTCGATCTCCGCTCAGGAGACAAATATCAACAACTACCTGACGCAAGTCAATCAACAGATCGCGCAAAATGTCGCCAATTTTACGTCGCAGTTAAACGCCCTGAATGCCGCGATCCAGCAATCCCAGGCTCAAACCCAGGCTATGAGCGCGCTACTGGGTGGTTCAAGCAGTGGCGGATCCTCATCCGGGAGCTCAATTCCCTGATAAAAAGGGGCGAGACCACACGATGCCTAGTGATCGCAGGTGAAGACAATGGGTCGCCCGGAATCGGCCAGCGACTGGATGTTTATAGAACGCCTATATGAGATGATCATGACCTGCCTCGCGGAAGAACGGTACCATGAGGCCTATGTCTTGATGAGTGACCGAACCAAACGAATCTGCCTGCTTGGCGCCGAATCCGGGGCGCCGCGAGAAATCCTCCTGCAAATGGCCGCATCCACCACGAAGCTTGAAGCAGCGATCCATCAGTCGATGCAGGAGGTGCAACAAAAACTGTATCACGAGGTGAATTCGACTGTGGCCCGCCGCGCCTACACGGTGTCAAACGCACTCGGACAATATCGTAAACCAGAACACATATAGAAGGGAATGACACTGTTTGTTGCTATCCGCCTGTCTCATCGTAAAAAACGAACAGTGGACCATCCGCAAATGTCTCGAGTCCCTACAGGGAATCGCTGATGAAATCATCGTCGTGGACACCGGTTCAACCGATGACACAGTCGCCATCGCGCGAGAATTCGGGGCTAAAATCTACAATTTTCTATGGAACGACAACTTCAGCGACGCTCGCAATGAATCGCTGCGCCACGCCTCAGGAGAGTTTATCATCGTGATCGACGCCGACGAATATTTGGATTCCACCGAGAAACTGCAGCTGCGCCCATTTCTCGAACAAACGAAGGCAGAGGGCGTCACGGTGAGCATCCGCAACTACGTCGGGTCGATGGCGCGCATACAGAGGGCATTATCCCTTACTGTGGTGCGCGTCTTTCGCAGAGGTCATCAGTATGCCGGCATGGTTCACGAGCAGATTGTTCCCTCTATTCTGTCGTCCGGAGGCTCCATCGAAGACTTGCGGCTCACGTTTCATCATGTCGGGTATCTCGATGAATTCGTCTCCATCCGCAAGAAAACAGACCGGAACAAGAAGATATTGGAGAACGAACTCGCCAAGGCTCCCGACGATTTATTCCACCGCACAAATTTGCTGGCCGAATATGCGCGCAAGGGCGGATATGAAAAGAGCGTGGAACTTGCGGAAGAGACCTATGCCCACCTCAAGGAAACGCAACCGATCGAAACCTGGACTCACATAGCCGCACGGCTGATCGTCTATCTTGTCATGTCCCTGGTAGAAACAGGGCGGCTGACCAGGGCTCGTGAAGTAGCGGAGGAGGGATGCAGTTACTTTCCTTGGTTGACTGACATGAAGATAAGGTATGCAGGCATTTTGTCGGCGCAGGGCGATTGGATCGCGGCTCTGAACGCCCTGATGGAGTGTCGTGCCATGGGAGATCCCGAGCATGCGCTGATTGACACCGTCGAAGGCGTGGGAACATACCTGGCGGCCATGGATTTGGGTTTTGTGTGGACAAAACTGGGCGACGACTTTATGGCGCGCAAGTGGTACCTTCAGGCGTTTTTCGAGAATCCAAATTTGGATTATGTAACCTTCCCGCTATTGCACCTTCTGCCGCGAGATCCTGTTGTCTTAAGGAACCACGTCGAATCGCGAATCACCGATTGGCTGGCGCTGGCCAACTACGCCGAAATGTACGCCATAATGGGTTATCCCGACGCAGCGCAACTCGTCGCCCGAATTGAAGAAAAGACGGGCGGAACGGACGTCACTCACCGGACGCGCATGGCCATTGCCTACTACCACGGTACGGCACGATTGCTGGAGGAAGCCACACAGCATCCCTCCGAACAAAAATGGCTGTTATTGGGGTTACATTATCTGGAGCTTGGCGACGAAACACGGGCGAGAGAAGTGCTCGCACGAGCTGGACTGCGCGGAGAGTTTGTGCTGGCCATCGTCGCCAGGACAACTGATCCGGATGCGGCGGGATGGAATATCGAACCTTGTGTCCGCGATCTGATTGCCATGCATGCAGAGGGATTGCTGACAAAGTGGCTGCCGCGCGCCGAAGATCGCGACACCGTATGGTCCTTCATCAAATATTCGCCTTTGGCGTCAGTTTTACAGTCGGTGGAATGGGCTGGAGTCACTGTGCTGGAGTGCGAACAGAACGCGCGGCGCCATTTTGCCGAGAAGCGCTGGACAGAGGTGCGCGTTTGGCTGGACCGCGCTCTGGCATTTCCGCCCACAGTAACCAAGGTCATTCTCCAGTGCGATCTGGCGCTCGCCGAGCAGGATGCTTCCCGGGCACTACGACTTCTGAGCATGGGAGCGGCTTTGTTTCCGGACTCGGAACTCATACGGGGAGCCATGACTCAACTCCAAGACATGGCCCCTGGGCTCGCCGCGCGTTTACAAGTTAACCGACGAATGGAGGATTTTTTAGTGAACCCCGCAGACGTTTACCGGACTCAGGCCATCAATACGATGCCTTTCAATATTCAGCTTTCGCAACTGCACGAACGGGGCGCATTGCTGACCAGACAGGTCCTGTCGGACGCTGAAGCCAACCAGTTGCCAGGTATGCGGGCGAACCTTGAGGAGTTGCAAAACATCATTACTTTCCTGCGTTCCTCACTGGATCCGTCGCTGGAAGTATCGGCAATGACTGATCAGACATACGCCTACTTCTACAGGGTAACCGTAAAATGGTATCTTCATCCAGCCGGCATCAAGGAAGAGTACGACTCGATGATACACTTTTGGCAGTCCTGGGCTGAAACGTGGCGCAAAGTGCCGACCAACAATGCATTATAGAGGTAGTCCGAAAAAGATCAAGGCAAGACGCTTTCCGAACACGCAAATAACGGCAGGCAAGCAGTGCTGGCAAAGTCTGCTCTCATCTATGACTTTTCCCTTATGACTTGTCCCTGTGCTTGTTGGCCAAATACCCACCCTGTTTTCCTGGATCAGCCTTCATCTGCTTGGCTGCATCCTGCAAACTCTGCGACATTCGAACCCGACATGGCGCGCAGAACCTACCCGTATCGATCGGGGTTCCACAGCCCGCGCACGGGTAGGTCGCCGTAGCAGACGCAACCAATCTCCCTTCACGGAGAAAACTGAGAACTTTCTCCTGAGGCGCCCCTGTCGCGGACGAGATATCTTGAACTGAAGCATGGGAATGATCCATAATATAATCTTTTACTATGTCGAATAGGTGCTCTGACTGCTCGCGGCACTCAGGGCACAACTTCCCTACCGTTCCCAAGTACACCCTGCCACACTCCTGGCAATTCGTCAGTGGCATTGTAAGCCCCTGGTTCAAAAAACCTACTATGATCTCTCATAGGTCCTTTCGACTCTTCCGAGTCCGCGGTCTTACAGGATTCATCCGCTTGGAGGCTGCTCTCGCACCACCGAAGATGAGCCGGACCAGAGGACAGAAAAGTTGCCTTTTCCTATGTCTGATTCGTGTTGCCATCTTCCCGGGTGTTACCCGGTCCCGATAAGATCCCCCGCCGCGCCTTTCTCCACGTGTACGCGGCAGGAGCCTTTCGTTATCCTTGAAGCAACCCCTTGCGTTGATCCAACCACGAAACCAGGCTGCCTCCTTTCCCCTGCAAGGTTTTTTCAATCAGCTTCTTCGCTTGATTCCAAATACCCCAATCTGTTTTTCGGTACGCTGTCTCGTTGAACGTTTGCTTGGCAACCAACCAATCCTTGATTGGTTTTGGAACGTTTTCCCGGCGAATCTTTAACCCCCCGCGCCTTGCAATCACCAGCGCCGCCGACTCGTGCACGCTGATGCCGTACTGTGGCTGATATTTCAATCGTCCAATCACCGACGTGTACGCGGGATGCACTTTCCTAACCTCCACGCCTTCCCGCTTAGCTTCGCGTTCCACCGCGACCAATACCTTGCGATACACAAACTGATGGGTGATTCGGCGAAACTTCGTACTCACTTCCTTGTCCTTTACAAATCTCAGATCTTCCATGACCAGTCCGGCGCCGCGTTCCTTCGCGTACCCGACGACTTGCCGTGCCAGATTCCCGGTCAACCAATCGCGGCGCTGACTTCGCGTATCGTACAGTTGCCCTTCTCGATAGCACTGAAATGCTTGCGGGTTTCCATCGGTTCGAACATGGCACAGGGCTAAGAGCGTCGGGTTCGTATCCATCCCGACCCATCCGTCGACCGGATACGTCACCAGCTTGGCAGGCATTTCCTCAACCGTGACGTGAACGCGATAAACCCCGCGCTTTCGCAGGATCTCCACCTGATACGGATCACCCCGTTCGATCGCCTGGCGTAATAGCGCCACGTAATCCCGCCCGTTAATGGCCCCCGTCGTCTTCGACACTTTCCGCGGCACATACAGGGGAACCGTCAGTTTGTCGTATCGAACGCTTTTGCCGTGCGCTTCACCGTGATCCAGCGAAATGTCCAGCCACCACGCGCCGTCTTGTTCGTGAATGCGAAGGAGTGGGTTTCCTTTCTTTGTACGATCTCCTCTTGCGACCAGGCGCCCGTTTCTGGCGTCATCCCACTCTTGTCGCCACGCTGCCTGATTGACACCCTCTTTGAACTGCGAAAGATACAGTTCGCGGCTTCCGAAAATCACCGGAGGAAACGTACTTTGCTCTGCATGTTGTTGGTAAAACGCCACCTTGCGTTGCTGCTTCTCCAGTTTGCTTCGAAGTCCCGGCAACTTGCGTGAGGTTGGATCCTGTCTCGCGATCTTGTGTATCTTCGCCGCCGTCTTTTTCTCGCGTCGTTGCCAAATTTGCAAATGCTCCTTGACGAGTGCCTTTTGGCTAGCGATCAGTTGCCCGGCTTCGGCCGCGGCGTCTTTTGCGTAACGAAGCGGCAATCCGGTTTCCGCGGCCAAGATGCGTTCCAATTCGCCCACTTTTGTGCCTGACTCCAATAACCGCTTAAAGGCGTAGCGCACCATAAAACCGTATTTCCTCATCAGGCGGTCTAAGCCTTGCGCGATCTCCTCGCCAACTTCAAGCAATACGCCTTGAAACGTCGTTTTCATTCCGATTCCACTCCCGTCACGGGGTCTTGTAATGTGGATCGAACGACTTCAACGAGCTTTTTGCCTCCGCGTGTGCCGTGGAAATCCGGGCCATTCTGTAGTGTCGCATGATCCGCGTTCCGACCGACTCAGATATTCGAGTTTCACCGGCGCTTGAGCCCGGCAGACGTCAATCATGCGAGTGCTACCGTGCTACCGTGCTACCGTACCGCCGTACTGTTCTGGCTCTGCCATGGGGCTGCGCCTCAACTGCCCAGGACCGCTACCGCGCTACTGTCAGCACGCATACTGACACAGCCTGTGCTGAGAACAGAACCTCGGCGCACGCATCTGCCGTCGCTCCGGTGGTAATCACATCATCAACTAAAATCACATGTTGACCTGTTACCAGATTGGCGCCTGGCACTCGCTGCTGCCGCATAATTTGATTATACCTCATGGTTTTTCGGTATGCCGCCAGACTGTAGAACTTCATCCGCATAGCAGCGTTCAACGTGAACGCCCCGTGCAACGCCTGTTTTCTCTCCGACCGCGTGTGCGTGGTTTGGCTGCTGCCTATATCGACCCTTGTCAAGGCATGCAGCAGGGGCAGCTTCAGCCTTCGGCACAAGTAAACCGCCAGATCTTCTGCCTGGTTGTACCCTCTTCGCGCCTGTTTGTTCGGATGCATCGGCACAGGCACAATGACCACATGACCATCATCCCCATAATGACGTTCATGCGCCTCTACCAACCAGTTCCCAAGGATTGGCGTCGCGCGCATATCCCCTTGGTACTTGAGGGCCTTGATCAATTTCTCGACACTCCCGTCGTACGTCGCAAAAGCCCTCGCCGCAAAGAACACATGCGGTTCCAGTTCGCATTCAGGACACACAGCACCCTGACCCGTTCGTCCACAGACTCTGCAAAGTCCGAACGTCAGCTCAGAGACGTCTCTCGCGCAATTCGAACACAGCCGAGGTTTCGCAATCCCCTGAGAAAGATGTCGAAAAGCATAACCGCATAGTGGACAGCGCACCGGTTCAGGAAACAGCAGAGACAACGCGTGTTCCTTGACGTGCTGTCTGAAGTTGGCCTTTCTCGCATGTCTCATCCCGCGAACGACGCTCCTCGATCTCAGACTCGCCGACTTAAGCAACGCCGACTACTCTGCAAAGTAGATCAGCGACAGCACACGAGGCCCTACGTGTACACCAACGACCGGATCAAGTTCGATGACTCGCCACTCAGCCTGGGGCGCCAGAACCTGCAACCGCTCCTTAAACCCTTCCGCCTGTCCTTGCACGGCGGAGTGAATGACGCCGGCCACAATTCGATTTTTTCCCTGCACGTCAGCCACAAAACGGTCCGCAATCGTCTCCAGCGCGCGTCTTTGCGTACGCACCTTCTCATAGATCGCGATCGTCTTGTCGCGAATCATCAATACCGGTTTGATCTGCAACATCGCGCCAATAATGGCTGACGCGCTCCCCAACCGTCCTCCGCGACGCAAATGATCCAGTGAATCGACAACAAAGTACGCATGAGTCCGTTCCTGTACAAAGGCGACCCTGGCGAGAATATCCGCCGCCGTGGCGCCCTCCGCCGCCAACGTTGCCGCTTCCAGGACTACGATGCCAAGCGCATAGGCAACCAGTCCAGAGTCGACCACCGTGACCGCACCGCCTACCAGATCTCTGGCCGTTTCGGCCGAGCGCACGGTTCCACTCAGTTCCGAACTGATAAATAGGCCAATGACTTCATCGTACTCCTCTAACAAGCGTTCAAATATCTCAACAAACGTTCCCGCAGACGGTTGTGATGTGGTCGGCAAATCACTGTGGGCAGCCATCATCGGATAGAATTCGGACGCTTTGATGTCGATGCCGTCACGAAACGTCCGCTCTCCGAACATCACTTGTAAAGGAACGACGGTGATGTCCAACTTTTCCGCATCTTGCGCCGAGATATCCGCAGTACTGTCCGTAACGATCGCCACGCGCATAGAACACGCCCCCTAACCGCTAATCAGAGTGGAAGACGGGATAATCATACCCACAGCAGTCGATGCGGTCAATCAAGCGGTTTCGTCCGCTCGCTCCGTATGTGGGTTTAACCAGTCAACGCCCCACGATGCCTCTCTGATGGCATCGTACCGAAACACCCTGTCCACTGTCCATAAAAAAAAGCATAAGAGTTCTCCCATGCCACGGTTTCATGCCCTTTTCTATTCTTATGTTGCATGTCTGCTTCCCGCACGTCGGCTCCGTGCCTGTCAGTTGCCCTGCCCCTTTGCCCTCTCACCCTTCCTCGGCGGTCACGCCACGCAGCTACTCGTCGCTGTCCGTTTCAGCGCTGGCCACGTCGAAAAAGAACCGACTCCCTTTCCCGACCTCCGAGTACACGCCCACATGGCCCCCATGCGCTTCGACGATATGCTTGACAATGGCGAGACCCAACCCCGTTCCTCCCGAACGCCTGCTGCGGGTCTTGTCGACGCGATAGAACCGTTCGAATACGCGTCCGACATCCGCCGCCGGTATCCCGACACCAGAATCCTGCACCGCAAATACGATCCTGCCCCCCACTCGTTCTGCAGAGAGCACAATGCTGCCCTCAGCAGGGGTAAACTGCAACGCGTTGCTGACCAAATTGATCAGCACCTGCTGCAACCGATCGACGTCGCCCAACGCCACGCAATCGGCGCTCAGCACCTCGCTCGAAAGCGTCACGCCAGCGTCAGCCGCCTGTCCAAAAAACGTATCCACCACCTTTTGCAGCAATGACGAAGCGGTTACCGGATGGGGATGAAGTTGGACCTGTTTGGCTTCAATGCGCGAGAGATCAAGCAAGTCCTCTACCAGCCGACCGATCCGATCGGCTTCATCCTTCATGATCTGCACGAATTGCCGTGTAGTTTCCTTGTCATCAAGAGCCCCGTCAAGGAGCGTCTCCGCAAACCCTTTGAGCGCCGTAATCGGTGTGCGCAGCTCATGTGACACGTTGGCCACAAAATCGCTGCGCATGCGTTCCACCCGCCGCCATTCACTAATATCGTGCAGCAGCACTACCGCGCCCGCAATGCCGCCGCTCGATTCTCTAATAGGAGTGATGTACGCCTCCACAGTCAATTCGTGAGGTTTATGGAGCTGCACCTCCCGTTTTTGGACGATGCCAAACGCGATCGCTTCATCCACCAAAGAGGCGAGGCCGTAATGATGGCCCGCCTCCCAATGCCACCGTCCGACCATATCTGCCTCGGAAAGCCCAAATAGTCTCTCTGTTGCGGCATTGACAAGAACGACCCGACCCGCGCTGTCGATAATGATGACCCCGCTTACGAGAGGATTCATGATGCCTTCCAGTTTTCTGCGTTCCTGAATCATCTCTTCCCGAACATCACGAAGCAGCTCCACGACATCGTAGATCCTTCCAACCAGTGGACCTGATATCCGGTCATCCAGAACGCGAGGCGCCTTTTCATTCCCTGCAACAGCACCCTCCAGAACACCAATGAGACCCCGCTGCGTCTTGCGTACCCTCATATAGCGCACCATGAGCCAACTGAAGGCGACAATGCAAATGAGTGTTACTCCCGCAAACCCCTTGGCGATCATCTGCCATTGCACAGATTCTTACTCCCCTTTGACAAACTTGTAGCCCACGCCCCGGACCGTTTTGATATATCGCGGGGCGCGCGGATCGTCTTCGATCTTATCGCGCAGGTGGCTGATGTGGACGTCGACCAACCGTGTATCTCCCGCGTACTCATACCCCCATACCCGATCCAGCAGTTGATCGCGACTGACAACGCGGTCCAGATTCTTCAACAGATAATGCAACAGTTCAAACTCCCGCGGAGTGAGTTCGATGACCTCTCCGCGCACGGTTAACTCGTACCGTTCGGGATCGAGGCGAACATCGCCGACGACAAATGCCGCATCACCCGTCGCAGGCGCCATTTCATCCACTTTTCTGCGCAACACCGCCCTGACGCGCGCCACGAGTTCCCTTGGACTAAATGGTTTGGTGACATAATCGTCCGCTCCCATTTCCAGTCCCAAAACCCTGTCGATTTCTTCACCCCGCGCCGTCAGCATGATGATCGGAATTTGCGACTGTTCCTGACGAAGCCTCTTGCAGAGTTCAAGACCGTTTAATCCGGGCAGCATCAGATCGAGAACAAGCAGATCCACGCCGCGCTGGGATACGATGGATAGGGCAGTTTGTCCATCCTCCGCCACGAGCACATCGTACCCTGCCTGACGCAAATTGTATTCTACCAATGTTCGAATCGATTCTTCATCGTCGACTACAAGTACTCTTTCTGCCACGTCGCAGCCCTACCTCTCGTCAAATGAAATATCGTTCAGTACTTGGGCAGACTCCTGTATACGCTCAGCCAAACGAGTATAGCGCCTTGAGACATCTGTTTTACGCACCGCCGCCTCGTAGACAGACTTCGCGCCCACGATCACGAGCAGCCTTTTGGCCCTGGTCATGGCCGTATACACCAGTTGCCGGTATAGCATGATCGTGTGCTCGCTGACAATGGGCAGAACGACGCACGGGTACTCGCTGCCCTGACTCTTGTGCACAGAGATTGCGTACGCATGGACCAGCCCCCCGCAATCGGCCTTCGCAAAACGCACCTCCCGCGTATCTTTGTCAAAGCCGAAACGCACCGTCAAAGCATCGGAGTCGATGCCGCTTACCAGTCCGATGTCACCGTTATAAATGTCGCGATCATAATCGTTCTTACTATTCATCACCTTGTCCCACATGCGAAACACTCTTTCTCCAACCTGCCATTGTGGACTCGACTGGGTGGCCAGTCGGGCGCTGAGCAACTCGTTGAGACGATCAGTGCCGCACCGTCCTTTGCGCATGGGGCACAGCACCTGAATACTCTCCTTCGCATCCACGCCCAGATAGGCAGGAAGTCGTGCAGCAGCCAGGTCGACCGTCAGTTGAGCCACTTGCGCGGGGTCATTTTGCTCTATAAAATAGTAGTCCATGTCCCTCGCTGTTCCGACAGTCGGTAACCGACCAGTGCGGACAGCGTGCGCCGCAAGCACAATGGCGCTCTGCTCCGCCTGTCTGAACACCAGTTCCAGTTCATATACGGCAGCTATGCCAGAATCGATGACATCTCGTAAGACCTGTCCCGGACCGACCGCGGGAAGCTGCTCGGGATCGCCGACCAGCAGCAACCGGGCCCCCTCCGGCAAAGCGTCCAAAAAGTGCGAGAATAGCGGCATATCCACCATAGACGCTTCGTCGACGATAAAAACGTCGCCCTCAAGCCGATGTCTGCGATTACGACCGAAGCCGTAGCGCCCCCCCGACTGCTGGCCCACCTCCAGCAGTCGATGCAACGTCACTGCGGGATGTCCGGTGCTTTCGGAGAGTCGTTTGGCGGCGCGCCCCGTCGGAGCGGCCAGAACGACTGTGAGACCAGACGCCTCAGCTTGCCCCACAACAGCGCAGACGGCTGTCGTCTTTCCTGTTCCCGGACCGCCCGTGAGCAGGACCAGTGGATGACGCCGGATCCCGGCCGCGGCCTCCCTTTGCAGCGAAGTAAGCGTGATGTTCCAAGAACCCCGATCGGCAGTCCGGGCGTTCACGGCTTCATCGTCCAAAAAGGAATCCAATCCGTCGCCGGGGGCCATGTCGTGGCTGTCGTCGGTTACAGTGACCGCGCGGCCCGACTTTACGAGATCCCTCAATCGCTCGGCGACGTTCATCTCCACCTGATGCATCCGCGCACTGTACGCGACAAGTCCCTCGCCACTGCGCTCATAGACGACTGCGCCGCGGGCCGCAAGCCGCGCCGCCATGACAGCCGTATCGGAAGCTGACAGCGCCAACAGCTTTCCCGCTCTCTGCGTCCACTCCTCCACCGGCAAATGCATGTGCCCATCTTCCTGCGCTTGCGTGAGCACATGCAGGAGCGCGGCGGCCACGCGCTCAGGCGCGTGTTCCGATATTCCAACCGCGCGCGCCAGTTCATCGGCCGTTTTGAACCCAACGCCGTGCACGTCCTCAATCAACTGGAATGGATTTTCCTGAAGCATCTGCATGGCGGCGGATCCACTGCCATAGTGCGCAGCCAGCTTTTCCGCCAGATGAAGCGGCAGGCCATGGCCGCGCAGGAACGCGCCCAGGCGCGCCACATCCTCCTGATTTTGAAACGCCTGCACGATCTCACGGGCCCGAGTCTCGGAGATGCCCCGAACTTCTGTCAGCGCCGAAGGTCGCTCTCTAAGCACATCCAGTGTCTGAGCTCCAAAATGGTTGACCAGACGTTTCGCCGTCTTCGGTCCCACACCCTTAAAATGGCGGCTCGCCAGAAAGCGTTCCAACCCGACCGTGGTCGTCGGCAAATCCGCGCGCGCAGAATCCACCTGAAATTGTCTGCCGAATGTTGGATGGTACTCGTAGCGACCGATCAGTTCACACTCCGCGCCGATCGGGATTTCATGCAGCCTCCCCACCGCCCGCACCGTTTCGCCGCTTAACAGCCTAACCCGCAGGACGGCAAAGCCATCGTCTGCCTGAAGCAGGAACTTCTCTGCACTGGCGCGGATCCGCTGCGTCGCCATGGTCAGATATTGAGATCACGCCGTACGCCATCGACCATATAAATCACCCATTCGCCGATGTTCGTAGCGTGGTCCCCAATCCGTTCCAGGTTCTGCGCCGCAATCAACAATTGAGTAGCCTGTTCCACCGATGCGGGTGTGGAAATCATCAGGATCAGCAGTTCCCGAAAAATCTGCCCGTATAGTCCGTCCACTTCATCGTCGCACGCGGCAAGGGTTTCCGCAAGCGCGACATCGCCCCGTATGAACGCAGTCAGGCCATCCTTGACCATCCCTTCGACGATTTTCGCCATGCGCGGGATATCGATCAGCGGTTTGATCCACGGTTGCCGATTCATGCGCAGCACCACTTTGGCGATATCGACAGAGTGATCCGCCATCCGTTCAAGATCTGTGACTGCCTTGAGCGTCGTACCCAGAATGCGCAGGTCGCCCGCCATCGGTTGCTGCAGGGCAATCAATTGCAGAGACCGAGTCTCTATGTCAATCTCCATCTCATCAATCAGATCATCTCCAGCCAAAACCTGCTCAGCCAGACGCAGGTCCTGTTCGGTCAGGGAGCGGACCGCCTTGAATATGGACTCTTCGACTAGCGTACCCATTTTGAGCAAGTCCTGCTGCAATACCTGCAGATCCCCGTGAAACTGACGCCTCGCATCCAAAGCGAAGTCCCCCTGTTACGACCCTGTGGATTGTCACCAATATATCGCAGTCGTGTTAAGATATTGTCAAACGAACATAAAGAATGGCCCCGTGACTTACGTCGCATTTTCCTGTATTATGACGCAAAAAAGAAGAGAAGCATAGTGCTGCTCTCCTTCCCCGGAAAATCGATTGCTGCTGCCCGCCAGAACCGTATGCTGTGCCGCTTCTCAAACACGGCTGCGCCGAACTCGCCTCGGCACAGCATACGGTTCTGGCCAAGGAGCTTTCATTCCTCCGATGGCGAAGCGAAGCGCCATGTTTATTGCGCTGGACGCACGGCAAATGTGCGGATTCTGTCTTGTGGCAGCCGGGCCTTCCTGGCCTTCTCGCCCAATTCATGCTCAACGATTCGCAACTCGGTTAGAATGGCGAAGCGCGCTTCCCCGTTCTCTGCATCCAGCCATGCATGCAGCAAGTGCGTCTGACATTCCTGGAGACTCCTTATCTCATCCATCAAGTCAACCTCCGTTCCCTTCGCTGTATCAAGTGTACTCCAACGCGCAGCTCATAATAAGGCGCTCAGGTAAGCGTTTTGTGAAGAATTGCGCAATATCTTTTCATATTGCGCAAAGCAATTGCTTGGCATATGATTGATTTGTCTCAAATTTATTTAGAAAATGAGGGCAGGCATGATGTCGTCTCTGAGTGGTCAACGTATTCGCGAGTTGCGTCAGGAACGCGGTCTCACCCAAACAGAACTGGCCAAGGGAATAGTAACCCCTAGCATGATCAGCCAGATCGAGGCTGGCAAGGCGCATCCCTCTGACGCTCTTTTAAGGCAACTCGCCAAGCGACTGGACGTCTCAGAAGAGGCCCTGTCATTGGCTCCCGCCAAAGATGAAGCTGTATTCGCACGCATGGAGATAATCAGTGCGTGTATTGCGCTTGGGCGTTTGCAGGAAGCGGAGGATCTTCTCAAATCCGTGTTCGACCCGCCGTCCGGCACTTTGGAGCTGCATTACCTGCATGGCAAGCTTCTCCTGATGCGCAGACAGTTCGCCGAAGCATGGACGGCTCTGGAACAGGCCTTACAGTTGGCCCGCGATCAACACCGATCCGAGTTCATGCCTGAACTGTTAATGCTTCAGGGTGATGTATTGTTTGCGATAGGTGATGTTGACGTAGCCATTCACTTGTTTGAACAGGCTCTCCTCATTTGGCGTCAACGGGTTGCGGCTGGAGGAATCCTCGAGGCTCATGTCGCCATGCGCCTGAGTGAGGCGTACAGGGCAAAACGCGACTCCGCGAACGCCCGGATGTTCGCGGAGCAGGCGGAAGAGCGCCTCTCCATAGGCGACAGATCCCGCCACATCGCTCAGCAGCAACTATCGCAAGCGATCAGAACTCTTAACGAAGGGCGGGGTGCGGAAGCGCGACGGCTGGCGGTCGACGCCCGTTCCATATTTGACGTCTATCATTCGTTAGAATCCTCGATCGAAGCAGAACTCCTGCTCGCCCGGCAAGCTCGCGACGATGGCGATCTCGCACGCGCACACGGCATCGTCGATGAGTGGAAAGCTCGCGGAACGTGGTTCGCTTCTGATCGGTTCAAAGCGCGTATGTATCTCTTGAAGAGTGAACTATGGACAGCAGAATCGCGGATTGAGGACGCGGTTGCCACTGCCCGCGAAGCGCTCCAGTTGATCGACGAACCCAGTCAGGAACGCATCGACGCCTTGTCGGGCCTGGCCATGGCAATCGCTGAGCGCGGACTGGCGCTGGAAGAAGCCATCGCCTTTGCCCAGATCGCGCATCGCGATGCCATCGAGTTACAAAAATTTGCGGACGCGGCACACATCAGCACAGTCCTGGCACAGTTATACATGCGAAACGGGCAACCGGAACTGGCCCGCAAGAGCGTCGAGCCTGTGCAACTTAGCGTGTCGCCTTGACGCCCGCGCCTATGTATCGCCCAAACGATCGGTCAGGTCTGCCGGTATAGTCGCCCAGGTCTGCCGGTGTGGCGACTGCCGGCAACCCGGGCCATGAACCCCCCGCCGGCGCCGCCTCCAAACAGGCCCTCTACTGCTCGTAGACCGCCACCCTGTTACGCCCACGTTGCTTCGACCCTACATACATGGCGCGATCTGCGTGACGAAGGAGAGTCAACGCGGAGTCCGCCATGTCTGGATAAACGGCCGCGCCCAGACTGGCTGTAATGTGGATAGGAAGCACGGCCATTTTACCGTTCGAAGCCAAGGTAATCGGGGATTCCGCGATTACCTTGCGCAAACGTTCCGCAATCTGCAACGCAACATCGATTGTCGCATGAGGTAAGATGACGGTAAATTCTTCACCGCCATAGCGGCAGACGATATCTCCCTCCCGAACTCCTTCCCTTATGATTTGGGCCACCCGTTTAAGGACTTCATTCCCGACCAGATGTCCGTAAATGTCATTGATACGCTTAAAGTGATCCAAATCAATGACTAACAGGGCCAAAGATGAACCGCCCCGATCTGCTTCAACGCAGGCATGCTCGATAGTTGCCTCAAAATATCGGTAGTTATAAACGCCTGTCAGTTGATCAACGTAACTCTGTTCCTCCGTCCGCGCAAATCGCCGCGCGTTCCACAACGTGATCGCCGCCTGGTTCGCCAGAATCTGGACCATCTCCAGATCACGGTGAGAATACGCGCGTTTTTCAACGTGAGTCAACGTTAGCACACCCAAAGACTGATCCCGATAATGCAGCGGCACAGCCAATATAGATGTTCCTTGTGTGGGGGCCTTGGCGGCGCTCTCCTTTTCGATCTTCAATTCCTGAAGACGATTTTGGACGAGAGTCGTGCCGAGCGCATAGGCGGTTCCTGTCACGTCTACTCCGCGCTCCACGCGCACGCGCAACATCTGCTCTTCGATTTCACGCGAGGCGCCTCGCACTGCATAAGGAACCAACACATCTTGCGCGTCGGGTATAAAAATATAACACGCCGTCATCTTGAACAATCGAGAGATACCATCCAGAAGCTCCCTAAAAACCTCATCTTCCCGCAGCTGAGTACTGAGCTTCATGGTCAAGTCGCTGATAATGGTGAGTTGCCTGTTGGCCAGCACCAAATTGGAATATAAATTGAATATGTAGATCAGGCCGGCAAATGGAATCGAAATAACCACAAACGCTGCAGCCCCGTAAAGATGCTGCAACAAAATAAACAGTCCGGCAATCACGCACTCGCCGATCAGAGACGCAATGTCCCATTGCAGTCCCAGATACCATAGACTCCCCGATCCATGCAGACGAGTCAGTAACATGGCGACCAGATAGTTGACAGCGAAATGGACAATGACGAACACCAGCAACGGCATCATCAACGGCAGCAGATTGTACGACAGATGAACGGGTACGCGAGCTCCAAACAGACCGTATGCATTGGCGGCCAGTGTAGTCATCAGTACAAACATGATGGTATTGCCGACAAGTCGTCGACTGGTGAAGGTCTTGCCTGTGATCACGTTGCCAAGAATCCAGGTGGCAGAGACCAGAATGGCAGTAACCACAGCCCCAAACTGCAAAAACAGCGGCAGTTCAATGCCAAATGAGAATGAAAAAGAAAGGCTGCTGGTCTGATCGCCAAATCGGACTGGAAACACCTGAGCCAGCGTCAGCAATGCAGCATAGACAAGAAGCGGCAATAGTCTCATGCCGCCAAAACTGGGGAAGGGCTCCGAAACCCCTGCCCACACAAGCGAGATCACTGCCAACATTCCCAACAGCGACAAGACTGTCCAGTAACGGTTCTTTTCGGCGAGCAACGTGATGAGCCCCCTCGGTACACGGAACACCGAACACATCTTAACTGTGACTTATTTCGCTATTTTGATCATATTCCCTGCTAACAATTGAATTTTTTAAACGGGATTTCAAAATCGGAACCGTTGCAGCATACCGAGAAGCATCCTGACATCCTGTTCCGTCTTGACATCGACCACCACTGTGGGCGCCTGCTGCCCTGATTGCAGCAGATTCACCACATCTGCCCAACAACGTTCCTGGGAACTGGCGACATACGTCACAAAGTGATGTTTAGATTCCAGTCTTGAGACAATGGCCGATGTTTCTCCTGAGGAACTGAGGTCGACAATAAAAAAATTGCGAAATTCT
Source organism: Bacillota bacterium (assembly GCA_021846285.1). Taxonomy (GTDB): domain Bacteria; phylum Bacillota; class Bacilli; order Alicyclobacillales; family SLC66; genus JAKADD01. Next base: position 30,132 of record JAJZCB010000009.1, read on the forward strand.
TGCCCGTCTGCGTAGCTTTGCACAGTGAGTTGCCGAATAAACCATTCAATCCATTCCTGCGCCTGTCCGACCATCACAATGACAGTCGGCAGTGTTGGGTTATATCCACGTTTCCATTTTTTATTTAATTGCCAAAGCAACATGAGCAGACCGTATACGGCCAACAGGACGAGAATTAGAATGATCACTGACGCCGCCCCCCGAGAGTCACATGGCTAACAGTCTATGCGCTGCCACGGGGATGGGTTAAAAAAAGCGCGTAGACATTTACGCGCTATGGAATGGGGTTAGGGTGTTCCTTTCAGTCTTTCGCACATGACACAAATTTTCTGGGGGTTACAGCCCCGATTCCTGTCGCAAGACTTGCGCCCGATCGGTGCGTTCCCACGGCAAATCGAGATCAGGCCTGCCAAAATGCCCGTATGCCGCTGTCTGATGGTAAATCGGCCGTCGCAAATCCAGCGTCCGGATAATGCCGGCGGGTCGCAGATCAAAATGTTTTCCAATGAGAAGTTCGATTTTATCGTCGGCAATGCGTCCGGTTCCAAAAGTGTCAACCATGACCGAAACCGGGCGCGCAACGCCGATGGCGTATGCGATCTGCACTTCACACTTGTCAGCCAGTCCGGCCGCAACTATATTCTTTGCCACATAGCGCGCCGCGTATGCGCCAGAGCGATCCACCTTGGTGGGATCCTTTCCCGAGAACGCTCCCCCGCCATGCCGCGCGTACCCACCATACGTGTCGACGATAATCTTGCGTCCTGTGAGCCCCGCATCTCCCTGAGGCCCGCCAATCACAAATCGACCCGTTGGATTGATCAGATAACGCGTATTCTGGTCGATCAAATGGGCAGGCACAACCTGATTGATCACCAGATCGCGCAGATCTCGTTCAATGGTCTCGCTATCGACCAGTGGATGATGCTGTGTTGAAATGACGATCGTATCCACGCGAACCGGTTTGTTCCCTTCGTACTCCACGGTCACCTGGGTCTTCCCATCCGGACGCAGATAACTCACCAGACGCTCTTTGCGCACCTGGGCGAGGCGCCGCGCCAGGCCATGCGCCAATGAAATGGGCAACGGCATCAGGTCGTCAGTTTCATTCACTGCAAATCCAAACATGAGCCCCTGATCGCCCGCCCCAATGGCCTCGATCTGCTCGTCAACACTTTCTCCGCGTCGCGCTTCAAGCGCTTTGTTGACACCCATGGCGATATCTGGCGATTGCTCGTCAATCGAGGTGATCACGGCGCAGGTGTCCGCGTCAAAGCCAAATTTGGCGCGAGTATAGCCCAACGTGCGAATGGTTTCTCTCACCACGCGCGGAATGTCAACGTACCCCTCCGTCGTAACCTCGCCCGCCACAAGCACCAGGCCCGTTGTAACAGAAGTCTCGCAGGCGACGCGGGAGTTTGGATCCTGGATCAAAAATGCGTCCAGGAGCGCATCGGATATCTGGTCGCAAATTTTGTCAGGATGCCCTTCAGTCACAGATTCAGACGTAAACAACCGCCGGCTAGCCATATCCGTCCACCCCCATACCGTTGCACTCTACCCAACTGAATTCTGAGCAGAGACCACTGCTACTGTATTACAGACAGCGGATGGTGTCAATGAATGAACCGGACAGGAAGAACCGGATCAGGTGAACAGGAGACGGATCAAAATCTGCGTCCGCCTCCTGCCTGGCACAATTAGGACTGCGACCCCTGACGAAGAGCCATTTCTCCGAACGCCACCAGTCTTCGGGTCATATGCCCGCCTACAGCGCCCGCATCTTTAGTCATGATATGGCCCCAGTAGTCTTCGCTGCCCTGATAAACGGGAAGGCCCAGTTCAGCGGCAATCTCATACTTCATATCATCCAGCGCCTTGTGAGCACCCTTTACAACTTGCGTAAACCCGCTTGCCATGATGAAACTCCTCCCCCGTGTTGCAGCTTCCTGTCTACATCCGATAGCTTGCGCAACCGGGGGAGGATTAGGCCGTTACATATTGGCGCCTTATGTATGAGCCGTCAGAGGGAACGATCCCGGCCATCGTCAGCGTCACGGTTGGCAAAGTTGTTCTGCCACCGTGCCGATGCGGGTAACGCATCGGATCTGCCCACCACCAATCCGGCAATCGTCTTTAAACCAAGTTGGTCAGGAAGCCAATAGCTCGCACCAGGACCAGTGCTGAAATTGCCTGGAACGGAATGGGCCCGATACTTGACAAGTGGATGAACCATCGCGTAGGCCACCGCGATGTCTCGGTCAGACACATGCGCATCCAGCGTCCGCATCACCTGTGTGAACAGAGCGAACGGCAAGTGCGAAGCGATGGTGACTGCGCTTCTCAGAAAGCGCTCCTGGCGATGAACCCGCCCAATGTCCCCAAGCGGTTCATGCCGAAAGCGAACGACCGCGAGAGCCTGCCGCGGGTTAAGTCGTCGCCAGCCTGCCGGCAATGTCACATCGCCCTCAGGAGCCCATATCGCCTTGTCCACGTTAAACGGAACAGATCCCACCAATGCAACGGCCCGACGGAAACGGTCGAAATCCAAAAGCAGCACGGCATTTACGGATAGTCCCGTCAACGTCTCCACAGCTCTGCTCAGCGCCTGCCTGTTCCCGTTCATATATATTCCATTGATCTTCATAAATCCAGTTCCAGTTTCAAACACTCTTGTATCCCGTGGTATATGCAGTGCGTCAACCACACCGGAACCACTCTGCGAAGTAAGCAGAACAAGCGTATCGGTATGGGCATCTGTTCGCCGATCCCGACTGGAGCTTTCGGGGTCGCTGTCCAACCCGGCAATGAGCAACCCATAGCGAGGTTGCCCGTATGGACTGCGCATGTTGTCCGCCTGCGCCTGGGTACTGTGGGGAAAATACAGCAAACACAACACGGCGACGACCGTCGGAACGGCGAAGCGCCGTCTGGGTGACGCAGACATCCATGCAACTCCTTTTCCTTTGCATGTCTGAGCAGGGCGCTGTTCAGTGCACCGAACGTGTCGAGTGGCGCGCCTCCATCCATGCTTCCCAGGCAAAGCGCGGCAGCGCCAGTTGGCGCCTCCACCGCCTTGGTTCTCTAATCAGCCTGTAGAGCCACTCCAGGCGGGCCCTCTGAAAGAGCACGGGAGCGCGTTTGACAGCGCCGCCGATCACATCGATAGCGCCGCCAACGCCGATCGCAAGCGGTACGCCAAGAATATCTTTATGCGTTGAAATAAACACTTCCTGACGCGGTTGCCCCAACCCGACCAGCAGAAGATGCGGACGGGCGGCCTGAATCTCCGCAATGACAGAAGCAGTCTGCTCATCTGTAAAGTACCCATGTGTCCCGACGATATACAGTTGCGGATAGCGGTTTTTCGATTTTTGCAAAGCCTGATCCAGCGATGTCTGCGATGCACCCAGCAAAAATACGCGCAGATTCCGTTCAGCGGCGTAGCCAATGAGCCGTTCCGCCAACTCAACGCCGGTGATTCGCTGGGCAACTGCCTGTCCATACCATTTCGACGCAATGACGATTCCCACGCCATCAGGCGTTATAAAATCCGCGCGCGCCAAAACGGGGAGCAAGTTTGGTGTTCGACGGATGTTCATGACAAATTCAGGTCCTGCCGTAATGATCATATGCGGCTCGGCGTCAGCCAGAAACGAAATACACTGATTATAAACCCACTTTTCGTCATTTGTTATAAAAGGAACACCCAGAACGGAAACTGTATTCACGCACAACACCCTTACTTACATAGGTTCAGACACCCGGTTGCAGAAATTCCCGTCAACCGCCGATTCCCTGGAAATCACGGCGCAAGCGGACTACGTCTCTTGCATCGACGTAAAAATACCACAGTCCGTCGCGCGGGTCTATACGATTTATACCATGCAGTGTGCGCATGTGCATCGAAAGATGCGCGACAAGGGCAATCCGGGCCACCGCTGAAAGCAACTCCCACTCAGACAAATCGCTGTGAATATGCGCAGGAAGGTGCATGACCGCATTGCCTACCCGCCACCACCGGGAAAATGGTACGGAGTTAACCGCCACAGCCCTGAGAAATTGCTGCTGACGTTCCATTCTCCCTGTGTCTGCCAATGTATCATGGCGAAATCGCACAAAATCCAGAGCTGTCTTGCCATTCAGCCGCTGCCATCCTGGTCGCAGATGAATATGAGTGCCATCCGTCGCGTCATCGTAGTCAATCGCTTTTTTCAAATGGATGACAACTCCCCCGAGCGCATCGACCAGTTCCGTGAATCCCTGAAAATCAACGGATACGATATGATCGACAGGAATGCCGAACGCCGTTTGGACCGTAGTCTTCAGAAGAGGCAAATCACCATAGACCAACGCATGATTGACCTTCGTATAACCATGATGGCGAATGTACAGACGCGTGTCGCGGGGAATAGAGTAGATGAGCGCCGTTTTTTGCCGTACCCTGAGGCGGACAAGCATCAGCGTATCTGATCTTGCGACTTCTCCTTTACGTGAATCCGACCCCACCAACAGCCATGTCGCAGGGTCACGGTCCGGATATTGGATGGCTAGATCCTCCAGCGCGCTTCGCATCCACCGCTCATTGATTCGCGGCCCGCGCCGCAGGCTCGCGGCGCCTGTACGCACGTCACTCGCCGAGGCAGGCGACGCGGCAAAAGAAACAGACTCTCTCTGAAAAGTCGCCTCCAGTTCCCTCTGCACATTGACGGACCCTGTTTCGACTGCCAGACATACCCTCCATGCGCCGACCGCAGCGAGTACAACCAAAGTCGCCACCCAGGAGTTCCAAGGACCAACCCGCATAGCGCGCTCCCTCCGGCACCATAATCTCACGGGCTAGGATAACCAATAGGACGCCTGCACATGCCAGGGACGCAATGGATCAAAACGCAAAGAAGCTGCCATTCTCGGCAGCTTCGGGCAGTTTCCATATGGCGAATGTATCAGGCGAAACATATAGTGGCACCTATCACTTGCGCAACTATATAAATGCGTAGAGTGGGCAAGTCTCGGGGGATTGAAATCCTAGGGGGGACTAGGGTTACACTCGCCCACTCTACGATTGAAAAACGAGGGACTGGTTCCCTCCCGAACTATCCCTCAACCGTCCGTGTTTGACCACTACCGGCAGCCCGGCCATCATAAACGCCATAGCGTCTTTAGATCCGGCGGCTTTGCGTCCGCATCTTTCGGTGCGTTTGCCTTGTTTCGGGAGGTCTATCTATACCCATTGTATTCAATTCGACACAGATTGACAAGCCCTAAACAAAAGAAATTTTAGTTATCTAATTGGTTGAAGTGTTCGACGGACCGGCTGGGGTCGTTGTACCCGTTGCGCCATTCCCGGAACCGGGCGCGGTCGATCCGTTTGCCCCGCTCGTGGAACCCGCGCCAGCGGTGCCGCCTGAGGTGGACGAAGGTTGCAAGACCGCATTCATAAGGTCCGTAACTACGATCGGATCCGTGGTTCCATCCGGATTCTTGGCTGGCGCCTGGTACGTCTGGCCCATCGTATACACCGTTCCTTGCGGACCTTTGAGTTCATACTGAATCTCCAGTGTCTGAATCCCCGCGACATTGACGGTAAACGGCATTGGAGCCGCGCCTCCCTGGATCCAGCCTGTCGAACCAAGCGTATTTCCATCGCCTATGAACACCAGTTGCACGGAGCCCGTAAAGTTGCGTGACAGATCGTCGACTGCGAATTGACCTGTAAGCGTCTGGTATTGACCATTAAGGGCATAGTCCGCACCGGGCAGTCGGGCCGTTTGACCCGCGCCGACGCCCCATTGGATCGAAAACTGCCCTGGGTATAACTGTCCCAGGACGGCCGGGGCCCAGTACCCTGTCAACTGCCCCTTCGGATACAGCGTGGTGTTTTTGAAATCGCCGTGCAGTGCGCTCGGAGTCAGCGTAAACAGTGGCATCCCGGATGAAATCGCCGGCGCCGTCGTCGCCTGAAAATTAACATTACCCTGACTGTCGATGCTTGGAATCAGATTTGTGGCGCCCTCATACTGCGCGTTATTGGCGGGTATTCCATAGAGTGCCTTGCCGTTTGTCAGGCCTGTTGGCATCTGGTGACCATTCAGGTACACGGAGAAAGGCTGCAGGCTCGCCCCTGCCCCCTGAACCTGCACCTCGGCCGGGCTGTTGACCCACTTCACCGTGGCGCCCAAAGCGTGTCCGATCGTGCTGATCGGTACATACACGTTATCATTATAGATGAAGGGTTCTGCGCTGGCGGCCACACTCTTCCCATTGATCACGAGACCAATGTTGTCATAGGACGCCTTAATTTGGCGGATGCCCACGCTGGCATAGGAAGCGCCGCCAAAGACCATCGCGCTGGTCGCAACCCCCAAGATCATGCCCAGATACTTTTTCAACCTGTCGTCCTCCCGTTTGGTCCGTCCTGATAAAATACCCCAAAATACGATCCGTTCCTGCCAGCCGGATTCCTATGCTGTGCCTCTGCTCAGACACGGCTGCGCCGAACTCGCGACGGGCACAGCATAGGAATCCTGACGAGCGGGCTCTTTCATTCCACTGATGGTGTCTGTTCACGGAACGATCAGTGCACCAGAACGTCGACAAAATCAGCGTCCACAGTGGTTCCAGCGGGCACTGCCTGACCCATCGTATATACGGCGCCAGACGAGGTTTTCACAGAAAACGCAACAGTCAGGAGATGGACATTGCTGACATTAACCTCAACCGGAGTGGCGGTTTCACCCTTGGACATCCAGGGCGACTGGTACAGTTGCTGACCGTCGCCTGTAATCGTCAATTGCAACTGGTCGCTCGATCCAGATGCGTCATCGACGCCGAACAGGCCTGTCAGGGATGTATACTTGCCGTTCAGATTGTAAGTGACACCGGGAACCTGCGCGTTACTGTTCGCCGGCGACCACAAGATAGATTTTCCGTTGCTGTTGGGATACGTCTGGCCGTTGATCTTCGACGGCCCATTGCTCCATCCCGTTATGGCTCCTGTGTAGCCGTTGCTTGCCAGAGCGTAGTCTCCATAATCGCGCACGTCCGGGAAGTTGACGAGCGGCATGCCAGATGCGGGGCCTTGTCCGATATAGGCGGTAAGCGTCGTGGGATTAATGTACAAAGGCTCATCGAGAACTGTTGCCAGAGCGACGGGCGACACATAGGATTGACCCTTGTAGGAAAACGTATGTGTAGTGCCGTACCACAGGATCGGCGATCCGTAATAGACCAGGGAGCCCGATTGCGTTTGCAACTGTGCCGTTCGCACGATGACAACCTCGTGCTTGCTCCCCACCCAGCTCACTTGGGCGCCCAGTCCATGCCCGATCGCACTGATCGGAACATACACGTTAGAGTTATAGATAAACGGTTCCGCATTGGTGGGAATGACTTTCCCGTTCACATCGATCTTGATATTTGCGTAGTGGGCTTGTATGGGTTTGAGGCCTGTACTGGCCAATGTGATGCCGCCAAACACCATGCCGCCAATGAGCAGCCCCACTCCATAACTTGACACATAACGCAGTATGGGTTTCACAGGCTTCTTCCTTTCTCCACAATACAGTTGGACGAATGCTATCATCATACTTGATAGACCATACGGCCACAATGGCAATAAAAAGCTTCAATCCCGCCGATTCCCCTGAACTGCAGCTATTTAGCAGTCATTAAAAGTAGAAATCGTTTGACATCTTAATTCTGCAATGATATGCTAGAAATGCAAGCAAATTAAGTAAGTACGTTTGTACTTTCTGTAGGGGGACTTCTCCGGTGCAAGGAACAGTCAAGTGGTTTAACAGTGAGAAAGGCTACGGTTTTATCCGAGTAGATGGCGGCAACGACGTCTTTGTCCATTATACAGCGATCAATGGCGAAGGTTACCGTACGCTTGAAGAAGGTCAACAGGTTGAATTTGACATCGTAGAAGGTCAGCGCGGCCCTCAAGCTGCTAATGTGAATAAGCTGTAAGATTGTTTGAACCACTAAGCGATTTCGGCTCCTCCCATTTTTGGGGGGATATTTTTTTGCCAATAATTTGTGCGTTCTTCTCTAAAAGTGAGCGTGTTATACTTAGAATCAACGAAATCATTCACGCCATACTAGAAGAGGACCTTTACCTATGAAACGCTCTCATAAATTCCGATTCACGGCAAAGGTCTCTCCCTTTGCCATGGCGACACTCATAGTAAGCTCCCAAATTATGCTTGGACCATCGACGACTGTGCATGCCGCAACCGCGACTGCTGCCACTCGCCTGAGCGCGGCTCATGGACATGGAACGGCAATGCTTCTTGAAGGAGCAGGTAAACGAACGACGCCGTCTCCCCTGCTCGCTTATGAAACTAAAGGATCATTTGCGCAATGGGCTATGGCTACATTTACGCGCCAGAGACCAGACAGCGTACTGCCCAAAAACCAGTACCGCGACGTATCCGGAAAGCTGTTGCTTCCGCTTGGTCAGGCGGTCGCTCTTGGAGTCGTGCAACCAGACGCCAGTCATTACTTCGGCGTGCAGGACCGTTTGTCGCGTGGGGTGGCAGCGCAGGGAATCATCCATCTGTTACACCTGAACACTCACGGATTATCCCCTTACCTCTACGCCGTCGCGCAAGGCTGGTTCAAGGACATGCCTCAGGCAGTCTGGCTCAACCGGGCGGAGATGTTTACGCTGGCGGCGCATGTGAGACAAAGTCTGTCTGCACAGCGGACTGCAGGCAGCGGCGGCGTCAAGGGTCAGACCGGCACGGGACAAAACGCCAAAGGAACAGCAGGCAGCGGTACACCACCGAGCACAACGTCCGGAGGCAGTTCGACCGGTAGCCAGCCTGCAACTCCGGGAACTTCCGGAAACGGCGCCACGGGAACTTCCAGCAGCGGCGCCGCGGGCAGCGCCACGGGCAATTCGGGAACCCCTGCCACCGGATCAAGCTCGTCTGGTATAAGCGCAAACGGCGCAGGCGCTGCTCCGAGCACCAACTCAGGCTCCACAACTACGGTTCCGTCCGGTTCCATCACGCCATTCGTCATCCCATCTGTACCCGCGAGCGGCGAACTGCCTCTCTCTGCCGCGCCCACGGCAGCGGATGTCGCAGCCAATTCAACATTGCAAACCGTCACCCAAATACAGGCATTTTCATCCGCCAATGCTCCCGTACAATTGCAGGATGTCATTTACAGTCCGAGCGACCCCAACATCGTTGTCTCCGGTGTGGTGAAGGAACCGAATGGAACCCCAATGCCCAGTGTCGCGTGGATCCAGATCAATGATCTCGGCCTGACCTCCGGAAGTCCAAACCAGTGGGACTACGCGGTGCCTGTGTCTGCCTCTGGAACTTTCGCGGATGCCCTGCACATCCCTTTTGCCGCCGATTCGTATGAAGTGCAGGCAGCCCCGCCGCTGACGACCGCGCAGACCAGTCTCAACTATATGTTTGCGACCAAGCAGCAAACTGTATCGAGCCAGTTTATCATGACATTTCAGGGCCAGGACAACAACCAGCAACTCGGTATGCTGACCTCCGTGTGGGCCAATTGGACGGATCCGACGATTCAGGCTCTCGCAAAGCGGATTACAAAGGGAATCACCTCGCCGCTCGCCCAGGCACAGGCGATCTATGATTGGGAGGGCCAGAACATTGGGTATAATGGCGCCCTGTTAGCCAACGGCGGCTATGGCTGGAGCACCACGGAAGAGACGCTTGCCTCTGGAATCGGCATATGCGTCGACTACGCCAATGTAGCGGACGCCCTCATGAGATCGTTGGGCGTTCCAACACAAATGGTTGTGGGCTACGCCAACAACGGATCTCCCGTTCAAGTCGATAACCCCAATGAAGGGCACGCCTGGAATCGATCCTGGATCGGAGGCCAATGGATTTACTGGGATCCGACCTGGTCGCGTCTTTACTTCGTAACGTCTGCAACACAAGTTCCCGGACCTGGCGATCCGTGGGTGTTTCAACCTCAGTGGTTCAACCCATCGGCGCAAGTGTTCAACTCCACGCATCAGAAGGTCGGGATTCAGTATCAATAGCCGTAGACCGGTCGCCGCGCAACAGGATTCCCGCGGCAAGCTCGATTCGGCGCGGGAAGCAGGCGCAGCAAAGCGGCGCGACAGGCAGGCGCGGCAAATCGCTGCGCTGCCTGTCTTACTGCGATGTAACGAGTCTTATCGCCCGTTTTCTTCCGCAATGGCTGTCGTCAGCGCCTCCGCGATCTGATCAATCTCATTCTCCGCTACGGTGAGTGGCGGCGACACCGTTACGACGTTGTTCAAACCCGCGACGGTGTCGCCATTTTTTCCAACTATGACTCCCAGCGACTTGGTTCGGGCGACGATCGTCTGGACGCGAAGAAGCGACAGCGGCTCCTTTGTTTCGCGGTTTGCAACCAATTCGATGCCTGCGAGCAAACCCCTTCCCCGCACATCGCCCACGATCTCATAGGTCTCCAGCTCTTTCAACCGACGCAAAAGAACATCGCCGAGAGCGGCCGAACGCGCCACCAAATCCAGTTCTTCCATAATCTCCAGATTTTCAATCGCGACTGCGCAACTGACGGGATGACCGCCAAATGTGTTGACTTGCCGCAGGTGCGCACTGGGATCCGATGTATCCTTGAACGCCTCGTAGAGGTGAGCCGCCACCGCCGTCGCGGAAAGGGGGGCGTAACCGCTCGTCATCCCCTTGGCCATCGTCACGATATCGGGCATCACGCCGCTATGCTGAAAACCAAAACGCTTCCCGGTGCGGCCAAATCCCGATATCACTTCATCCACGATCAGCAATACTCCGTGACGCCTGCAAACATCAGCCACTTCTGGCAGGTAATTGTCTGGGGGCACAAGAATTCCCCCGCCCGTGATGATGGGTTCCATAATAAACGCCGATATTGTTTCCGAACCTTCCCACTGAATCACCCGGTCCAGTTCGCGTGCGCACGCCTTTCCATACTCGTCGAGAGACAGTCCTCCTGACAGCCGATACGGGTCGGGCGGTTGAATATGGAGGAAACCGGCCGCCAGCGGCTCATACAGATACTTGCGCTGATGCTGCCCGGTCGCAGACAGGGCGCCCATGGTGCTTCCGTGATACGCTCTATACCGGGAAATTACCTTGTAGCGTCCGTGCTGTCCCATTTGCGCATGATATTGCCGGGCCACTTTGATGGCCGTCTCGTTGGCTTCCGAACCGCTGTTGTTGAAGAAGAACCGATAGTCGCCTCCCAGCCAACGCGACAGCGTTGCAGCCAGCTTTGTCGCCGGAACATGCGCAGCCGAAAGAGGATAAAACGGCATGGCGCGCATCTGTTCATAGGCTGCTTTCGCGATGCGTTCGTGCCCGTATCCGACGTTGACACACCAGAGACCCGCCATCGCATCGAGATATGTATGCCCTTCCAAATCCGTGACGTAGACGCCCTGTGCGCTCTCCACAACCCATGGATTCCCTTCGCTGTGCGGTGCGAGCGCATGCCAGACTCGTTCCTTGTCCGTCTCATAAATCTGTTCCCTGGAGTCTTCTACTTGCCTCATCCTGACCAACCTTCCTTACGGATCTTGAGTCACAGCTTACTATCAGCATACGCCATCACAGGGAATTGGCAAGTCCCTGCGCCTCTGTCCATTGACACCCGTATAAAGCTGCAGCGCGCATCCGTGAGCGACCACGATGCGCGCTGCAGCTTTCCCTGTTTCTGTCGCAACTGCTCTCCATGTTGCTGCGCCAATCGGCAGAGGATGCTCCCACCGTCCTGTCGCGATGCAAAACGGGAACTCGAACTGCTGGATCCTGACATCCTTACGTCAATGGCGCCGCCTGAGCCGTCAATACATAGCTGCCCGCGGTGCCATTGACGTAATACAACATCATTTCACTTGCCCCGGCAGGAACCTGGATGGAGGTGATATTCGCGCCATCCTGCGTCAGCCTGAAGGCGCCGCCCTTGCCGCCGTCACTCAGGTTCAGACTCAGCGGCTGCTGACCCTGCACTACAGGATTCCCCTCGATATCGACCGGTTTCACCCACAGTAGAATCGGCGTGTTCGCCTGAACCACGAGCGGATTTGTGGCATTGATGATCCCGGCGCTGCTAAAGAGAGCGGCCCCGACAGCCGGACCCGGAACAATATCCATGGATCCAGTGCCAGTCAACGTCGTTGAACCCACACTGAGATCGGTCACCTGTACAGTCGCGTACCCTTCCGCGGCTGCCGTCGCTGTGAAGGTTGTCTGACCGGACGAGGGAAGCGTCACGGTGTACACACCGGGCGTAGTCGTCGCCGTAAGTCCGACGGGATTGCCCAGGCCGGCCGGCAACGTCACTTGCAGCACATCGCCGTTCGGGCTGGCATTGCCAAACGCGTCTGTAGCGCTGAGCGTCACCGTGACAGTGTCGCCAGCCTGAGCGTACCCCGTGCTGTGCAGATAGTTCGGATTGTTGCTCGCAAGCGAAGCGGTGTCTTGCAGACCAACGTGAATCTGAGTCGGCACTTGCGCGACCATCTTCACGTAAACGGGAGCCACCGTCGTGCTGATCCCGTTGACCTGCGTTACGCTGATCGTCCACGCGTCGCCAACCATGTGACTGCCAACGAACGGAACGCTGATGACACCGTTGGCTCCAGTGACTGCCGTATACTGGCCGCTCGAAGATCCGCCCAGAGTCGCGGCGTCCTGTCCAGAGCGCTCAGCGACCGAGAAGGTCACCGGAAGCCCGGCGGTGTTAACCGCATTGCCATAGGCGTCCTGCAATTCCGCCTGAATGTTCATGGCGTCGTTTTGAATGGGCAGATCCACCGAGGCGCTCGGGGAGATGAAGACCACTTTGGCGGCAGATCCAGCCGTCACCTGGAAGTTCACCGCACCCGCAGCCAGATTGTCGCTGGACGCTACTTTCAGCGTATAATTGCCTGCCGCGGTTCCCGAAACGACCACTTGACTGCCCGTAACAGCCGCTGTGACTCCCGACGTGATTTGCGTGTTCCCCTGCCAAACAGCAGCGGTGAACGTGGGGTTGCTCGTATCTGTCACCGTGTTGCCGTTGGAGTCCACAGTGGTGATGTCAAAAACTCCACCGGACGAACCTGCCGCAAACACGCTGCTGGAGTTCTTGTCCGCAGCCACCTTAATGGCTGCGGGACTTCCCACGACGATCGACTGAATGGTGGCGGAACCCGAGGTGAGACCAGGCGATGTCGCGGTAATGACAATGGCCCCCGAAGCCCCCTGTTCCGAAGTCACACTGCCGGTAACCCCTGCGTTCACACTGCCGTTCCCCACATATGCCGTTGAGGATTGAGTCGTCGAGGACAGTTGGCCTACGCCTGTGACGGTGAGATTGACCAGGTATGCGTTGCTCAGCATCGGCACACCCGCCTGATCCAGCACCTGTACGGTAAACGCAGCTGTACTCGGCGTGTTGTTTTCTACGGTTGGAGCGGTCGGTGTCACGGAGATCGATGTGGCGACCTGCTGTGTCTGGGCCATGGTCAGATTGGCAGACAGAGCTCCTCCGTTATTCGTAACCGGCGTCGTTGTTCCAGACTGAACCAGGTTATCGGCCGTAATGGCGTCCGTCGTACCCGGAGTAGCCGTCGCTTTCACCTGAATGGTTGCCACTCCGTTGGTCACCGGCACTCCGGTCACGTCGTTGGAAGGCGCGCCGTTCGCATTGACCAGTTGGCCATTCGTGTCCTTGAATTCGATTGTGCCGTTAAAGTTGGTCACCGGATTGCCGTTTGCATCGACGACAGCCGCAGTAATCGTATCCGTCGATGCACCGTCAGCCACTAACGACGGCGTCGCAGCGCTCAGTTTCAACGCGGCGGGCGCTCCCGGTACAACCACCTCCAGCGCCGCCGAACTGACATTATCCACGGTCGCTGTAATGATATAGGTTCCCGGCGCGGTTACAACCAACTGGCCATTCGAACTGACAAACGCGCCCGAACTGCTCGTAGCGCCGCTGCCGCTGACATTGTAGGAAATCTGTGAAGAGTTCACGTTCACGATGTTGCCGCTCGCATCCTTGGCCACCACCGTCAACTGCTCGGCGGTATTGGACGCCAGCGACGTTCCGCCACTCAATGTGACTGACGCCACTGTCGGCGTCTGGGTAATCGAACCCCCATTTTTAACGTAAGACAGAATGTTGTAGAGCACAACCGCCGCGCTGGCGCGGTTTAGATAAATCTGGTTTTGTGAAGACGGAATGCCCTGAAACAGCCCAATCGACTTGGCATAAGCCAGCGGCGCCGCTCCACCGGTTGAAGTCAGTTTGCCGGCCTTCTCCATGGCGGCCACGAAAAATGAGGCGGCGTCACCCCAGGATGCCTGGTAGTTTTCATTAAAGGCGCCGCCCACTTTGACGCCAATCCAGTTCGGTACGATCCACCCTGCCGCCTCGGCCGGGCCCACATAGTTGTAATCCCAGTTTTTCGGCGGAATATCCGAAAAATACTGTTTGTGCGCACCCGGTTTGACACCAGTGGCGGCCTCGACAACGTTCATGAAATAGGCCAGAAACTGTCCACGCGTAACCAGTTGATTCGGCCGAAACTGACCGTCGCTGTACCCGTGTATATAACCCTGCTGCGACAGGGCTATGATATCCTGCTCCGCGAAGTTCCCGTTTATATCTGTGTACGAGACTGCGCCCGACGCGGCAAACGCTGCCGGCGCAATGGCGCCTACCACCAATGCGGCCGCAGCCAGACTCGTCAGCATTCGTTTCAAGACGGCTCCCCCTCCACTAACTGCGCCACTTTGCCGTGACTGTGCCTTGGCAAAGTCAGCAATCTATGTATCAGTCTCAAGTATAGCAGAAACCAGCCTGAATTTAAGAGCCCCTGTACGACAAAACAGAGATTCTCAGGATCGTCGGACGTCTGCGCGCCCTGTTGAGTCGCGGTTTCTACCCGGAAACTACGAGATCGCTTGTGCCATCGCATGATCGTCTTCCTCATCAACTCGGATTTTCATGTTTTGCTGGTGATCGGAAGAAGACGATCATGCGGGTCTAACACCGGGTTCTGACTGACGATCGCTGAGTTTTGGTCTTACCTCGCTTTAAAAGTGACAGTGGTTGGTCGCAGCTTTAAGAGATTCTGCAACTGAACGTTCATCTGCTGCAGCTCCAACCCCCATTCCTGCTCCATGGCAAGCCGCGCGCGATCCTCCAGAAGCGCCTGCTGCTGATCAGCGCCCATCCGAGACGCGACGTGGTCCCTTGCGCTTGCGCCCAAGAGACTTAGGTCATGGTTCATGAGCAGGGAGGTTTGGGAGACGCTGTGCGAAAACATGGCATTGACTGACTGCGATGTCCGGAACAAAACAGTGGCTTTTTGAAGCCAAAACCCGCTCAGCTTCAGAGACGCCATGGTGGATTCCGGCTGTGGATGCGGTCCGGATCCCGAGCGGGCGAGCATCTGAAGATATTGCTCGAAGATCTGATACTCATAAGCGATGGAAGTTTTGGTTCCCGGAGCGCCTGTACGCGCATACACGGAATTGGTCGCCCCCACATGTGTGCTGTGAATGGCCGCAAGCAAATTTCCTCTCGTTTCCGCCACGAAGTCCTGTTGCAGTCTGCCCTGCAGAGCTTCAGCCGCGCGAACGCGGGTGAACGCCTTGACGCACTGCGCGTTGATCGCGTGCAATTCCGCATTAAACACTGCCATCGTCTCCGGATGAACGTATGCAGTGGCCGCGTCTGCCCGAGGCGTTATCATCACTGCCCCGGCTATAACTATAGCCCCTGCCAGTCTGGTCATTCGCTTCACGATCAGAATCCCCCTCTCAATCGCTCTGTATGTTAGCCAGCCATGATTGCAGGGTTCGAGAATCACAGCATTTTTGTGAGGGTCCGGGTCCTACAGCGTTGCGCCATAGCGTTCCAGATCAGCCTGAACCATCATCGCCGCGAGTTCTCTGACCTGGGTCTGCGGACGCCACCCAAGCAGCGCATGCGCCTTGGAGGCGTTCCCGATCAACAGATCGACTTCCGCCGGTCGCTCAAAGCGCGCGCTTGTCTCGACGCGCTCCTCCCAGCGATCGATCCCCGCCGCCTGAAAGGACATCTCCACAAAATCGCGCACGGAGTGCGTCTCCCCTGTCGCAACAACAAAATCCTCCGGGGATTCCTGTTGCAACATCAGCCACATCGCTTCGACATACTCTTTGGCAAATCCCCAGTCCCGTTTCGCCTCGATGTTGCCGAGCACCAGGCGGTCGAGTTTTCCGAGCTTGATGCGCGCAACGGCGTCCGTAATCTTGCGTGTCACAAACTCAATGCCCCGCAGCGGCGATTCATGATTAAAGAGAATGCCCGAACAGGCAAACAGTCCGTAAGCCTCGCGATAGTTCACGGTCATCCAGTGACCGTACAGTTTTGCAACACCATACGGACTGCGCGGATAGAAGGACGTCTGCTCCGTCTGCGGAATCGTCTGTACCTTGCCGAACATCTCACTCGTGCTCGCCTGATAAAACCGCGCCGCAGGGCAAGCCATGCGCACGGCTTCGAGCAGATTGGCCACACCGAGTCCCGTGATCTGTCCCGTTACGATCGGTTGCTCAAAGGAAACACCTACGAAGCTCTGCGCAGCAAGGTTGTAAATCTCGTCAGGTTGGTACTTCTGCACTATGCGAATCTGGTTTGACAAGTCTTCCAGATCCATGCTCTCCAAAATCACTTTCGACTCAATGCCCAGATACCTCAAGCGCCAGGTGTCCAGCCCGCTCGTCCGGCGGTAAGCGCCAATGACCCGATATCCTTTATTCAAAAGCAGTTCCGACAGATACGCGCCGTCCTGTCCGGTGATTCCAGTGACCAATGCCGTTTTCTCCAACTATTTCACCCCAAATATTCATCGTCCTATCGGCCTATGCACTTTTATCCACTGTCGCCAGTGGTAGGGTGCACAATTTCTCCCCATCCTCCATATACATGATACGTCGTATGACCGGACCTATCAAATTTTTTTCAGTTTCCGATAGAGCGTGTTGCGGCCTATTCCAAGCAGTTTTGCCGCCTGAGAGATGTTGCCGTCCGTTTCCCTCATCGCATCGAGCACAGCCTGAACCTCTACCTGCCGAAGTCGCTGGCGATCGACCTGCGTTTCCGGAGGCGTTTCCAGATGCGGCTGCTGCTGCGGTTGCGTTGCTTGCTTCGACGCCATGCGGGCTGGGAAGTGCTGCGCGCGCAGGGTGTTGTCCACCGCAAGAAAAGCCGCTTGGCGCAATACTGTCTCGAGCTCACGGACGTTTCCGGGCCAATCGTACTGTTGCAGCAGCCTGTGGGCGTCTGGAGCGAGCAGCAACGGATGTTTCTGAAGTTCCTCTCCAATCACCGCCAGAAAATGAGAAGCCAAGTCCATCAGGTCAGCGCGCGCGCGCAGCGGCGGCAGCGCGATCTGTATCCCTTGCAGGCGAAAAAACAGATCCTGGCGAAAATGTCCCGCTTGCGCTTCTTGCCACAAATCCTTGTGTGTCGCTCCAATAATCCGTATATCCACAGGAACCGGCTTTGTTCCGCCCACCCGCACAATCGTCCGTTCCTGAAGCACCCGCAACAGAGCCGTCTGCATGTCGGATGGCATTTCGGCAATTTCGTCCAAAAACAGGGTTCCTTCATGCGCCAATTCAATTTTTCCCGGTTGCCCGGATGCTTTGGCGCCGGTAAACGAACCTGCCTCATAGCCGAAAAGCTCGCTCTCCATCAGCGACTTTGAGACCACGCTGCAGTTGATCGCAATAAACGCTTGTTTCCCTCGCGGACTGGCATGATGCATCGCCTGACTGACCATTTCTTTGCCTGTTCCCGTTTCGCCGGTAATCAGCACATTGTAATCGGTCACGGCCGCCCGGCGCGCCAACTGCAACGCCGCTGCGAGATTGGCGTCGCCAGCGCAGATGTCTGAAAAGCTGTATCTCGTCGACCAAGCGGTTTGAGGGTTCGAGGGTTGAGAATGGGCGGATTGTGAATTGGTTTTTTGAGATTCGTGTTTTGTACGCACGGAACTGCTGAACGCCACGACGGGATCGCGTCGATCCAGAAACACCTCTGCATGCCACGTGGCAGTGTGGTCTCCAGAGCTGCGCACGGATACTTCCTGAGCCAAATGTCGCGAAGTCCGTGCGAGCAGCGGTTGGCACCCCATCAGCAGATCTGACAGCAAAACAGGGCGGCGAAACGATTCCTGAATACCCAGAACCATACGCGCCTCACGATTGGCGCCAACGAGGACGCCGTCCTCATCCACCGCCAGCAGCGCCTGATGCTGACCATGATCGTTTGCGTCCGACGACAGCGACACGATGAGGTGACTGCCCACATCGCCAATAATCATCCAGTCCTCGATATTTCGGGCCACCACATCCACCATCGCAAGGATGGAGGGATGGTATTGCTCATGGTAGCCGCTGATATCCAGAACTGCCGTCAATCGTCCCGCCTTATCGAAGATGGGGGCCGCTGCACAGCACAAAAACTGATTCTGGACGCAGAAGTGTTCTTGACCGACAATCGCAATCGGCTTTTGTTCTACAATAACCGTGCCGATGGCGTTGGTTCCTTTCACCTGTTCCGTCCAACAGGCTCCTTTCATCAGATGGATTCTATCGGCTGAGCTTAAAAATGCGGGATCGCCGATACTTTCCAGGATATATCCGTTCGTGTCCGCCACAATCACGGACGACTGGGTGTGTCGAATCCAGGTGTACAGCCGCATCAGCGAAGGTTCCATCTGCTGGAGCAGCGACTGCTTCTCCTGTCGGTGCTGCCGCAGCATGCCCGCGTCGAGAATGGCGGCGTCGCGGTTCTCCAGCGGGTCCACGCCGTATGCGCTGCTGCGTTCCCACGACGATTGCAGGAAAGGGCTCGTGAATTCCGATTTCATTTCCTCTGTCACCTCGCCAACAATTGGTACATCGTGCTCGAAATGCGCTCATCGCGTGCCATCACATGCGCATCACGTGCTCATAACTCGCCGCGCTATGACGGAACAGTTGTATCGGTTTGGAACACCTGTTGGAACAGCGTGAAAGAACCAAAACCAGGTCAGTAAGCGCTCTCATAGTTGGCACGAATATTGCGTATCTATTAATTGCAATATCTATCAAGAGTGCAGACACCATTAATCGAAGAGGAGGAATTTTCGGATGATTTACGAACAACCGGGGCAGCCCGGCAGCAAGGTGACTTTTAAGTCGAGATACAACAATTATATCAACGGTGAGTGGACGGCGCCAGTCAGGGGGAACTACTTTGAAAACCCGTCGCCCGTCAACGGCAAGGTGTTTTGTGAAGTCGCGAGATCGACGGCGGAAGATATTGAACTGGCCATCGACGCCGGGCACAAGGCAAAAGACGCATGGGGTCGGACCTCGGTGACACAGCGGTCGCTGATCCTCAACCGGATCGCCGACAGAATGGAAGAAAATTTGGAAGTACTTGCAGTCGCGGAGACTTGGGATAATGGAAAACCGATTCGCGAGACGTTGGCGGCGGATCTGCCTCTGGCCATTGATCACTTCCGTTATTTCGCAGGCGTCATTCGCGCTCAGGAGGGAAGTCTGGGCGAACTCAACGACGACACGGTCGCCTATCACTTTCATGAGCCGCTTGGTGTGGTGGGCCAAATTATTCCGTGGAATTTCCCGATTTTGATGGCGGTCTGGAAGCTGGCCCCGGCACTGGCCGCGGGCAACTGTGTGATATTGAAACCCGCAGAGCAAACGCCGGCGAGCATCATGGTGCTCATGGAACTGATTGGCGACCTGCTGCCGCCGGGCGTGGTCAATGTGGTCAATGGATTCGGCGTGGAGGCGGGCAAACCTCTCGCCAGCAACAAGCGTATCGCGAAAATCGCCTTCACCGGCGAGACGACGACTGGTCGGCTGATCATGCAGTATGCGTCCGAGAACATCATTCCCGTAAGCCTGGAACTCGGCGGCAAGTCGCCCAATGTGTTCTTCGCCGACGTATTTGCACAAAATGACGATTTCGCCGACAAGGCCCTGGAGGGTTTTACGATGTTTGCCCTCAACCAGGGTGAAGTGTGCACCTGTCCTTCACGCGCGTTGATCCAGGAGAGTTTCTATGACGACTTTCTCCAGAAGGCCATCGAGCGCACCCGCAAGGTGAAACAGGGAAATCCGCTTGACCTGTCAACCATGATTGGCGCGCAGGCCTCCACCGAACAGATGGAGAAAATACTGACTTACATTGACCTCGGAAAACAGGAGAAAGCCAATCTGCTGACAGGCGGGGAGCGCAATTCCCTTCCGGGCGATCTGGCGGACGGCTATTACATTCAGCCGACGGTTTTTGCAGGCAATAACAAGATGCGCATTTTCCAGGAGGAGATTTTCGGGCCCGTTCTCTCGGTCACAAGCTTCACCGACATGGCCGACGCGCTCAGCATCGCCAATGACACCCTCTACGGACTCGGCGCCGGGGTCTGGACACGGGATATGAATACGGCCTATCGCATGGGCCGGGGCATTCAGGCGGGGCGCGTGTGGACCAACTGCTACCACGATTACCCTGCGCACGCGGCGTTTGGCGGATACAAGCAATCCGGCATCGGCAGGGAAACCCATAAGATGATGCTTGAACATTACCAACAGACGAAGAATTTGTTGGTCAGTTACAGCCCCAAAGCGCTCGGATTCTTCTAAATCAGTGAACTGCGAAAAAAACCGCTGAGTTCAGCGACCTAATCAGTGAACTTCGTAAAGTACGGGTGGACCACTCGACAACATCGATCCAAAGGAGGCGACAGGGGAAGATGGACACGCGCAAAGTCATCGCCACGGACAAGGCCATTGCGTTGATACAAAAACTGCAGGGTCTGCATGGACCCCTCATGTTCCATCAGTCGGGCGGCTGTTGTGACGGCAGCGCGCCGATGTGCTATCCGGCGGGCGAGTTTCGAGTCGGCGGTCAGGACGTCTTGCTCGGTGAAATCGGCGAGTGCCAGTTTTACATCGGCGCCGCGCAGTACGAATACTGGAAACACACGCAACTGGTGATCGACGCGATCCCAGGGCGCGGCGGCGGATTCTCCCTCGAAGCGCCGGAAGGGATGCGCTTTATCACAAGATCGCGCCCGTTCACAGACGAAGAGTCCGCGGCGCTCTGGCCGCTGGAATCTTAGGATTTTCTGCGCAGTCCACGCCGTTTGCGCAGGCTGGCACGTCCAGGGGAGCAGTGATAAACCTGATTCCGGCAGGCGTTCAGCGGCACATATAGTGTTTAACCAATGCCTCAAACACTATATGTGGAATTAGGTCGTCTGCACAGCGGACTTTGTCACTGCTCCGCCTGCTCCCCTCTCGAAGTTGCTCCGCCGCCCTGACTGCGCGCATGCCCGCGCCAGTCGACCGTCGGGGCGAACCCGGGAGGGGAGTTCTGTGTCCGTGTCCGTCTCCGCGTGTCGGTCGGAGCATCCCCGCTACAGACCGAGCATGGCCACAGATTATCGAAATCTGCGATTGAATGAACTACCATTGAAGCGGATCAACATCCTGATCGGTCCAAACAATTCCGGGAAAACCAACTTGATCGACGCGGTTGGATTCCTTTCACATGTATTGCTCAGCGAACGAAAACACTCTGGATTCTTGTCAGAAATAGCACTAAGAGGATGGCACAATATTTTGCGCCGCTCTTCGGATCGTCCTGCGCAGATCAATCTACGGAGACGAAGACCAATATGAAAGTTGGAAGTTGGAATTGTCGGACCAGGTGAATAAAGCTCTTGAACGAGAGACGAATACCGAGGTGCTATTTGCCTCACCAGAGATTGAGGCATGGTTCGTCGCTGATTGGGAAAACAGCTTTGGAAAGGAATACCGTACGCTATCTCATCCACTGAAAAGCAAACTGAAAATCGAACAAGGAAGGAACTTCTGGAACTCGCCAGAGAGTTACGGCGGAGCACTGATCAACGGAAGCTGCGAGTTTAAGCTCAGCGAAACGATTCAACGTGCCCTTTCAGGTGCACCCAACAACCAGACTTTCAGATATTCCAAGAGGACCAACGGCGCAGCCATGCTAGGCCGCATTGAACCGGGCAATGTGGCGCACGTATGCCGTCTTTACTTCGCCCCCGTCTACCAGAAATTGAAGGGATTGAGAGACCAAGAATCGGACACTGTCCATAGTCTATAATCGTCATTTGGATAGACAGTGACGAAAGGATGGCGAGAATACCCGCAATCCCATGCCGCAGTCAACCGAAATAACAGCTATGCCTGCGAAGCAACCCCGCCGCCATCGTTCTCCATCCGCTCAATCCACTGCTGCACGAGCTCCAGCCGCGACGTGAGTTCCTCTTCTTCCCCCGTATCCAGCGCATCCGCCGTTCGTGACGCCGCCCGCGCCTCGGATACGGCCGCGAGGCCCCGTTGATACAATTCCCTGGCCCTGCGCGCCGCCTGCAATGGTTGCGGCCGTTCGTTGTTATTCCATTTTACAAATTCCGGATTGTACTGGTCGCCCCAGCCGATATACACCCATCCATCATGCGGAAAGCGTTCCGCCAGCGCTTCGAACGCCGCATCTCCCTCCTCCGCCCGGCCGAGGAGAAACAGCGCTTCGCCTTCTGCGCACCCCATATTGACCAGAATTGAATCCTCCGACTTCGGGAAACGCTCTGCGAATGATCGTGTATAGTCAAGCCGCATGTGCGCGAACTCTGCGCTCCCTATCGCCGCATTGCCCAACTCCATCTCGAAATCCTGGCACCAATTATAGAGACTGCATCCCAGCGGCCCGCCCAGGGCGGCCTCAAGATCGTCCACAGAGCGGATTGCAGAATCCGAACCGCCCGTTTCCTCCAGCACTCGCTCCCAAAACCTCATCCAGACACGACAGGTCTCCGACAATCGCCCACCTTCAAGGTGTCGATACCCCTCGTCAAACCAGTTGCGCATCTCCAGCAGCCGCGGGTCCTCCGGCCGCATATCGCCCGCAACATACCGTTTCCACAGCACAGGCGCCGCGACGCCCGCAAACTCGACATCCTGAGTACTCGCTGACGCGAGTGACTCGCCCCATGAGCTTACGACCTCACTCAGGATTCTTTGCGAACCCATACGGCGCATAAACGCAGTCTGTGAATCGACGATGCCCATCCCCTGAAGTCTCTGCCATATCTCCTCCGTCGAAAACTGGGCGACACGCTTCTCGGTCCATTCGCCGGTCGTGCGCAGCGGCGCTACAACGGCCGTGCGGTACTCCGGCTTATCGATGCAGCACTTCTTGAATTTCTTCCCGCTCCCGCACGGGCACGGATCGTTGCGTCCAATCTTCGACATCCAAAGCCTCCGTTCTTTCGCTTTCACTGCGACTCGAATTCTACCACAAGCGTGGTGAAAGATGACACTGTCTGTTGCCACGCATACTATACATGCGTTTCCATCCAACGTTCAAAGAAGGGATTGCAAGTCCTCAATGGAGAGGCCGGATTGTCCCAAAATCGAGCGCAACGTTCCCAGCGGCAAATCGCGGTTTCCATGGACAGGTACGCAGACCAACCCACTCCCAGGCATCCTCAAGTAATGATGACTGCCCCGTACATGGATGATTTCAAAACCAGCGCGTTCAAGGGCGCGCAACGCATCTTTTCCGCTGATTCTTGGCAGTCTTGTCAAGGAATCTCGACCTCAACCAATTCGGCAGTATCTGCATCAGGTACAGAAATGCCTTCTCTCTCTGCCGTTTCAAGATAACCCAAAATTGCCTCCTGTGTGTTCTGTAAAGCCTCCTCTTTGGTCTCACCATAAGTGGACAGGTGATCAAGCGACGGCACGTAGGTCACCCACACGCGCTCATCCCGATCCCATTCCAACAGCACCTTAAATCGGTGGGGGTAAACCTGTCCGTCATGCGTTCGCATAGGTATCCAAATCCCCTTTGTTCGGATATTCGACCGATGTCGAGATCCAAAATTCGTTCTCATATTCACGAAGAATGTCCATGACCGCAGCGGGAACCCCTATCTAAATCTCCATCTTCATTATAGCATGCGTGGTCGGCAGCGATATAAATCACAATCCCAGTTCATCGCGATTCGCAGATGACCTTATACTTCGCATTCAGTGTCCTCGATCTTCATATCCGGTCAAAGCACCGGAATCGCCAGCGGCACACTTACAGCATACAGGACATCGGGATCGAGATCCACGCCGTTTTCCCATTCAATCGTATGGAACTCGCCCACTCGAACGGTCCTAAAAAGTTCTTGGTTCCACAGTGGCGCAAACACGCCGCCCTTCTCGATAAAAGGCCGAATGCTGACCACTCGGTACCCGTCTTCATCAAATTCCAGGATCACCCGATATTCCGATAAAGGATAGACGCTGCGAATTCGGTGCAGAAGTCCCTTCATCTCAGAAAACTCCATCATACAGTCCCTCCAAGTTATAGCTCGATCCTTTGAAATGGCTCTGAGTTTTGACCGCGTTCCAAAGTTCACTCGCAATTCGACCATGTGCTGCTGCCACCATCCACGCACGGTACGGAAAGTGGCCGGGGAAAGTTTCCCCGCGAGAATGTCGCACGACGCTATCAACACCAATGCCTCTTCGCCTCCTTTATGAATATGGAAGTGCGGGGGCATGTGATCGGACCAATACATATACACTTTAATCCCATTGAATTCGCCAATCAGCGGCACATTCACACCTCATTATTATACGCAATAATGGCGTATTATCGTACAGTGTAACGCGTGCTTTACCGAGGCTCCGTCCACCAGATACTCAGCCCATAGTTTCAGTTCCTTTTCCCCAACTGCTGATATCGGCCTATCAGCAGCTTATCACAAGGAAAATACGAACTCTATTTCCAATACCATCAACTTATATACACATTGAAGGACAGCTTAGCAGTAGACGTCTCGGCATACACCGTGCATCCTCAGAACCTTCACCTTCTCCGGTAAGATTTACGTATGCGGCGTCATCGTGTTGAACTGATGTCCAATGTGCACCAGAGAATTCTCC
Organism: Bacillota bacterium; assembly: GCA_021846285.1. Lineage (GTDB taxonomy): Bacteria > Bacillota > Bacilli > Alicyclobacillales > SLC66 > JAKADD01. The sequence goes on from JAJZCB010000009.1 coordinate 55,148, forward strand.
CGACACGGAAGTGGAGAGAGAGAGACGATCAGCGCCTGCGCAAGCCGGCTGCAACAAATAAACAGCCAGATCAGCAAGACCGTTGAGAGCAGTGAAATCGGAGTGGTCGGGCGCTCCGGCGTTTTTTTGTCACCCACAGACATATTGCTTGTATGGCAGGCACGATTTGCAGATATAATGGGAAGCAGAGGGGATCACTATGGGCTCAACAACTTTCGGACTACCGCCGTGGATCGAATTATACAGAGAAGAAATCAACCGCGTTGTCGCGAAGCGTCATGCGGAAAATATCCGATTGTTCGGATCACAGGCGCGTGGAGGAGCAGGCCCGGATAGCGATGTGGGCTTGCTGGTGTCTTTCGACGAAACAGTAAGTCTGTTGGATCAGGTTGCTCTGATGTACGATTTGGACTCATTTCCTTGTCGGCCGCCAGCACCCCGTCTGGCGTGAAGAAGGCGTTAGCCTCAATCAGTACGTGGTGTACCAACTGTCCAAGAGCATCGGAATGCCCGTGGGAGCCAATGAGCAGGCGGCTGCTTCCGTGAGATGAAAAAGACATCCTCCATTGTTGCGCAAGTCAAATGGCAGATCATTGTCTTTCGTGGAGGTTCAGTCGCCGATATATATCATCCGGAAGCCACCGATGGCCAAATCCGCGAACCCGAATGGCCGCGCCGGTATCCTGATACACAATGCGCAGGTCGGCCGGGTGTTTGGCGGTGCGTCGACTTTGAAAATGAAAGCATCGCCATGCGCTCAAATTGGATTTGAGTTCTGCACCCATATCTCTTTTCTTCACAATGAGATTGAGAGAGTTGACGATTTGAGACATGGCAGTTTCAAACCTCTGTGGATCATCAAAAACATGAGCGACCAACACAATATCATCGACAAGCGCATCTCCGTCCATCTCAATGCCCGGAACAGCAGAGACGATTTGAATCCATTCCCTCAATCGTTCATCATTGATCGCCATCCAGAAATCTCCTGATCTTGTTCCGTCGCTCCGTGAAATTGGCGGTTGCTCTGGCGGACAAATCGTCTCCGGACGCCCAATTGTCCATTTTTCCCCGACGGAACAACAACATTTCAATCTGTATGTGCTCCAGTTCTGACTCCATTTCCTGAAGATACGCCCAAATCGCCTTGTATGTCTCTGGTTTTAGCAATACGGCCGCAGTTTGATTGCGGTCGACAACTTCTAAAGCCGACATTTCTTTTAGAGTTTCGCGCCACTCGGTGGAACGTCCCAACTGGGTAACACTAACACGGCCACCAAGTTGGAATCCGCCGCGAACGATCTCAATCTCCTGCAACGTGTTCATGGAACTGTTCAGTCCCTTCCTGTCCTCCGACACATATTCACCCCCATTCTAACACTGATATATGCACCAGTACACATATAAGTGTGTTGTTGCGCGCATAGTTTTATGCAATCAAACGCATGACCGCCAAAGTTATGTTTCGATTTTTTATAAATACGGGATCTTGTTGCAGAAGTTTCAGCATCGCCGCCGCCACTTCTGCAATATCCTCTGGCTACATCAATTGTGCAATGGCCATTCTCATCGTGGTCATGACGCTGTTTATACCTATCATCTTTCGAGCGAGACCTTTGTTTAGCGACAGTACATTCTTCCAGACATTCTTCAACATCGCCGTCTCCGCCCGAAGATGAACACGCCCCTGCGCGGCCGGAGCAACAGTGATGGGTATACACACTGACGACGAATTGCATCGCTCTTTCAGCCATCGGACCCATTGTTGCATGCCTGAACACGAAATTCCGCTTGGGAAGCGGTGGCGCGATCAGTGCTGACGCATGAAGTCGAGAGCCCTTGGCGGGCTTGGTTTGTCGGAGGGTGCCAAGAAAATTTTGGCTCTTACTAAACGAGTGATATGTTCGGTTGAAGGGTCGGCTTTTTCAAACCACAAGGAAACGATGCGCCGATGTTTTCTGTACCTCGTTATTTTTATCCCTATCTCTGAAGTACCAGGGAAGAACGGCAAGTGCATTGATTAATTCAATGCCCGCGCGTCCATAGCCTCTTCTTCGCACCATTTTGATCTTGTTGTTGGTTCCTTCCATGGGGCCATTGCTGATGTCTGGGTATAGTAGGCTGTTCTTTACTGCGTCGTAGTCTTTCTTAAGTCCGGAGGCGAATGTGGCGATTGCCTCAATGGAATCGTTCTGGTATGTCCGGATGAATTCATCCAGTTTATCCATGTCTGCAGTCAGCATCAGTTCATAAAACGCCACCAGAATCATCACAAGACGAGGAATGACCTCATACACTTTTCCAAGGCGGTCGAAGGCTTGCTCATTCAGTTTTTTTGTAACTTCTCAGGTACCCTATGTTCCACGCCCTCGCACACTCTCTCCGACTACGCCGGCGTCACGGAACCGGCCTTCATCGACGCCGCCGCGTCCACACTCCGCAGGCCCCCGGTCACGGCAAGATAATCAACGATCTCCGCCCATGTATGATAGCGTCGGACGATGTCGTGCTCCACGACCTCCGCCCCCCGCTGAACCTCTATGAAGGCGAGCTTGTCGTGTGCGCGGATCGCATGCCACTGCTCAGGGTAGATCCTGACAACATCGCCGGCCGCCACTTGAACCAGGCGCCCATCGACGGCCACTTCGCCGCTTCCCTCAAGGATTGTCCACATCTCCGCACGCCTCTCATGTTTATGGTAGCTGAGATTGTGCCCCGGCAAGAGTTCGATCCAGCGTGTCAGAACCTCCGTGCCGTCAGACAACTCCTGATAGTCCATGACGCGATACATTCCCCAAAGGCGTTCCTCGAACATCGGTCGCCCCTCAAACGGAGCCACGAGTTCTTTAATGTGAGGGCTCATTTCCTTGTCGGCCACCAGTATCCCGTCAGGCGTGGCCACAACGATCGCGTCGCGCAACCCGATTGTCAGAAGCGGGATTCCCAGTTCATTGATGACATGCGTGTCCTCACACTGAAATTGTCGTCCCTTGCCGATGAATCTATCCGTGATCCGTTGCGACAACGACCCCCAGGTGCCCAGATCTGTCCACAGACCCGAAAACGGATGGACAACGATGGAGGACGCCTGCTCGACGACCTCGTAGTCAAAACTCCGTTTAGGCAGCGAGGAGAACGCCTCAGAGAGCTTTCGGTACGACAGCGGCAGCCCCCGCTCATTCAGCACGCGCTTCATGTAGCCCAGTCGAAAACAAAACACACCGCAGTTCCAGAGAGATCCTTCCGCTGCCAATTGTTCCGCCGCGTCTCGGGCTGGTTTTTCGACAAACGACGTGACCCTCTTCCACCCGCGGGCGCTGTCCGCCTGGAATCCGGGCTCAACGCATATGTAGCCATACTTGCTGCTGGGCTCAGTGGGCCGCACGCCCATCAAGACCATCTCGGCGTCCGACTCCATCAACACCCGAGGAAGGATCTTGAGACTTGAAAAGAACTCACTATCCACGTAGGGGTCTATAGGCATAATAACAACGATGTCATCGTCAGCAGCCATCTCCACATCCCACAAATACGCGGATGCCAAAGAAATGGCAGGAAAGGTGTCCCGGCGCGCAGGCTCCTCAATGAACGAAGCTTGTCCGATCTGCGCCTCAATCACGTCAAGCTGAGTCCGAGAAGCACAGATGTACGCGTTCTCTCGCAGGCCTGCCTCGTCGAGTTGAGTCCAGACACGTTGCAACATGGACATGGGTTCTCCAACCTCAGTCGGTAGGACTCGCAGAAATTGCTTGGATCGGATATCGTTTGACATCGGCCAAAGGCGCTTCCCTGATCCGCCCGATAGAAGCACAAGCTTCACCGCCACTCCCCCTCCCGACGAGTTCACGATTCCATAATTTCATAGTTCCACTATACCATATTTTAACCGCACGGTTGCGAGACTGCGCCCGCTATTCCTTCGCTCAGCGGTTCTCCGTCTTCCAATCAATGGCGATGCTCGGATCATTCCATGGAATCCTTCTCTAACATTAACTCTCTCTGCTCACGGCAGAGGCCTTGCGCAACTTCCGGGAAGAAACTACCTCTGTGGCATAGCCGTGAGACAAGACTTTTAACAAGAGCAGGGTAGAATGATTCTTCTCCGCGCACCGAGCGCCTGGCTGCTATCGCAGTGAGATCCTGTTGATCAACAGCATCGCCGACTACCCGAGTCACATGGTCCTCATACAAATCGATCCCCTGAACATGGAACGATATCGATCGCCATGCGACATTATCACCTTGACTCTTGCAAAAATGGCGCCGTCGAATCTTGTCGAGGCTGACTGATGCGTAGAATTGATTGTCGAATGCCCCGAAGGAATTTGGGATGCCGGCAAGAAATTAATCGATGCCTGCGTATGAATGGGTCGACCGATCATGTCGCCGCTGGTGAACCGAGCTAGGACGATACCCATACAATGCGTCGGCACATTCTATCTAAGGCATCGGGAAGATAATCAGGAGTTGACCCTCGGTCTTAGCGTTCATCGACTTCGCGCTCGCAGCAGAAAACACATGTGGATAAGGAAAGTAGATCCTATTCGCGATGTGTTTGTAGTGATCGAAGATTGGTGTAGCGCCAGCTACAGTCGTGACATAGCCAATCCCGTATTGAAGTTGTTTTCCTGGCCATGGACCCACCCATCCGCCATTTTTTGTCCAGTTGAATTTGGGCGACGATTTCGCAAAACCTCCAAAGTGGGTGGACAGATATCCATGCTGCTCAAGATAAAGAGGGTAAAGATTGGAGAGATTCCCTTTGTGCTTGGTCACATACTGATTGGCAGCGTCGTATAACGTGTTAAAGTTCAGCATTGCGCTGGCAACACTTGATGTATTGTTCTGACCTGTTCCTGCGTGCTGCGTATGTGAGTGGGGATTATTGCCACGGGTGGTGCTTGTTGTCGCAGACGCCGGAGCAGGGCCGGACGTCGCCGAAGTCGTTCCACATCCCGTTATGGCGCCGAACGCCGTTAGCCCTACCACCGCGACAACCAGGATCATTTTTTTGCTCATGCTCAGTCAGCCTGCCCTTCACAGATAGTGTGCTCAACAACGAGCTTAGTCTATCACAGCCCGCCTAGATTGTCTCCATCAGGCCTTCCATATTCAAGATTATGTCCGTCAGGCCTTCACTCTGGTTAATAGCCTCGATATATCCCTTTGCTGCCTTGACAATGCCCAACTCTGCTTCGGCAAACTCGGTCGCTCTGGCGCCCAGTTGCACCCTGTAGGAAGAATCGAACAGTAACTTACGCAGTGCCTGTCGCAGTTCAACATGGCCAGCATCATCGATCGGCACCTTATGAACAACGCCATCCGGAAACTCCGCAAAACTGCCAATCCGGCTGACAATCACAGCCTTTCCCATTCCGAGCATTCTGGCTAACGTGCCTGACGACTCACCGTAGGTAGGGTACCGCAAATTGATACACACATCCGTAATCCGCAGATACCTGTTGAACGCCGCCATGTCCACGTAATCAGTGAATACCACTCGTTCCTCTAGGTGCAGATCCGCCACAAGCGCCCTTAAGGGATAATCCGGCGCTACCTCCCCAACGATCAGATAGCGCCAGGAAATCCCACTGTCCCGAAGTTCCGAGTCCATGAGACGCAACGTCGTCAGGACCCCCTCAATCTGTTTTGCTCTTGTCATAAAACCAAAGGACGCCAAAACCAGTTCATATTCGGACAAACCAATCTGTTCTCTCAAATGATCTTCGTCCGCAACATCATCGGGTTGTATGGCATAATGCGGCACGACGAACACAGGCTTTACATAACCGTTCTTTCTTACCAGATCGGCGACAAACTCCGAATGGGTGATGACAGCGGTTGCGTGCTCCAGGACGCGTGCATTGGCCGGATACTGCAGCGGTTCATTCCATAGGGTCTTATTGGTTCGACCCAGCATCGCAAGGAGAGCGCGGTATGCTGCCGGCAATCCGTATTGACGTTCAAGTTCTCGCAGATAGTCGTCGTGCAAATTTCGCTCAACCGTCAACGCGGCCATCAAGTGATGCACAGAGTAATCGTGGAACACTACAATCCCTGGAAAGGCAGCGAGAGTGCTCACCATATACTCATGATAAGTTGCATTGTTCCCTATGTGATACAGTATGGCGTCGTACTTCACCATACGTTCAGTCGTACAAAGGCTGTGAGGACATAGCTCACTCGTTTCCTCAAGAGCAGCCGCCTGTTCCTCCAATGAATAACCGGGAGGAACGAACACGTCCACGGCGACGCCCAGAGTTCGCAATGCTGGCAAAAGATCGGCGTTATAATCCGCGATCCCTGATTTTAGAGGAGGCAACGGAGAAAATACGGCGATTTTCATGATCGTTCCCCCTACGGTTTCATGAGCTCTGCGATCGTGTTATCCCAAGACAGCCCTTGTACGAGTTTATACGCCCGTCTCCCGTATGCCGTCATTTCTTCTGGATGACTCGCAGCATAGTCAATCATGTCTGCCACGCTTCGTGGATCGGGAGTACCAACTAAACCAGTCTCCTGATCCCTGACGAATTCAAGAACTCCTCCCGCATCGTGAGTCGTTATGACAGGCTTTCCTGACAACATCGCCTCTACAGTGGCATATCCGTAGTCCTCGTCCAAAGGCGCGTAATAGACGGCGGCGGCATGGGCGTAGTACCGAATCACGCTGTCGTCGTCCACGAATCCCACAAACTTGACGCGATCGGTTATGCCTAACTCCTTGGCTTTGCTCTCGAGCATTCTCCTTTGTTTCCCTTCGCCCGCGATAATACACTGTACCCTACTCTGGCCCAAGGCAAGCGCATCAAGCAGCAGATCAATCCTCTTAAGAGCGTCCAGCCGACCCACATACAAAATGTAACCTTCCGAAGTCTTGCAGTCATACCTTCCGACGAACTGCGGCGGCGGATACAGCGTAACACTCTCCAGGCCGTTGTACTGTCGTAGACGTTTGGCGACATTATCGGAAATGGCGTAAACATGGCGTGATTCACTTAACGTACGTGTGTCGTAGGCCATAATGGCATCGCGTACTTTTCTGCCCTCAGGGTCATCCCTAAAATCGCTGAGTTCCCCTCCAAACAGATCGTAGGCAGGTCTGTGTTGATGAACAAGCCATGTTACCTTATTTGGATGTTTGACTCCGTATGATGGGAATTTCGTGCATATAACCCTGTCAATCCTTCTCCCATCGCTCTCGGTCAAATCCACCATTCGCCAGGCTATGGCGTGTGACATGATGCCATCAATTGGGTACCATTTAAATGGAAGTTGTACCAACACTGGATCAAATCCGCGCACCTTCAATTCTGATACCAGGGCATCGGCCAGAACTTCCGCTCCGCCCCGCATAAAAGGAACCTGCGCAGTACATACAGCCACCCGTTCCACGGCTACGCCCCCATACGTTTCTTTGCGACAAGCACATAATCCTGATAGCCGTACAGCCGTTCATTGATACGTTGCAGGCCTTCATTAAACTGGTCAATATTTGGCCCTTCAATCCTTAGACGCGGCACGTGGTCATCATCGTTTATCTTCGAGATGAAGTGAACGACCACTTCCGAAAATCCTTTGGACTTGCAGAGAAATTCAAGGCTCTGCGGGTGGACAGGCCGCACGTGAGTAAAATCCATATAAAAGGCGCCATAAAAAATCGACAATGATGTGGGGTTTGGTGTTTCGATCAATAGCACACCATCGCGATGAAGTTTCCTGTAACATGTCTCAATCAGTTCAAACAGCATCTCACTGGGCAGATGTTCAACCACCTGACAGATTGTGATTACCGCAACTGAACGATCATCAAGTGATTCCAGATACTGAATCATATCTTCCTGAAGGACCGGGAGACCTTGCTCGACGCACGTTTGAATCATATCGGGATTGGCATCGACACCCACAGCATCCAACCCGTGTTCCAGCAGCAGGGTCAGCATTTCCCCCCGACCGCAACCGAGGTCAATCGCCCGTCCGTACGATGGCAGGTAATCCAGATGGGCCCGTTGACGTTCCCGAATTAGTTCGATCGAACCGCGAAACATGTTTTCAAATCCGAGATAATCAAATACATCGGACGAACGGACCGCAGAATCGACGGCGGTATCCGGAGAAACGCTGTCGACTCGTCCATCATGACTGTGATGCAGCTCCCGCACCTCACGAATCTCCAACTGCATCTCCTGTACGGTATCCGTCAGTTGACCGACCTGCATGGCATGCAACTGCTCCGTTGCAGCAAATCGATGTTGCAACCCGTCTTCCCGCCGCTCCAATCCGTCGAGTCGTTCAGCGATGTCGCGCAACGCTTGTTCCATGTCTCGTCGCCAAACCGGAAGATCACGCTTTATTCCGCCCAAGTCTTTGACAAACTCCACCATAGCGATACGCAACTGACGTGAACTTTTGACGAGATCGTTTTCCCAATTCTCTTCGGCCCTCGCGAATCGCCCCTGAACATCGAGAGTAAACTCACCTAACTGGTTCAATGTTCGTACCACAGCCCCGTTAAAGTCACTCTGCTGTCCCCATACCGCCCGTTCCCGCCAAAACACCGCCTTGCGAACAATGCGTTTGAGCAAGTGACGCAAGCCGCCGCTAAGGCCCCGT
>JAJZCB010000098.1 GCA_021846285.1 Bacillota bacterium
ACGACCGGGCTACGAAACAGAAGTTCGGGCACAGAAGGACCGCGAAACACGGATGGACGAGCATGCCGGGCGCATCCGATGCCCATGGAGCAGGCAAGGGAGTTGGCGGAAAATCCGCGTAAATACCACGAAATCAGGACTCTTGTCTGCGTCGGCCATGGGTACGGACAACGTATTATACATTATCCCAAAAAACCTTATGATTCTGAAAGTGAGGCACTACTTATGACCGACGTGAAAGAACACGTTATAACCCGAACTTTGCACGAAGTCGTCATTACGCCTGATCATGTACAGCGTTCGGAAACGGAGGAGTTTCGCCGCACAAAAGAGCGGCTCAAAGCAGACGCCCACTATCGGTGCTGGGTATGCGGGGCTACGGAAAACCTCCAGGTCCATCACTTCGGCATCGAATGGTCGCTCGCCAACATCGCAGACTGGGATACGGTGAAGGCATTCTGCGAGGAGTGGGACCCATACGGATATGGACGGCTCCTGCGAAATCAGCCCATGAGCAGTCCGGACGATGTACGGAACATGTTGGTCCTTTGCCAGGAGCATCATACTGGCGTCGATCACGCCGATGGCGGCAGTGGAACGGGAATTCACGAGCTGACCTTTCCGATCTGGCTGGTACAGAAGCTGGCCAGGGCTGGCGCAGATCCTGTACCGCAAGCGGGTGAGACAGTGGAGTTGGCCAAGGAGAACGTCAAAAAAACCGAATCATCATGACCGAGCTCGGGCCATCGGGTCTGCGGCGTCCACGTGAGAGCCTTCGGCGGCGCGAATGAGTGGGCGCGGCAGCGGAACGAAGTCATCGCAAAGGGCTGAAAGTCGGCAGGGTTCATCGGCTCGTCGGTTCATCGCAGGTGGGTTGACTCCATTGGCCGGAACTCGTAAACTGAACGCAGTATATATGCGCGGCAGATGCTGTTGGCGTGCACGAGGAGGTGGGGACTATGACGGATCAGGTGTCTGTTTTTGTGCGCCGTTGTGCTGTCACCCATACTCCGATGGATCTTCCGTGATTGCTGGGCGTGAATGAGCCGTTTTTAGGGCCGCGCGCTGGTTTGCGCAACCACATGATGACGATATCCTCCGAGTTATGGGCGACAGGTCCATAGCTTTTTTATTCGTTGCTCCGATCAGGAGTTTTGGGAGGATATCCACGTGAAATGAACGTAACCATGGATCAATTGGGTTTCAATGAGGCCTTTGAGCGGGCATTTCTTGCACAGAACGAGGACGATTGCCGACCGGCAAGGGTGGTGGAAGCGCAACGGGAACTCTATACCCTGCATACTGGGGATCGTGAGATTCTGGGTGCTGTGTCGGGTGTCTTTGCGCACAACGCCAGTGCGAGAAGCGAGTTTCCCGTTGTCGGGGATTTTGTTTCGGTGCGCCTTGAGGAAGGGCAACATCGCGCCATAATTCGCAATGTACTGCCGCGTCGCAGCCAATTTTCGCGAAAGATTGCCGGAGAGACGACCGAAGAGCAGGTTCTGGCCGCCAATGTGGACACCGCGTTTTTGGTGCAGTCACTCAATCGCGATTTCAATCTGCGTCGATTGGAGCGCTACCTGATTCTCGCGTGGGAAAGCGGGGCTGCGCCAGTGATCGTGTTGACCAAGTCCGACTTGTGCGCCGATGTAGATGCGAGGATCGCCGAGGCGACGTCGGTCGGGATGGGCGCACCGGTATACGCGGTCAGCGCACAGACAGGGAGCGGTATGGAGGCGCTCGGAGCATACCTGACTGTCGGTCAGACCGCGGTGGTGCTGGGGTCTTCTGGCGCAGGAAAATCCACACTCGTCAATGCTCTTTATGGAGAATCTGTACAGAAGACTTTCGCCGTACGGTCCAGCGATGATCGCGGAAAGCACACAACGACAGCCCGGCAACTGATTCTGATGCCGGACGGGGGCATGATCATTGACACCCCCGGTATGCGTGAACTGCAACTGTGGAATGGCGCCGATGGCATGGCGCAGGTGTTTGCCGATGTGGAAGAGTGGGCGCGCGACTGTCGTTTTCGCGACTGCGGACACGACCATGAGCCTGGTTGTGCGGTTCAGGCCGCACTTGCGGACGGACATCTGGATCCGGAACGATTGGCGAATTTTCGTAAACTGCAAAGGGAACTGGCTTATCTGGCGCGTAAAGAAGATCGTCATGCGCAGATCGCAGAACAGAAGAGGTGGAAGCGCGCGACGGAAACCGGTCGTGAGAGACGATTGCTAAAAGGGCGTCAGGACTCGCCGTAAGGCGTAAGGGGTAAGGCACAAGGGGGGCGCGGAAGCAATGTTCGGCCGCCCCCCGCAGGCTAACAGGGGTCTGCTCACGAAACGGAAAAAATAGCACGCTAAGACATCAGCCTCGACTGTCCCAAAAAAATGTATTAGCGTACGTTTTTCGCGTTAAAATGTTGGCGGGGCCCATCTACGATAGTAAACCCGCATCGTTGTATGCCACACAGGATGATACAAACACTTGGAATGCAATCAAAGATTCCACCCAAACCTATGGGTTCGGATTGGACTACATCTGGATTGCTAGTTGGATTGATTCTGGTTGTGTGATTCAGTCGACTTGGGACACAACCTACACCACACCAAGCGTGTCATTACCAGGCACGAAAGTTTTAGTTTGGCAGTATTCTAAGGGTTGCGAAGGTGATATCACTGGATTTGATTGCGACCTAGTGAATCCGGCTTATGAAAGCACCCTTCTGTCCCTACTCGTCAATCCGTGACGACGCTTTAAATGAGTGGAACTACTGCGGTGTAATGTTAACCCAGTGATTCCACTCGCTGTTCGTTCGCAGAAGGACATCTCCGGAAGTGGGAGTTTGTATGACCACTAAGCCCGTATTGGCGCCAATCCATTGGGCTGCTTTAAGATGGCCCTTGCTCCATCCGACAGGCGCGTGCAGTCCATTACAGATCCATAACCATTCATTAGTTGGTGAAATTACGCCTATCATGGGATAAGGAAAAGGGGAACTCATGCTAACAATGACACGCTTATCTGAAGTCGCGTCTATTGGCAACATGTTGCCCGTCGGCAACTTTCTAACTTTCCAGCGCTTTTGATTAAAGAACGCGCCACCAATTTCGTTCCAGGATCGACCGCCATCATTTGATCTGAGAAGTAGGTATTCTTGTCCCTGCATTGAGCTTCCGTACTGGGCAAACATGGCATATCCGACTTCTGAAGATGAGAACTCGATTCGATTTACCAACTCGTATGACGGAATGTGGTGGTGCGGGTAGAATTCGCCTTGTATTTCAGCTGGTAAAATGTAAAGAACATCCCATTTACCGGCTAGCCATTCCCATATGTGTGCGATACCGATGGCAAAGACTCTCCCCGACGCTTCATTGATGCCGAACATATTACCAGGCTGAGATACACGACCCCAAGCATTCCCGCTAGCGACCGTGCGATACAGGTCTCCTTGGATGAGTAACCATCCGTTACCTCTTGAATTGAAGATCATTTGAGTGGAATTGGCAATGGAATTTACGAGTTGTTCGAGGGATAGACCGGACTTGGGCTTGAGAGTCTGCTTCCAATTCCAAGTGCGCCCCCCGTCCAATGTCTCAAGCAATTTGATGCGCGTGGAAGAACCCAATTCCGATAGAACTATCATCCACCCCCGCTTGGCAGTTTCCATGTGGACGTATTCGGGCGATAGTGCACTTAGGGTTCTTGCGCTCCAAGTCGTTCCTGAATCCTTTGTCTCCCAGAGCATTGCCCTCTTTCTTCCGCGTTCGTCCTTTTTGTAGCCGACAGCCCAGCCCTGATTATTGGTGATGAACTGAAATGAGGTAATGTCAATCTGGGCGCTTGGTTTCGCAATGTTTTCAACGTAAGAATTACTTGTTTCGTACGTCTCCGAGCCTAAGATGTCCTTTCCGCAACCCGACAACAGGATCGCCGTGCCCGCGACAACAGCGATAGAAACCGCACGAAACATCCCGTGTGATTTCATTGCACATCATCTCCTTGTATTAATGGTCTCCAATATGACGATTCACAGCCAAAAAAGTTACAAACGACCATGAGCAAGTCGCTTCCCCGTCACAGGCCCGTCCGTGGCAAGAGGGATTGTCATGTCTGTCGACATGGCATCGCGAAAAATCGAGATGGGGATCACAGGTGTGTAAGTGCGGTTCCAGTCTTCCACGCATACAGGGCGCGCCTGTCACCACTCAGGTAATAGGCGGCCCTGCGCAGCGCCATAGGCGCGTCGTCCGGCAAAGCGGCAACAAAATCGGTGGCGTCCGGCACGTCATCACTACGCCTTCCCTGTCGGCGGCCATCCTGACGCCATGCTGCACTGGTTGGTCTATGTAACTTGACTGTTGCAAATTTGCGACTGCAAGGCGAATTTATACATACGTGTAGTAGGACATGGCTGAGCAGATTCTAGGCTGCCAGTTTTAACTCAGAAAGGACTTGGAACAAGGGAGTACTGTTGAGCGCCTGCTGGTAGACATACACCACCAGGTTGCTCAGATGCTCCATCCGAATGCGTCGCACTGTATCCCCGAGCGTGATCTCCTGGGACTGACCCCATTCCTGACGCTGGAATTCCAGGTAGGCGTAGGTCAGGCACTGGATGCACCAATAGCGCTCGATGGCTTTGTACGACCCCATTTGGTATTCATCAAAACCCAGCAAGTCCTTGAAATAGCGGTATCCCGTCTCAATATGCCAGCGCACGGAGTACAGATCAAGGATGGTCACGAGGTCCAGACTGCAATCCGTACACAGGAGGCAAAACGGAGACACGGTCGCATCGAATGTCTCTTCCCAGCAAAGCAAGGCCTTGACGTTTTCCATCTCGCTCAAGGCGCCTTCGTAGTCGTACACCAAGTATTTCGCGTCCTCCTTCACGGTCACGGAGCGAAGGTCCGAACGCCGAAGATACGTTGACGCAAAGTCCGATACCTTGATGCCAATACCGGCCGGATAGATCATCCGGTTGACCTTAAACGCCGCGATCACCTGAAACCCCTTCGCGTTACAGGCGTCAATCAGGGCCTTGTTGGAATACCAACTGTCCATCAAGACATACACAATCTCATCCGGCGCCGCCGGGTAGGCCTCGATCAATTCTCGGGCCAGATCCACCTTGCTCTTAAAGGCGATCCCCATCTGTGTGCACATGCTCTCCCGAAAGTAGGGGCGAAAGTCCCACGGAATCGAGAGGGCGCCCGTCACCACATGCAACGTGACCACCACATGCGACCACACGCTCTTGCCTTCGGAGTGCGCATAGTGAAAGTCCAGTCGCTCCATCCGCTTCGTCGAGGGTTTGCGAATGGAATTGGTGTCATCGACGATGAGAAATGTCACCTTGCGCCCGGCGGTTTGCTTGGTGTGCTCCCGATCGATCAGATGGCGGAGAAACCGCAAGCGGCCTCGGTTCAGGCGACCATGGTTCCACGGGGCTTCGGCCAAGAAGCGCGTCAGGCAACTGAGGTGGCGTTGTTGATGGGTAGTCTTCTGAAATGCCGTGATCGTCTTTTTCCCCTCGCACAGAATGATTCCCTGCATGATGGCCAACAGGTGCCACATCTGCGGCTTGCTCAGTTCCAGTTGGAGAGAGGAAATGAAGTTGACGATTCTCGAGTAGAAGGTTACCATCATGGTGGACAGTTCTCCTTTGCCGTGGATTGGTGCGCTAACCTACCATTCGACAAAGCTGAGAAGTGTCCTTCTTCGTCAGAGTGCTTCGACAATCAATCCCATGCTTCGATAGGATTCGACGGCGACATTTTTGCAACAGTCAAGTATGTAATTATATTTGGAGGTGAAAGAGTTATGGGGAGAATAATGAGACGAAGACTTGGTATTATTGCTGTGTCCGTCCTCACATTGTTAATTATTGTTATGGTAGTGTGGCGATTGCTACCGATACGAGGTTATGTATCTGAATCACTTTCGACGAATCCGCGATTAATAATTATCTCTCAAGTATATAAAGGGAAGGAATCGGGTATCCGATCTCGGATTCTGAACATACATCAGGAAAGTAAGGTTAAAAGATTGCTGTATTTTCTCAATTCCAGATACCGAGTTTTAGTAAAAGGTACTGTTACCTCTACGCTGATAGTTCCTGCCTATGAGTATTATATCACGTTAAGATATCAGGATACTTCTGAGGATCAGTTGGTCATTGTGAATCTTCCCGCTCATTATATGGAAAATGTCAAGACGGGTACCATTTATGATATCGCGTACTCCCCTGATTACGGGGGCTACATCAAGTTCATGAATTTTCTGAGCACGATAATTTGAGAATGAATAGAGAGTTATCCGAAAGTCGATCACAAAAATAGGCATTCCACAAGGGAACGCCGACTTTGGGATAACTCTTTTGGACGGCACCGCGGTCGTTGCATCACTATGGGGAAATTAAGCTGCCCATCCTGCACCACGGGACCGGTTTTTAAGGAGTATAGCGGCCAACACGCAACAACAGGTGCTCAACCGTGGAAAATTGAACGAGGTAGATAGAGTTCCCCCCTCCCCAACGAAGGGGCAATGGCTCAACTCTATATCGATGATAGGCTGCTGCAACACCTCTCGCCGCTTGGATGGGAACATATCAATCTGACTGGCGACTACATTTTGCAGCAGAGTAAGTTGTGGTCGAGCAGGGCAAGTCTCGACCGCTACGAATGCCGGGCAACGCTTAGCGCGCTATTTTTTCCGTTTCGTGAGCAGACCTCTTACAGAAAAAAATAGTGTAACTTGCTGCAGGAAAAAGTCGGCTCCGAGTCGAAATAGATCGGCATACATAAAGCTGTAAAAAAAGGAATCTGAACCTATGCTGAGAATCCCTGTGAAGACAGAGAAGGGCGTGGTGTTCCCCATTTCCGTCGCTGAGTCAAGTCCATGGCCGGAACCGGAATCCCAGCCAGAGAATACGAGGGGGGATTGGTGTGTCGCTGCTTCGCAACAGACAGTACGCGCTGTTATTTTCCGGACAATTGGTTTCCATGCTGGGCAACAGTCTCTTTTTTCTGGCCCTTCCGTGGTACGTGTATCTGTCAACGGGCTCGAAAGCCGATTTGGCCATTGTCGGATTCGCTCAGTCTTTGCCTGGGGCGACCGCGTTGTTTGCGGGTGTATTTGTGGACCGCTGGAACAAACGAAAAACGCTGATAGGTTCCGATGCGATCCGCTTAGTGCTCGCGCTGGCGGTGGGGATCGTCGCGCTTTTCGGGTGGCCGTTTCCCTGGATAGTCATGCTCGTGCTGTTGTTGCAGTTCGCGGGTGTTTGCTTCTCACCCGCGGAAGCCGTGCTGATTCCCATGGTGGTGGGAGAAGAACAGGTGGCCGCAGCCATGGGACTCAACCAGTCCGGGAGCGCCACGGCGCAACTGGCGGGACAGGTCGGGGGCGGCGCGTTATTGACAGCTCTTGGCGCGCCGCTGCTGTTCCTGTTGGATGGAGCCTCATTTCTTGTTTCAGTCCTCAGCCTGTTGTTCATAAGGGCTTCTGAACCTCCACGCCGTCAGACATCGACAAGCTTCTTTGCGGAGTGGAAGGAAGGCTTGGCGCTGGTGGTCCGTTCGAAACTTATCATCCTGCTCACGGTCGCAGCACTTGTCACAAACTTTGGCACGGCCGCATTTGATATCGCTCTGACAGCGTGGGTTCGGGGTCCGCTTCACGGAACGGCCTTTTGGCTTGGTATCATCGGGGGCGCGTTCTTTGTGGGTGTGACAGGGGGCGGCGCACTGCTCGGCATGGTCACGAAACGCGTTTCTTTACGGGTTACGCTGATGGCCGGACTGTTGGTTGCGGGAGCGTGCATCGGCTCTATTGGGGCGTTTGCCGATGAATACTGGACCATGGGCATTTTGCTGGTCTGCGGTGTCAGCATCGGGATCTTGAACGGTTCACTGGGGGCCATGCTCGTGACCGTTATACCTCAACAGATGAGGGGAAGAGTCTTCGGGCTCCTTGGCGCCCTCAGCACCATCGCCACACCACTTGGCATGGCTGTTTTCGGCGGGCTGATGATCTATATTCCCCTGGCTGCGCTGTTTGCGGTGATGGGCAGTCTCACTCTCCTGAGCGGTCTCTCATTTCTCTTGCCGGTGAAGGATGATCTGGCCAATCTTCGTTCGGTGGGGCAGGACGTCTCTGCACCATGAGTTGCAAAAGAACCTATCTAAAGCCTATGGGTTGGGAGGACATTGATAAGCTCGAACCGGACGACGAACCCCTTTTCGACGAGGAATGGAGGATTATTCTGATGTCGAGAGAAATTGTGATATCGAATCCATTTGTGAGGAGCCATATTTCAAGGATTACCAGATGTTGAGGAGTCACGTCGACGGAACGCTTGTTTCTGGAGATCTGAGGGATGTTGCTGAATGCATTCGGCGTTACCTTGAATATAACCTCCGCATTCGCTTTCCTGTCGAGTTGCAGGCAACCAACACATTGGGAACCATGATCGGAGCTATTCGGGGGTGCAGTACAGCGTCTCCTCTGACTATTCTAAAGCCGATTGAGGAGGAACTCTCTGAGGTCAATGACTATGCTGTTTCTCCCCATCATGGCGAAATTGACAGCAGACCCCTGACGGATTTGGAATTGAAGTATTATGCCGATCGGGCGATTAGGATTGGTTATGGACTTACATCACTCCATCCCGATCAAGCCACTGGGTAACACCAAATCAGTGTGAGAAGTTCCCTGTGGCGGCGCAGGAATCGCAAAGAGCGCGGCGAACAGCTACACTGTAGGGACTGGAGGTGAGCCGACGTGCCCAGCGGACAGACGCTGCGTCAACTGATCAAGAGCGGAGCCGTGCTCGGGAACGAGGATTTCACGCGGGCGGCCGAACAGATCATTCATGAAGAGCGCGAGAAACATCATCATCTGTTGGCGAACGACCTGGAACGGATTTTGTACGGAGCGCGGCTACTGCCTCCCAGGTCGAGCGCGGAGCGATCCCTCCCCGTTCCCCGCGATCGTGAGCGCGATCTGCCCTTGGTGGAACGCCATGTGCCGGTGCGATCGCTGAAGGACGCGGTGCTGTCGGACGTGAATCTCGCCGTGGTGGAGGAACTGCTGCTGGAACAAAACCGCGTTGACGTTCTGGCCAGCTATGGACTTCGCCCGCTGAACAGACTGCTGTTTTGCGGTCCGCCGGGCTGCGGCAAGACACTGACCGCCGAAGTGATCGCGTTGGAACTGTCTCTGGAACTGGTGATCGTTCGCTTTGACGCAGTGGTGTCGTCATTCCTGGGCGAGACAGCCGCAAACCTGCGCAAGGTGTTTGATTTTTTGAGCGAGGGCCATTTCGTGGCATTGTTCGATGAATTTGACGCGATCGGGAAAGAACGAGATGACGATGGAGAGCATGGGGAATTAAAACGGGTCGTGAATTCCGTTTTGCAAATGATGGACAGTTATCGCGGCAACAGTTTGTTGGTCGCGGCGACCAACCACGAGAGAATGTTGGATCGCGCCATCTGGCGGCGATTCGACGAAGTCCTGCTTTTTGAAAAGCCGAGCTTTGAGCAAATCCGCACCCTCTTCACGATCAAATTGCGGGGTGTGCGCCACGACCTGCCTTTGGATGATCGCGTCTTTGTCAACGAATTTACGGGATTTGCACACGCGGACATTGAGCGAATCCTGATTCGGTCTATCAAGTCGATGGTCTTGCGGGGACGTGAATTTCTGACTCCAGACATGGTCATGGACGCTAAACGCCGCGAGGAGTCGCGCGCGTCTATCGGACCTCGATGATAGGGGGGTGCTCAAGTGCCGGACTTGGATCGCCATCCCCATTTGCTCTTACGCCGCGAAGAGGTGGTCAATCCTCGTCGTTCGAGCGCACGGAATGTTCCCAAAATCGTTCCTGGCGATGTCCGTGGGCACGGCCGAAAACTGCTGGAGCAACTGGCTGAGAATGAGCAACTTCCAAGTGAAGAGGGATACGATCCGCGCCGTTTATTAAAGTTGACGGTCAGCCCGGGTACGCCGGTCGCAGAGTTGGAGGGTATCCGTGGATTAAAGGTGATCAGCCAGGAAGATCGCGAGGTTGTCGTCATGTTTGCGGACGAACGCGGCCTGAATGAGTTTCGTCACCGACTCGACCAACTGGAGCACGGTGGGTCTCCGACACGAACAGACTTGCTGTATGCCATTGCAGGCATAGACGGGTGGACCGAAAAGGATCGCAGAGGACAGCAGCTTGAAACGGTGGCGGGAGCGCCCCGCTTCGTGATCGATGTGGAGCTCTGGGCCCTGGAGTCTCGCCCGGAACGCGAGGCCATGATCCGATCCTTCGAGTCATTCTGCGCTTCACATCAGATCGACATTCTCGATAAGATGAACCAGTCCACGATCATCATGATGCGCGTTCGATTGTCGCAAGGCGAATTGGAACTTCTCCTCCGACATCGAGACGTGCGATTGGTTGATGCTCCCCCACATTTTCAGTTTGATGCGCGGCTGCTCAACACTGAAGTGAGGAACATGTCGCTTCTCGATGAAGTTTCGGACGACATGCCTGCGATCGTGGTTCTGGATAGTGGCGTCGCAACTGGCCATCCGCTTCTTGGCGCGGCCATAGGAGATGCTCAGAATTTTCTGCAGGGAAGCCGCAGCGCCGCAGACGAAAACGGGCACGGAACGATGGTCGCGGGTATTGCGCTGTACGGCGATGTCGAGGTCTGTTTGCGGGAAGGGCGCTTCATTCCCCAACTACGTTTGTTCAGCGGCAGGATCACAGATGAAAATAGCCAGGGTCAATCGGGTTTTATTGAAAATGCGGTGGCTGGGGCAGTGTCATATTTTTCGAGTCAGTATGGATGCAAGATCTTCAATCTCTCGTTTGGCGATTCAATGAAGCCGTACCATGGTGGACATGTGAGGGGATTGGCTGCGGTTCTTGATTCGCTGGCGCAGGAGCATGGTGTACTGTTCGTTGTTTCGGCCGGCAATTTTTATGGGACCGAAGAGTTTCCCATGCACTGGTTGCACGAGTATCCGCATTACCTGTTTGATGAGGCCTGCCGAATCCTGGATCCCGCCCCGGCCGTGAATGTGCTGACCGTAGGAAGTATTGCGCGTCATGAGGTGTCGCGACTCGCGACCCGATTTCCAAATGATGTCGAGTATCAGCCCATTGCGCGGCGAGACCAACCTTCACCATTTACGCGAACGGGGCCGGGGCCGCTTGGGGCCATAAAACCCGAGCTGGTCGAGTACGGAGGGAATCTGTCCGTCAATGTTCGTCACGGCGTCGATCGCCTGGATATCGGAAACGCTGCATTGGGAGAGATCAGTACCTCGCTTGAGTTTGCACACGGCTCTCCGTTTGCCATGGATGTGGGGACAAGCTATGCGGCTCCAAGGATAGCGAATTTGGCCGGACGCTTGCTCGCGACCTATCCAGACGCGGATGCCAATCTGCTGCGGGCGTTGATCTTGGCGCACGCATCGCAGCCAGATGCCGCGCGTACTCTGTTGAAGGGTGATGTCGAGAAACTTTTTCGTATCGTGGGATATGGAAGGCCGGATTCGGGAGCGGCGCTACTGTCAGATGAACAATGCGTGACGCTTATGGCCAATGACCGGATGAGTGGGGACGCCCACCATTTTTATGAGATCCCTTTGCCCGATGATTTTTTATCCGGCGGTCGTTGGAAACGCACGGTCACCGTGGCCTTGGCGCATACCCCAATCGTCAGACGAACGCGGATCAAGTACAAAGGCAGCGCCCTGTCCTTCAAGGTCGTCAAGGGATTGTTCCTAAATCAGGTACTCGATGTCTTTAACAGGACAAAAAAGGGTGATGCGGAGCCCATGATGGACGAGTATAGTGGGTTTTCGCCCAACGCCCAGTTGCGTTCGGAAGGCACCGTACAGGCTGGAACAAAGGTATTCACCCAAATGGACTCAAGGTGGGGCAAAAACAGGTTATTTGTCGTCGTGACAAGACATGTCGAGCCATGGGCGGCCACGCTATTTGCGGATGAGCCCTATTCACTTGTGGTCGTGATGCGGAACCAGTCGGGGAACACGGTGAGGTTTTACACCCAGGTCCAGCAACAATTGCAGGCCCGCGCACGTCTGCGCGTGTAGCTTAGGTGCGTCCCCAGCTATGGCAATCGTGTTCAAGCCTCTCCTCCATCGCAGCTTATTTTGGAGCCCAATATGAAGGCGGAGAGATCAAAGGCGGAGAGGTCATGCTGCAAACCCGCAGACAAATTGTCGTCCGTTCCCTGTAGCGACTTAAACAGTGGTGTAGTAAAACCATCTTCCAATTCTTCCAGGGGTTGTGTACAATGACCGTGCCAGATATGCCGGGAGGCGAGACACGTTGAAGTTGACCCCCAGACGTTCCAGGCGGAGCAATTATTTGATGATGTCGTCCATGCTCATATTTGCTTCTGTCGAGATTTCACAAGCAATCAGTCATACGGGTGCAGATCGTGTTGCCTTTTGGACGGCGAGCGGCGCGTTTTTCCTGTTTGCCATGACATTTGGCGTCATCGGCTGGAGTCAGGGAAAAAAGTCTCATCCTCCTGGGGGCAGCAGGAAGTAAAGTTTTGGCGGTGTCGGGCGATAAACCGGAATCGCCCATGGATCACGTCGTCTACACCTTCTTCACCACAAATGTGTCCGCCACCAGCCGCCAAAGTTGCGGAAACGCCTGACCCAGCACCCAGAAGCTCACGCCACGCAACCCCATTTCATACACGAGGTGAAACTTGGCCATGATCGATTTGGCGTCTTCGAACCAGATCTCGTGTTCCTGCGACCCCATCCAGTAGTGAAACATGGGACTCGCGCCCAAGGGATCGAAGCGGACGGCTGCGCCTTTGTCTATCGCAAGATTTTGGGCAGACAGCGGAGAAATGCCCGTGGCCAGGTTGTTTGGCGTGTCTGGAATCAACCAGTTGTAGCCATACGTCGGAATGCCCATCAACAATTTTTCGGCAGGGATGACGGACGTCGCGTATTCCAGAACGGCCCTCACCTGATTGATGGGTGCGATCGGCATGGGAGGACCGCCCACCCATCCCCATTCATAGGTCATGAGCATGATAAAGTCCACAACGGAACCGAGCGTCTTGTAGTCGAACGCGCCCATCCATGCGGCGTTTGGCTCGTCCTTTGTTTTTGGTCCCATGGCGATCGACACGGTGTAGCCTTTCGGATGCATGCGATCGCGCAGTTCCGTGACAAAGGCGTTGTAGAGCGGGCGATCCGAGGGATTCATGTGCTCGAAATCGATATTGACGCCGCTGAATCCCTGAGCGGACAATTTGTCCTCAATCGCCGTCAGTACACTGTTGCGCAGATCCGCGCTGGCCAAAATGGTGTGGGCCAGTTCGGTGTTGAAGTTTGTGCCGTCAAAATTGGTTACGGACAGGAGCAACGATATGCCATGCGATTTGGCGGCGGTGAGCGCCTGTTGATCGGGCAGGGGAACGATGCCGCCGCGATCGTTCACATGATAACTGAAGATGGTGATGTAGCTTAACTCGCCTGATTCAGTTATGGTTGTTGCATCTGCCGAGGCGCCGGAAGGGATCAGGTATCCATTCACTTCAATCTGTCGCTTGTCTTTGATCGGCATGGGAACAAACAGGATTTGACCGCGCTCCAGTTCGGCGTTGTCGGCGAGTGCATTCGCTCCCGCCACGGCGGTTATGGGAATGCCATACAGACGTGCGATGGATGTCAGGGTCTCTCCGGGGCCAACGGTATGATGGACCAGTGTGCTCGGTTTTCCGGGAATGAGCAGATTGATTCCAGAGGTGAGCTTATCGCTTTCCAGACCATTGAGGCGGTAGATTTCCTGTTCGGAAGTTCCCGTTGATTTGGTGACGCTCATGACAGTGTCGCCTTTTTTCGTGGTATAGATGTACAAGTTCATACCCTCCCGTGGCGTTGCCTCTTACATGGGTATGCGGGTCTGAAGCTGGTTATGGCAGCGAGCGACAGAACTTCGTCGAATGGAAATGCGCGCAACCGGGGCTGCAGTCTGTACGTCTGCGTTACGAGGATTGTAAATCGATGTTCATGATATTATAGAACAGTCGGCTCTAAATAGAACGGTCAGGGGGTTAGGCAGCATGAATGAAACGTGGACGCGAGACACCATGATTGAGTGGTTGGGCATCGAAGTGCTTCATGTGGACTCGGAACGATTCGTGGCCCGCATGCCGGTCGATCACAGAACAACTCAGCCCGCCGGGCTGCTTCACGGCGGGGCGTCGGTGGCGCTGGCAGAAACGGTCGCCAGTCTCGGCACATGGACCCTGATCGATCGGGAGCGGCAGACGGCGGTAGGGTTAGAAATCAATGCGAACCACATCAGATCCGCCACGAGCGGATTTGTCACGGCAACGGCGGTTCCCCTGCACCAGGGACGCACCACCTATGTATGGGACATCAAAATTCGCGATGATGAGGACCGGCTGATCTGCGTCTCGCGCTGTACGGTTGCCGTTATTGCGAAGGAAGCCAAGCCGTCGGCGTCAGAATGAGCGCACGTGTCCGATCAGAAGCTCGCCATTGCGCACCACACTCGCTGTCTCCTTGAGCGTCACAGCCACAAACGGTTGCATAACTGCTCGATCGCATCCCTCACGGATTCTCGCGCCGCCGATCGTTGGCGGCAGCGTGTCTGTGCGCGGCGGTCATCACCCGAAAAAACCCCAAAGGCCCCAACGCAGTGCCTGCCGCAAATACGCCTCCCATCAATGCCCCTTCGATCCCCAGCGAGCATACGTCCGTTCCTGTCAGCAGCAGTCCTTCGATCGATGTC
>JAJZCB010000010.1 GCA_021846285.1 Bacillota bacterium
AGCCTCCTTAGTCTCAAAAAACCTGTATACGTAAGGTTGCGAAATACTGACTCTTTCAGCTACCTGGGCTGTTGTCGCGCGATAGTAGCCGCTTTCCGCAAAGACTGCCACTGCGGCCTCCAGAATCTCTTCCCTGCGGTTCGTCGAAGTGTGCTGTGCTCGCGCATGCAGGGTCTTGTGATCCGATTCGTCCATCGTGTCCGCCCCCACAACTCTCAGGTCATTTCGTTTTCAATATTATTGATTGATCAATTACATAATACGAGACATCGAAATCGAGTGCAACCGTCTGCCTTGCGTTAGTCAAACATGGGGCTCAATCATGAGACACGAGACGAAACCGACTCAGCAGGGTGAACAGCCTTTCCCTGCGTCTCAGTATACCTGTGGACTCAGGCGGTCAGGGAACCCGGAAGGAGAACGAACTGGTTCCCTGACCGCCTGATCCCACCAGATGCCGGTCGCCCAGGAAGAAAGACTGACGATGCGCCGCGCAAGTGTCGCGCTGAACACATGGTACAGTACGAAATTTACTATGTGAGTTGACGCAACCTATTCCGACCGGGCATCCGTCAGTTCATCCCACTCCGTGGATTTGAGCAATTCCATTTGCGCCTGCATGAGCGACTGGAATCGCGCTCTGAATATGGCGGCCTGTTTCTTAACCTCATCGAGTTCCATGGCTGTCTTGCGCGCCTTGTTCAAAGCGTCCTGAACGATCCGATCCGCGTTCTTCTCGGCTTCGCGAACCACCAGCTGCGCCTCTTTTCGGGCGTTTTGCTTCAGTTCCTCCGAGGTTTCCTGCGCCAGCATGATGGATTTGCCGAGCGAGTCCTCCATCATCCTGAAGTTTTTTACCTGCTCTTCCATCTGGGAGTACTTTTCCTCAAGTTCCTTATGCTGCCGGATCAACACTTCATAATCCTTGATGACCCTGTCGAGAAAATCGTTGACCTCGTCTTCGTTATACCCACGCAGGGATCGTTTAAACTCTTTGTTATGAATATCAAGAGGGGTCAAAGGCACGATGAGTCTACCTCCTACTATAAATCTGGAAACGGTTGGTTTAGCATTGGTCACATATTCGACATGTCACGACCAAATTCCTCTATTTTCATCATCAAGTATAGCGGCCGATGCGAACAAATGTGCGTCCACTGCGCGACTGCCCTTGCGCAAGAAGGACGCGCGCACGTCCATGGCCTCTTAGCGATACGATATCGCCAGACTGAATTTCTTCCGATGGATCGGTACAGACGGAGAAGTTCAACTGTACGTCTCCTGACCTGATGGGTTCCAGCGCCTTTGTCCTTGACAGTCCGAACGCATGCCCCACAAGCGCATCCAGTCGCAGGCTCTGCAGCGTTACCACCCGTTCGGTCAAAACTGGCGGCGCAATCCCTGCGATCGCACCGATTTCCACTGGACTTACCCGAATCGCCGCGCGGCCCGCCCGTACCCAATTGCCCAGAATGACAGGGGCAATGGCCGTTTTACAAAACACATAGGCACCGCCCTGTACGCCAAATGCAATGTCGCCAATGCGATCCCGTTTGATGCCCAGGCCCAGCAGCGAACCGAGATAGTCCCCATGGGTTGGCGGGGGCTCTCCTGTTCCGGGTATGACCCGCAGACAACTGATCGCAAAGTCGCTTTCCTGCGGGCTGGGTCCACCCATCTCGTAAAAACAGCCGCAAGCGCGTTCCGCGTCTCCATGTCCACCGTATGTACGCCACGAAACCCCTTCTGCAGCGGCGACCACCACGCCGATCGCAGCCTCGCGCGGGGTTAGAAAATCAGTTACAGTCAGTCGTTCCGAGGCGCGAGCTCGCGTCGCCCATTCTTCGAAGCGTTTGGCGAGGATCTGTTCGGACGGACGAAAGTGAATCCTCGCTTCATCGCGCATTTGTGATCTACCCTGCCTTTGCGCTCAGTTCCACTCTTACGATAGGCCAAACAATTGTAGAATATATTCCAGCACCCACAGCAATCCGTTTTCCGCAAAATAATACGCGATCACGGCGACGATGAGCGATAGGTCCAGGTAGCCGGCGCCAATTCTCACCGGTGGGATAAACCGACGAAACAGCGAGAGATACGGTTCCGTTACCCGAATGATGGCGCGTCCAATGCCCATCGACGCGACATCCGGGAACCATCCGATCAGCATGCGCGCGAGGATGCAATACCAGTATAGATTCATGACCCATAAAACGAATTGACCGATCAAATTGTCACCTCAAGTGCGCTCTGCCTTCACCTGCTAAATATTCACTCATCGTGCCTTGAATATCCACGTTCTCAGGCGCACAGAGAAAGATGTGATGGCCCAGTTTCTGCATACTTCCGCCAAGAGCGTACACGCAGCCGCTCATAAAATCGACGACCCGCAATGCCTGATCGTAGGGAGCGCGGTGCAAATTGACAATGACAGACCGATGCGCTTTCAGGTGATCGGCGATCATCTGAGCATCGTCGTAGGAACCCGGCTCCGCGAGAATCACTCGCACCTGCTTTTGCGTGTGCAAATTGACCACCGTACCGCGACGTCCGGGCGCCACGGGTTCCGTTTCCGGTTCATAGGCGGTGTCGTCAACCAGTGTCTCTTCCTCCCCTTCGTCATCGCCAAGCCCCAGGAAGTGCATGACGCGGTCGAGCATGAAATCACATCCCCTCTTCATGAATCTATCAACCTCTAAGATACACTATTAGCGCGTGTCCGAAAAGGGGCGAGATCCGGAGCTTTTTACGATGTTCCTGACGCGACGAGCAAGCGGCCCACGCGTACCATGGTTGCCCCTTCTTCAACCGCCACGTCAAAGTCATTGGACATCCCCATTGACAATTCCGGAAGAGAAACTCCGCTCGCTGTCTGCAGGCGATCCCGCAACATCCGCAACTCGGCAAAATCCCGCCGTGCGCCCTCCGGGTCGTCAACCTGACGGCCAATGGCCATGAGACCCCTGACAGCGACACCGGACAATGCCGTACAGTGCAGGAGCAAGTCGAGGGCTTGCGCGGGCGCAATCCCCGATTTTTGCTGTTCGCCGGAAATGTTCACTTGCAGGAGCACCGACACGGTTTTCCCAAGCTGGTTCGCGACCCGCCCAATCTCATCGGCCAACTGCGGCCGATCCACACTGTGGATCCACGCAAAATGGCGCGCCACTGCCGACACCTTGTTGCGCTGCAAAGGCCCGATGAAGTGCCACGTGCCTGCCGACAACGCCTCCACCTTGGAACTGGCAGACTGCCACCGGTTTTCTCCGAAGTCTTTCAGCCCCTCTGACTGCAGCGCCAGAACTCGCTGAACATCCACATACTTCGTTACCGCAATCAGGCGCACTGTTTCCTTGGCGCGACCTGTTTTCTCCTGCGCCTGTCTGATCCGTTGCGAAATGGCACGCAGACGTTCACGAACCTGCAGTTTATATTCCGTATCACTCCACTGCACGTGGTCAGAATCACTCCCTCAGACAGATAAATCCGCCCTGGCGACCAGTCACGCCATGATCGCGCCGATGCGAAAAGTAGCCGTCCATGCAACTGGTGCAGACACTCGTATCCAGGATGTGAGCCGAATGGACGCCCAGTGACAGCAACTCATGGATACAAAGCGTTGGCAAATCAAGCATGACGGCGCCAATGGAACGAGCAGACCGGGGCAGGTCAGGCGCATCTGCATCATGGCTGAAGCGCCGATACGCAGTTGTCACGGCCCTGATCACTGGCAGATCCACTTCATAGCAGCAGCCGCGAATCGCAGGTCCGATCACCGCCCTGATGTTCATCGGCTCGGCCCCGAGATCCTCCATGGCGTGGATCGTCGCAGAAACCACACCCTCGGCCGCTCCTCGCCATCCCGCGTGAGCGACGGCGGCCACAGCGCCGCGGGAGTCGGCCAGCAAGAGCGGAACGCAGTCGGCCGTAAGCACAGCCAGCGCCATGTTTCGTTCCCGTGTGACCATGGCGTCCACACCCGGCAACGCGTCAGCGTGATCGAAAGCACCGCGCCCCTCCAGGCGTCGATCTACGACCGCAACCGCCTTTCCATGCACCTGCTGCGCATAGGTGACGCGCGCAGGAGGTATGGACAGGAGCTTCGCCACAAGCGCGCGATTGTGCAGTACATCCGTTGGCTGATCAGGCACGTGCAGGCCGACATTGAGCGATTCAAAGGAGCCCCTGCTCACGCCGCCGCGACGACCGGAAAAGCCGCCGTCGACATTGACACCCAACCATTTGCCCACGTTAAGCCACTGCGCCAAACATCACACCTCCATACCGTGACACCTACATCCTACCACAAAAACGCCGTCAAAAAAGGACCGGTCTCCCGGTCAGTACCCGCTGGACTGTCCACTTGCGCGGCTCCCGGCGAGATAGGTCGACTCGGATGTTCCGCCGCCGTGGCGCAGATCCACAAGCACGACATCCGATCCAATTTTTACGATCTGCGTCCAGGGGATTACAACCTCCTCCCCACCTGCCAACAACCCAAAGAATCTGCCCTCCGCCGGGATGATCATCGCCCGCAAGACACCACTCTCCAGGTCGATGTCAAGATCCCCGATCGCGCCCAGTTTCCTTCCATCCACGATGTTGATCACATCTTTGGCCTGCAGTTCTGAAGCCCTCATTCGCCATCGCCCCGTTTTCGGCGGCAACCGAATTGGCTGCACTCACTCTAGCCTATGACAGCGCACGGCAAGTCTTGACGTATCAATCTGATTGCCGCAATCACGCGGCTCCGCGGCATAGAGGCTATTTGATGTATTTTTGCATGTGCACAATGGCGGCCTTCTCCAGGCGCGACACCTGCGCTTGGGAGATCCCTATCTCATCGGCCACCTCCATCTGTGTCTTCCCTTCAAAAAACCGCATCGACAAAATTCGTTTCTCACGATCGGACAGCCTTCTCATGGCCTCCTTGATCGCGATGCCTTCGATCCAGGAGCTGTCCTGATTTTGCTCATCACTGATCTGGTCCATCACAAAGATCGGATCTCCCCCATCATGATAAATGGGTTCAAACAGAGATACGGGATCCTGAATAGCGTCAAGAGCAAACACGACTTCCTCTTTGGCGACTTCCATGACCTGCGAAATTTCTGCGATTGTCGGCTCGCGCAAATTTTGGTTTGTCAAACTATCGCGTATTTGCAGTGCTCTATAGGCGATGTCACGCAGTGATCGACTGACGCGGATCGGATTATTGTCGCGTAAGTATCGCCTGATCTCGCCGATGATCATGGGAACAGCATAAGTCGAAAATTTCACGTTTTGGCTAAGATCAAAATTGTCAATGGCCTTCATGAGTCCAATGCAGCCTACCTGAAACAGGTCGTCGACGTATTCTCCCCGGTTGTTGAAACGCTGTATGACAGACAGGACCAGGCGAAGGTTGCCGTTTACAAGTTTCTCCCGCGCCGCCGTTTCACCGGATTGCAGGCGCGTAAACAGATCTCTCATCTCGGCATTGGTCAAAACGGGAAGCTGTGACGTATTGACACCGCAGATCTCGACTTTATTGCGCTTCAAGGTCTTCCCTCCAAGGCACCATTCCGGTTCAATTCGTGTACCAGTATGTCCTCGAGAGGGAGAATTATGCAGCTATATCATCTTGTTGAATTCTTTGCGCAACCGCTTGATAATGCGTTTTTCCAGCCGCGAAATGTAAGACTGCGAGATGCCCAGCAGGTCCGCGACATCCTTTTGCGTCATCTCCTTTTCACCCGCCAAACCGAAGCGCAGTTCCATGATTCTGCGCTCCCGATCTGTCAGCTTGTCGAGAGCTCCATAGAGTAAAGTCCGGTCAACTTCCTCCTCTATGTCTCGGTAGATAGTGTCGCCTTCCGTTCCCAAAACGTCTGACAACAATAATTCATTGCCATCCCAGTCTACGTTCAGCGGTTCATCAAACGAAACTTCAACCCTCACTTTGTTGTTTCTGCGCAGAAACATCAAGATCTCATTCTCGATACAACGGGACGCGTAGGTGGCGAGTTTGATTTTCTTTTCCGTATCAAACGTATTGACAGCCTTGATCAGGCCAATGGTTCCGATAGAGACCAAATCTTCGATATTGATCCCTGTGTTTTCGAATTTGCGAGCGATGTAGACCACCAGACGCAAGTTTCGTTCGATCAGCAACGACCGGACAGCCTCATCACCGCTTGGCAGGCGTTCCAGCAGGAATTCTTCTTCTTCGCGCGTCAGTGGAGGCGGCAAAGCTTCGCTGCCTCCAACATAATAGATCGGATCCGGGCCGGCGCCCAGTTTAAGCAGAATGCGAAGAACGAGTAGCCTCACCTGGAGACGTATGCGAACCGGTAGAAACACTGCTCTCTCTCCCTTCTACGAGTAAAGCCGTGACGCTGGCGGGCAGAATGCAGTCGTACTGATCTCCCTTGGAGAGCTGGTGCAGTTGCAAGGCGACCAAAATGGGTTTCAGAGACACTGCGCCACTGTCGAGAAGCGCCACAGCGTCGTCAGGGCGAAATGCCATTAAATACCCCCCGTGTCCACCCACGCCTCGATAAGGAACAATGCAGATGCGCTTGGCAAAGTGATCCAGGTTGGCGGTGTGACCATACAGCACCTGCAACGGGTCTTTCCCGGCGTCAATAGCAGATACAAACTCGGCCGGCAGCAACTCCCCAACCCTTTCGGCATGCACCACCGCCACAGGCGTTCGGGTCACCGGATCGGCGAGGGCGTTACCCGTATCAAGCAACGCCCTCACTTCGACGCTTCGTTCCTCTACGGAAAGGCGCGTGACGACGATTTCTCCACTGTAACGCCTGTGCTGCACCACATGCCCCCACAGAGCACGCACTGCGATCAGCGCCGTCGGGAGTCCGATGACCAGTCCGAGAGAAGACATGCTAGTCCACCAGGCAATTTGTCCGCGAATCAACATCAGACCTGCAAACGCGGACGTTTGCGGCGCAAACAGGCTATGCAAGCCATACACAGCGCCGGCTGCGGCAAATGTGACGGCATAAAACGCGGCCGCCAGCTTAGCCATGCCAAGTAACCGTGAGTAGCTGTACCGCGACACCAGACGAACGGAAAACGCGATATTCACCATGACCAGCGAACACAGCCATTTCCATAGAAACGTCCGCAACCACCCAGTGCCGGGAAATAGTGTAACCACCGCATAGAGCGACCCCACACCCGCCGCAGCGATGGCGCGCCGTATCGTGATGCGTCGGCGCATCAAAGAGGCTGTGATCAACAGCAGACACGCATCGACACAAAGATTGATAGCAAACGCGATATCCACGTAGACGACCACACGAGAACCCCCTGTGGGTGAGTGCCCACAGTATAGTACATGTGTATTGCGAAGTTTGTCAGAACTTGCCCGTGGCGTAAGAAAAGAATCGACATTGTCGACCGGGTTGCCAAGGTTTCTAGAGATGCAGTTGCTCCCCGCCAAAGCCCCTACACAACGGATATGCCCCTCTACCCATGAATCTGCCCGGAACCATGGTGGTTCCGGGCAGATTCATGGGTAAACTCCCGTTCCTGACGTCAGTTGCCCGATGCAAAGTGAATTTTTATATGGCCAGTGATTGATTGGCGGCCTCATGCGATGGCGACGGATCTACGGACGGAGATTTTGCCTATTGCGTAAAAATGCCGGGATCTCCAGATTGTCACTGGCGCCCGCCGGACCAGGCTGTCCTTCTGGCTTGCGCAAAAACGGTTTCGGCGCCGCAGTGCCTGGGCGGTGCTCGAAACCGGTGGCAATCACCGTAACAATCAGTTCATCCTTAAGATCAGGTTTTATCACGGCGCCAAAGATCAGGTTCACGTCCGCGTCGGCGGCCTCCGCCACGATATCGGCGGCTTCCGTCACCTCGAACAACGTGAGATTTTCCCCACCCGCGACCTGAATCAGGACACCCCGAGCGCCGTCGATGGATGTTTCCAACAACGGGCTGCGAATGGCCTTTTGCGCGGCCTCGGCAGCCCGTTTCTCACCACTGGCCACACCTATGCCCATGAGAGCAGAGCCGCGTTCGGTCATGATCGTTTTCACATCGGCGAAATCAACATTGATCAGTCCAGCCTCTGCAATCAGGTCGGAAATGCCGGACACACCCTGGCGCAGCACATTATCCGCTTCGCGAAACGCCTCCAGCATCGGTGTGTTCTTCTCGACGATTTCCAGCAGTCGGTCATTCGGAATGACGATGAGAGTGTCAACTTTCTCCTTTAACGCCGCTATGCCGTTCTCAGCCTGCGTTAAACGACGGCGACCCTCAAAAGTAAAGGGTTTCGTGACAACTCCTACAGTCAGAGCGCCCAGTTCCTTCGCTATCTCCGCGATCACCGGCGCGGCTCCCGTTCCCGTGCCGCCGCCCATGCCCGCCGTAACAAAAACCATATCCGCGCCCCGCAAGGCGTTCATGACCGCTTCCCTGCTCTCTTCAGCAGCTCTTTTCCCAATGTCCGGATTGGCGCCCGCGCCCAGACCGCGAGTCAGTTTTTCACCGATCTGAATGCGATCGGGCGCTTTTGAGAGATGTAGAGCCTGTGCATCGGTGTTGACCGTAATAAAATCTACGTTGCGAACGCCTGAATCGATCATTCGGTTGACCGCATTGCACCCGCCTCCGCCCACGCCAATGACCTTGATATGCGCAAGCGAATCCAGTTCAAAATCGAACTCCAACATCACACGTCCTCCTTGACGCCCTATATGACACGCACGAAATATACAACTAGATGAAATCCTGAAACCAACCCTTGATCTTCTGCAGAGCGCTCTGACCGCCCCTGGACCGCCTTGCCTGCGCGGTCGCGGCGACCGTCTGCCGTTGGTAGTACCTGGAGACATACTTGATCATCCCGACACAACCCACATAGGATGGATCGCGCACTCCTACGTAATCGGGTATCGCTACTCGAACCGGACCATCAAGCACCTGTTCCGCGAGTCTGTCTGCCCCTTTCAGTAACATCGATCCTCCAGACAGTACGTACCCGCTCGGCAACCCGCGCGGATATCCCAACCGCTCCACCTCATACCGGACCAAAGAAAAGATCTCTTGCATACGAGGTTCAATAATATAGGCGAGTTCGACTGTTGTACACTCCCGATCCACACTACTACCTATTCGCGATACCTTGAATTTTTCCTCTTCACGCGCTATCGAAACCTGCGCCACACCGTGCCTGCACTTGGCCGCCTCTGCGGCGTCGGTGCCCGTTTGCAAACCGACCGTGATATCGCTCGTCACACTGTCGCCGCCGACGGGAACGACCGCAAAACGCTCCAATGATCCCCGTTCAAACACCGAGATCGTCGTTGATCCTGCGCCAACGTCAACCAGCACCACACCGAGTTTTTTCTCATCGTTTGACAACACCATGCCAGCGGCGGCGAGAGGCATGAGGACCGTTCCAGCCACCTCGATGCCCGCCCGTTCCACACACCTCAAAAGGTTGTGCAACACCGTCCGCGAGCCCGTGACAACGTACGTGTCAACCTCAAGGCGCACCCCGATCATGCCCCGGGGATCGGTCACCTCCTGCAAACCGTCGACCGTGTATTCACGCGGAACAACGTCCACGATTTCCCGCTCGGCAGGCAAATTGATCACACGGGCCGCTGCGATGACCCGTTCCACGTCTTCATCGCCGATCTCCCGATCCACGGCGGAAACTGCCACGATTCCATGACTTGGTTGCAGGGAGATATGACTGCCTGACACCCCGACGTAAGCTGTCCCAATCGATATTCCAACCATGCGTTCCGCATGATCCACCGCCGCGCGAATCGCCGTCACCGTCTTGTCGATGTCGACGATGGCCCCTTTTTTAATCCCATCGCTTTTTGCCGTGCCAACACCGATAATATTGACATTCAATCCGTCAAGCTCGCCGATGATCGCACGGACTGTCGAGGTTCCAATGTCCAATCCGACAACAATATCTCCCTTGGTCAAGGAGTGGCACTCCCTTCTCCAATCAACTTCCCAAAAACAGTCTTTATAATTATACCAGTCTATCTTAGCATGAAAATGACTACTGATGGGAAGGGATTTTTCTGCGCTGCAAGAACAAATGACGAATGGTCGCCACATTATTGAAGATCCGAACACCAAAGGCAACCACGGCCGCCAATGTGAGATCGATTCCGAGCAGCGAGCCGATAAACGCCAGGGCTGCCGCGAGCAGCGTGTTGGAAAAAAATCCTGTCAGGAACACGCGATGGTCAAACTCATGCTGCAGCCCAGACTTGATTCCGCCAAACACCGTATCCAGAGCGGCGAGAATGGCCACCGACAGATAAGCGGCATACTGAATCGGCAGGCGAATATTGACGGCCATTCCGACGGCCAGGCCAAACAGCAGTCCGATCAACGGTATAATCACCATTCTCATCTTAAATACCAACCTCCGTAGAGTATTGACCGGGCAGCGGGCCGCTGTAAGCGGGCAACGTGATGGGCGTTTTGCGGAACTGTGAGACGGTAAAGGACTGCTCCAGGATATTGAACTGCTGTCCCAGCGCTTCTGCAGTCAGGATTGTGACCAAACGACCCGGCGATCCGACCGCCTCGATCTCATAAGGAGCGAGAACGGGTTGCCCGTTCACCTGTACGACACCGGAGAATGGTCCGGCATTCGCGGACAGTCCGTGTACAGAACGAATGCTGGACGTGGTGACAAGCCGCTGTCCGTTGATGGCGATAGCTTGCGCGCCGCCGGCTTGGAGAGCGTTGACAACAATCTGCAGTTGTGTCGCCTCATCTACATAGCTGAGCCCCGGAATGATCGGCAGCTTCGGATCAAAGGCGATGCTGATGCGGACACCAGGTCCGGCAACCGTTGTCATACCCGCCTGTTTCCTGAGTTTGGCAAGTTCCTGCCGCAAATCAACGAGACCGACCTTGGCGTGCACGGATACTTCCTCTAGCGCGCGCAGTTGCGCATCGTCTGCGGCAAGGGCGGCGGTCAACACAGCCGTTCTTGCGAGGGCTGCGTTCAGGGCCTCACTCTGCGACAGATAAGAGGTGTACGCCTGTACTGAGGGTGTGCGGTCAATGTGAAACTCCAATCCAAGCAAAATTCCGAGAGTGACACTGACGCCAAACAAAGCTCTCAGGGAGACAGGCTTCACTGTTGCGCCTCCCCTGTTTGCGCCAGCAGGGCTGGTTCGTATGCGGGAATGCGGATGCGTCGCTT
This sequence comes from Bacillota bacterium, assembly GCA_021846285.1. Taxonomy (GTDB): domain Bacteria; phylum Bacillota; class Bacilli; order Alicyclobacillales; family SLC66; genus JAKADD01. Next base: position 11,209 of record JAJZCB010000010.1, read on the forward strand.
CTGCTCAGGCCGGGTCACATCGAGACCCCGGTTTGCGCCGCGCAGCGCGTCGAGCACTCCGCCCGGCAAGTTGAGGGCTGCTGCAAGCACGGAACTGTCGCCGATCGCGCGTATGACAAACGGCGGGCCAAGGCGTACAGTCCCCACGCGCACAACCGGGCCGATACAGTACACACCGGTTTGCGCCGAGATGCGCGCCGAGTTGATGGAAACAGCGTCTGCGCCCGCGACAAACAGTTCATTCACAACCGAGCGCAGATCCCAGTCATGGGTGATGAACCGCGCCATGTCAGGACCACTCATGTGACCGTCCGAGATGGTGACGACAACGCCTGGTCCAGTGAGCGCTACAGTACCTGCCAACACCCGCGCGGCATGCAGTTGACGTTCCACAAGAGCGGTCACACCCCCTCGCCGGATGGCGTCCGCCTGCAGCACCAGTACTCTGCGCATTATGCCGGCCTCCCGCTTCATCAGCGACTGGTTTACGTTGTCGACCGCCGCGAGACGCGAGCTCACACTGGCAACATCGGGCAAAGCAGACCAAATGGCGGCGCCGCCCAACGTCACGTCGTGATACTGCACCGACACCATCAGGCCAAATACCGCGGCGACAATGGTCCACGATGCGACAACGCGCCGGCGGAGAGCCGAGTTCGATGCGGTGCGCGGCCATTGCTTCACATCCCGAACCCCCTATTTGCGATAAGGCTTATACACTCCGTTTTGGCTCGAAATCAGGTCAACCATGCCCGGTCCCACATGCAGCAGCGCCAGTTTGCGCCGAATCGCGTCGTAGAGGGCCAAAGAAGCGCTAATATGACTGATCGGCATACGAATTTCAAAGCCATCGCGCGTAAACGCCAGAATACCGAGGCGTCCGTTCATTGGCTCCACGTGCAGTTCAGAGAGCTGGGCCACCTCTGCGGGAGGAATGTCTGGCAGTTGACGACAGATCGAGAGCAATCCAGAATTTTGCAGCTTACTGCCCAAGCTGATGGACAGGGGTTGCGAAGTGGACAAAATCGGTTTGTTTACGCCAACGCCAGCAGAATCGTTTTCCAGGACCGTTCCGTCAGCGAGCACCGTGTAAAATCCCCCGTTCGCCTCCAGTAACCCGGCCACAGATCGCTCCACTACGACGATGGTCACGGACCGCCTGAGAAAATTGCGCTCGATGCGCGCGCTTAGCAGCAGCGGGAAGTCCGCCAGCAAACGTTGTTGCGCGACTGCGACCGGTACCTTGAACAGGTTTTGTCCGTCCTTTATCCCGGTGTCGCGGATCAGTAAAGCGGCGGCAATGTCCGCGGCTCCAGTCACGCGGACAGTTTTAACGGTCGCCAGCGGCGAACGAATATAGATGGCGAACAGGACCAGTATAAAAAATATCAGGATGAGCAATGTATACGTAATCCTGCGTTTATAATTAGCAGGCGCCATTTCGGCCACGTCAAGACTTGGCTCCCTTCACTCGGCAGACCTCTTCGCATGGAAAAAAGAGGGGCACAGTGCATGAACCCTGTACCCCAATACAGAGACAAGTCTCATGCTCCTCTAGGCGTCCGCCTTTTTCCCGATCCGTCGCTTTGCATCTCTCACTCTGGAAATTCGTGCCCCCAAATCGTGCAATTGCAGTTCAAGCGCCTCATAGCCGCGATCGATATGATGGACCCGTTCGACCACTGTCGTGCCTTCCGCAGCAAGCCCCGCCAGCACCAGCGCAGCGCCTGCGCGCAGATCGGTAGCCTCGACCACCGCTCCGGACAGTTCCTTTACCCCCCGCACAAAAGCCGAGCGGAGATCAACCTTGATCGCCGCGCCCATCCGCTGAAGTTCACTGACGTGCTGAAAGCGGTCCTCAAACACCGTCTCCGAAATGACGCTGATGCCATTGGCCAAAGTCAGCAAGGACATGAAGGGTGCTTGCAAATCCGTGGGAAACCCCGGGAAAGGAGCGGTTTGAATGCGATCGACAGCCCGCAATGCGCCTGTGCGTTTGAGTTCCAGTATATCATGCGAAACCGTGACCTGCACACCTGTTTCGCGCAATTTGGTGATGACGGCCGTCAGGTCCGCAGCCCGCACATTGCGCAGCTGCACGTTTCCCCTGGTAACTGCAGCCGCGAGCAGCAACGTGCCGGCCACGACTCGATCCGGGGACACATCGAACTCACAACTCGCCAGTCGCGGCACACCTTCAATCGTGATCGTATCCTCTCCGGCGCCCCGCACCCGCGCCCCCAGCCTCACAAGAAAGTCCGCCAGATCCCGAATCTCGGGTTCCCGCGCCGCGTTGCCGATGACAGTCTCCCCATCCGCCAAAGCAGCCGCCATCATCAAATTCTCCGTCGCGCCGACGCTTGGATAGTCAAGAAAGATCGTGGCGCCCCGCAGGCGTTCTGCTCTACACTCGATAAACCCGTGCCGATCGGTGATCTCCGCCCCCAGCAGTTCCAGCCCCTTCAGATGGAAGTCGACCGGACGAGATCCGATTGTACAGCCGCCAGGCTTTGAAACACGAACGGAACCAAAGCGGGTCAACAGGGGACCCATCAAGAAAATCGACGAGCGCATGAGCCTCATCAGATGCTCGGGCACGTCTGTCGTGTGGATCGTGCGTGGATCCACAGTCACATGCCCATTGTCGTATGTCACGCGGGCGCCCAATGAGCGCAAAATGTCCAGCATGACATGGATGTCGTCCAGATTCGGCACATCGTGCACAACGGTTTCGCCATCAGCCATGACCACCGCCGCCAGAATCGGCAGCGCGGCATTCTTTGACCCATGTACCCGTATCGAACCACTGAGACGCTCACCGCCTTCAATGACTAAACGCTCCACGTTCGTCACCTCCGCGCCTCGTCCTCTCCTACCACTCGAACTTCCGGTTCCAGCTTGACGCCGAACCGTTCCCACACCTCGGTCTGCGCAAGGCGCATGAGCGCCATCACGTCGACCGCCTGGGCTTGGCCCAGGTTCACAATAAAGTTGGCGTGGAGATCAGAGATCATCGCGTTTCCGATCCGCCGACCTTTCAAACCTGCGGCTTCAATCAGTCTGGCGGAAAAGTCTCCGGAGGGGTTTCTGAATACGCTCCCGCAACTTGGCAATGACAGAGGTTGGCTCACAAGCCTTCGCCTGCTCCATGCGCGGACACGTTCCTGCATTTTGGCGCGATCACCCGCTGTCAGCGCAAACGTCGCTTCCACCACCACCAGGCCCTTTTCCCCAATGTCGCTGTGGCGGTACGCAAACGCGAGGTCTTGCGGCAGCACTTCCAACACCTCTCCAGCACGATCGATCACTGTGGCCTTCGCCAGTACATCCCTGATCTCGCCCCCGTGTGCGCCTGCGTTCATTGTGACGGCGCCGCCAACGGTTCCCGGAATCCCTGTCGCGAATTCCAGTCCAGAGAGACCGCGGCGAATGGCAATATGCGCGGCGGACACGATCGTCCGACCGGCCAGCGCGGTCAGAGAGCACGCAGATGTTTCGACTGCCGCAAAGTCGTCGCCCAGTTTCAGAACGACTCCCCGTATACCGCCGTCCTTGACAAGCAGGTTACTGCCTCGCCCCAGCACAAAAACCGGCAACTCGTGCCGCTTGGCGCTGGCAAGCGCCGCCTTCACCTCCGTCAGTGTGCCGGGAATGATCAGAACATCCGCCGGGCCGCCGATACGCCAGGTCGTATGACGAACCAGCGGTTCGTCATAGAGTACGCTCTGCGCGACACCTGCGAAGACTGACTCAAGCGACCGCCGATCCATAACCAGAACTTGCCCCTTTCCACACCGCACTCCCCTGAATAGACGATACGCCGACCACTAGGCGCTGGAGTCCGGCGCCGAACGTCGCTGTCCGCTGACGTACATCATCATATGTAAGCACGCGCGCTTGGTGACACTCGCCCATACACGCCGCCTGCTCCAGGGAACCTGTGAAATTCGATCGGTCCGTCGCCAAATTGTCCACATATAGCGTTTGATTAAAGCCTCAAACGCTATATGTGCCCAGTTTTCGTACCGCTCCGGACTTTTTCACAGGTTCCCTAGGCGACCGTTCCCGCCAGGTCGGAACGCTCAGGATGGCGGAGCGGTCAACCGGTCGATTTCGGCGCCAATGCGCGCCAGCGCATCGGGTCTTCCCAGTTTTAAGCTTGCCCGTCTCATCTCTTCCAGCGCGAAACGGTTATGAACCAACTGTTCCGCCAATCGTTTGAGCGACTCACCGCCCAACTGCGCCTCATCGAGGAGTTTGGCCGCACCCGCGTTCACCAGCGCAGCCGCGTTGTAGTCCTGATGCCGATGCGTCACGTACGGCGAAGGAATGAGTATGGCGGGAACACCCAAAGCCGTGATCTCAGCCAGGGTGGTGCCTCCTGCGCGGCTGATGATCAGCGCCGCGAGCGACAGGAGGCTTGGCATGTCGTGATGGAACGGAACGATCTTCACCGCAGCCTTGAGCATTTCCGAAAGAGCCTGAGTGCGATTCGCAATCTGTTCATAGTGAACCTGCCCCGTGACCCACACAACTTGATAATCCATGTCCTCTTTGCTCAACAACCACGCCAACGCGGCGTCGTTAATGGGGCTCGCCCCGCGACTTCCACTGGTAATCACAACGAGCGGCCGCTTGCGATCAATGTCCAAACCGACAACCGTTGCGGTCACATCTTCCGGAGCAATCCGCACCACCTCGGAAGCTCGCGGATTGCCTGTGACGACAACGCGTTTGGTGTGTCGAAAAGAGTCAATGCCCGCCTCCATGGACAACATCACCGTATCCGCTACTCTGCTCGCCATGCGGTTTGCCAATCCGGCAAACACGTCCATCTCCAAAATTGCGGAGGGAATACCGAGAGAATACGCCGCGAACACCACTGGCGCCACCACATAACCACCCGTTCCAATCACAAGCTGCGGACGAAACCGTCGCAGTACGCGACGGGCGGTCCATGCACTCGTAATGGCCAACCAGGCTGTTTTAACAGCTTGCAACGATAGTGATCGTTTTAGACCCTGAACCTCGATAAACTCGTAAGTAAACCCTTCTCTGGGCACGATATCGCGCTCCAGACCATGTTTCGTTCCGACATACAGGATCTCGGCCTCGGGATATCGTTCCCGAATATAGCGTCCGATCGCCAGCGCGGGATAGATGTGCCCGCCGGTGCCGCCCCCTGTGAGTACAACCCGCATCTCGTGTCGCCGTCTCCTTCTCTTGTCAGCATGGCCGCAAGGACAGTCACCGTGTCCAGACGTGCGCCCGCGATATGACGGAATCCCGGAATATTCAAGATTGCCTCTAGTAATGGGCGTATCGGGAGATGTTCATGAGAATGCCCACCGCAGTCAACATCAGGGTCAGCGATGAACCTCCGTAACTGATAAACGGCAACGTAATCCCCGTGACTGGCAACAGACCGATGACTACCCCAATGTTGATGAACACCTGTACCGCGATGACACCCGTCAGTCCGGCTGCGAGCAGGCTGCCAAAACGGTCCGGTACGCGCATGGCGGTCCGCAATCCGCGCCAGATCAGCACAGAAAATAACAGGATCGCCAAAGCCGCCCCGATAAAGCCCAGTTCTTCCGCCAATATCGCAAAGATAAAGTCCGTCTGCGGTTCGGGCAAGTAGAAATGCTTTTGTGTACTGTGCCCCAGCCCCACGCCCAGCAACGCCCCCTGTCCGAGAGCGATCAACGACATGATAATGTGATATCCGATGCCGCTGCGATACTTCCAGGGATTCATAAACGATGTAACGCGTTCCAACCGATACGGCGCGGACGCGATCAGCGCCGCAAAGGCGACCAGGCCCGCGCCGGCCATGGCCAGCAAGTGCCGCCTTCGCACGCCTGCCACAAAGATCATCAGCATGGTGGCGCCTGCGATCACCGCGCTCTGTCCGAGGTCCGGTTCGAGCATGATCAGACCGATCACCAGCGCCATCAGGGCCAGCGGCGGCGCCAGTCCACGTTTAAAGGATAGCATACGATCCGGATTCCTGCTTAAGAACCAGCTATAAAAAATAATCAGACCGAACTTGGCGAATTCAGATGGTTGTATGCCAAATGTTCCGATGCCGAGCCAGGCGCGCGAACCACCCCGCACCTGACCAACGTGGGGCACCAGCACGACGCCTAAAAACAACACGCACAACAGCATGATCTGTCGAGCATACCGGGCGAAGATCCGATAGTCGATCCTGCTCATGGCATACATCGACAACAAGCCCAACCCCGCCCAGAGAAGCTGGCGTTTGACATAAAAAAAGGAATCGTGAAAGTGCTCCTGTGACACCACGGTGCTTGCGCTGTGCACCATCATGACACCCAGCGCCAGTAGACACATAGTCACAAGCGGTATCATCAGATCGGCCGGTTTCTGCTTTTGCACGAAAAAGCCCCCTACCAGGTACTCGTCCATGCTACAGCATATGCACCGCCTCTTTGAAGATTCGCCCACGGTCCTCAAAAGACGCAAACATGTCCCAGCTTGCGGCGGCCGGCGACAGGAGCACAACGTCGCCAGACTCCGCCAACGCCGCTGCCTGTCGGACAGCTTCGGGCAGAGAACTCACTTGAAGCGCCACCGGTACTCCCGCTTGCCGGGCCATCTCGATCATGCGCGGACCAGACTCGCCGATGGCCAGGACGGCCTTTAGCTGGTTCGCGGCGACCGGAACCAACGCAGACAGATCGTCGCCGCGTTCCAATCCGCCAAGAATGGCGATGATCGGTTCCACGAATGATGATATGGTCTTGATAGTCGCCTGGGGATTGGTCGCCTTTGAATCGTTGACAAACGATACACCCGCAATCTGGCGTACAAACTCCATCCGATGCTCGACCCCGGAAAACTCGCGCAAAGTGTCGGCGATTGCGTGTGCAGATGCTCCCGCCGCGAACGCGATCGCGGCCGCAAAGAGCGCATTTTGCACATTGTGCTCACCACGCAGCGCAATCTCGCTGACATCCATGACCGGCGTCGCGTTTTGCGCTCCAGGCACAGCCAGCATGAGTTTCCCGTCGAGAAGGTAGGCGCCGCGAGAGACGCGACGCTTTGTGCTCACAAGCCACACTTTCGCGGCTAGTTCTGATGCCAGATCAGCGACAATCTCCTGATCCCCGTTCAGGATGGCGATGTCAGTCGGTTCCTGATTGGCAAACAACCGCTTTTTCGCGTTGATATACTTTTCAAGCGTTCCATGATAGTCGAGATGGGCTGGATATATGTTGAGCAGTGCGGCAATCTTCGGTCGCAGGGAGACAGTTCCCTGGAGTTGGAAACTGGAGAACTCCGCGACAAGCACATGATCAGCCGGGGTGTCCAGGGCCACGGCTGAAAGCGGCGTACCGATATTTCCCGCCACAGTGGCAGGCACGCCCGCCTCGTGAAGCATGTGGCCGACGAGCGTTGTGGTCGTCGTTTTTCCATTGGACCCTGTTATGCCGATGATCGGTGCGGCGGTCACCTGAAAGGCCACCTCCACCTCCGTGATCACAGGTACGCCGCGTTCCAGTGCGCGCAAGACGATCGGCCGATCGTAGGGAATGCCCGGATTTTTTACGACCAGATCACAGGCGTCGGCCAGTTCTTGGGGGTGCCCATCCGTAATCACCCGGATTCCCCTCGCTTCAAGCGCCTTTGCATCGGCATCCACGCGATCGCGCGCACTCGCATCGTTGACTGTGACCTGCGCTCCGAGCCGCTGCAGCAGCTTGGCGACTGCAACACCGCTGCGGGCCAGCCCGAGAACCAACACCGACTTTCCTGAAAACTGCACCATGATCACCCCATCTGATCGCCGCCCAGCGCGCGGATCTACCTTACGTATAAGTATAGGGCAACTACTGACATTGCTAACCCGGTCAGCCAAAACGTTGTGACAACCCGCCACTCCGACCACCCCGCCAATTCAAAGTGGTGGTGCAGCGGACTCATCCGAAACACTCTGCGACCCAACGTTTGAAAGGAGATAACCTGAATAATGACCGACAACGCCTCGATAACAAATATACCACCCACAAGCGCGAGCCAGATCTCAGATCGTGTGAGCACCGCAATGGCCGCCAGCGACCCCCCAAGCGCCAGCGACCCAGTGTCGCCCATAAACACCTTTGCCGGATGACGGTTAAAGACCAAAAATCCGATCAGAGCGCCTACCATGGCCATCGCGAACACCGAAACGTTCCACTGACTCTCCCACCAGGCCATCGCAGCAAAAGCGGCGAACGCAATCCCGGTGGTTCCGGCCGCAAGCCCATCCAAGCCATCGGTAATATTGACGGCGTTGGCCGTTCCAATCATAAAGAGAGCAAGAAATGGCAGATAGAAAATACCCAATTGCAACGAATAGCCGATACCCGGAATGAGTAGCTCAAAGTGCCAGCCCCGCAGATACAGCATGATATAAAAGGCGACCACGACAAGCACCTGGGCGAAAAGTTTCTGCCTGACGGTGAGTCCCAGATTGCGCCTGCGCAGGATCTTGATGGCGTCATCGAGCAGACCAATCAGTCCAAACGCCGCCAGGACGAACACCAATAGACCGGTTGTTGGCGAACTGGAGAATCGCCAGGCTGTAAACGCCGCGCTGACGATGACGAGTACGCCGCCCATGGTCGGCGTGCCCGACTTTTGTTGATGACGCGATGGGCCTTCCGCGCGAATGGCCTGTCCAAATCTGAAGCGGCGAAGCAACGGGATCGCGATGGGCCCCAAAAGCAGTACGATCGCGAACGAGACGCCCAAAATAAAAGACAGCGACTGCACGTCCAATGGTCTCTCTCCCCACTACTGTAGTATCCGGATCGCACCCATGCTCTGCGCAGGACGGATCATGCGTTGCACTGCAGCGAGTTTTGCGGCCCTTAGGCTGCACCTGTTTGAGCGGCGGTGCCATGCATGATCCGTCCAGGCATGGCAGGGATGATCGTATTTCGGGCATAACTCGCAAGCGCGCTTAGCCCCACTGCTCAAGCCCAGGCATGAGCGTCTCCAGACGCACTCGCCGCGATCCCTTCAGAAGCACGACCGTACGCCTGCCGGCCGCCAGCCCCCCGGCAATCCACCCCTGCAGCAGCGCAGCACCGTCAGCCGCCGTGGCCGCCTGCGCCACACTCGGAACGCCGCTCGCGCCTTCCAGATAAAACAACGCGAATTCTCCCACAGCCAGTAGAGCGTCAATGCCGAACTGGCGCAGAGTCTGCCCCACTTCCCGGTGCAGTCGCTCCGACTCCTGACCGAGTTCAAGCATATCCCCGAAGACTGCGATGCGGTAATCCACCTGCATGTTGCGCACGACCTCAAGGGCCGCGTAGACAGAGGACGGCGCAGCATTGTAGGCGTCATTGACGATAGTCAGCAACGGATGGGGTTGCGAAGTCTCCATACGCATTTTCGACAGTGAGGCTGTGGCAAGGGCGGTCGCCGCGCGACGCACATCCACTCCCACAACGTCCGCCACGGCAAGCGCGCACAGGGCGTTTCTCGCCTGATGCCGCCCCGCAACTGGCAGCGATACGAAAACATCTGCGGGCAAGACGCGAAACTCACTGCCTCCGGCCACATCCTGATAGTCGCACAACTGCCAGTCGGCATGAGGGCTCTCGCCAAAGCGCACCACCTCAACCCCCGTCGGCGCCGCCAGAGCTTCCAGCAGAGGTTCCTCTGCGGGAATGACTGCCACACCGCCGCTGCCAAGCGCCTCAATCAACTCCCATTTGGCCTTGGCGATCCCTGCGCGCGATGCAAGCATGCCAATATGAGCGTCTCCGATCAAGGTAATCACACCGATGTCTACCTTGGCGATGTCTGCCAGAGCGGCGATCTCCCCGAAGGCGTTCATGCCCATCTCGAGCACGGCGATCTCAGCATCTTCGGGCAAGGCTAGAAGTGTCAGTGGCAGGCCAATGTGATTATTCAAGGAACCGTCAGTCTTGTGCGTTCGCAAATCGCCCGACAGGGCCTTGGCGATCAGATCCTTGGTCGATGTCTTTCCATTGCTGCCCGTGACACCGATCACGCGAACGTTCAGAGTGGATCGATAGGCTCTCGCCATATCCTGAAGCGCCTTTAGAGTGTCTGCTACAAGGAGATGCGGTAAGGCGGACAGTTCCTGCGGAAGCGGTCTCTCCCGTTCCCATAGAAACCCGGCCGCTCCCTGCTCCATGGCCGCACGGACAAACAGGTGGCCGTCAAACCGTTCCCCTGCAAGGGGGATGAACAACTGCCCCAGCGTGACGTGTCGGGAATCCGTTGTCACACCGCGCAATTCCGTGTCCAGTTCGACGCCCTGGGCGCCTATCCAGGAGGCCACAGCCGCCAGGTTCGCGCGCATCACCGTTGCCCCCGCAGGATCTCCGCCGCAACGACGCGATCGTCAAAATCATATTTGGTGGCGCCGATAATTTGATACGTCTCGTGACCTTTTCCAGCGATCAGCACGACATCGCCTTCTCCAGCGCGCATCAGAGCCGCGCGGATGCCCTCCGCGCGCAACGTCTCACGCGTATATGCCTCCCTGGCAGCGTCTGCTATACCCGCTTCCATGTCGTCGAGGATGCTGTCGGGATCTTCGGTCCGCGGATTATCAGAGGTGAGTACCGTAAAGTCGCTGTACTTGAGCGCTATCTGCGCCATGACGGGACGTTTCTTGCGATCTCTGTCACCGCCGCACCCGACCACCGTAAATACTCGTCCAGCGCAGAACTCACGGATTGTTGTCAGCGCATTTTCCAGACTGTCAGGCGTGTGCGAGTAGTCCACCAGGATCGTATAGGGCTGGCCTGCAAGGACCCGTTCAAATCGTCCGGGAACGCCGGCGACGCCTTCCAGGGCCGACTTTATCACAGACAGCGGCACTCCCAGCGCCAGCGCCGACGCCGACGCGCAAAGCGCGTTATACACGCTGAATCGCCCCGTCATCTGCAGACGCAAGAACTCATCGCCAGCAAACGTGTGCAACTGAAATGACACTCCGTCCGCCGTTATGCTCACATCGGCGGCGTGGACATCCGCGGACTCAGCGAAGCCATACGAGATCACTTGGTGCACCGTTTCCCTGGCGTATGCGACGCTCCACGGGTCGTCTGCGTTGAGCACGGCGACAGGCAGGGAACCGTCGGCGACAGCCAGGAAGTCATTGCCCAGACGCGAAAACAGTTTGCCTTTGGTTTGGCCGTACGCTTCCATACTGCCATGGAAATCCAGGTGATCTTGAGTCAAATTGGTAAAGGCTGCGATTCGAAAGGGGATGCCGGCCACTCTCGCCAGACTCAGAGCGTGGGACGACACCTCCATAACGACGTATTGTGTGTTCAGTTCGCGCATTTCCCGAAGAACGCGGACCAATTCCACCGCTTCCGGGGTCGTCATGTGCGAACTTCGGAGTTCGCCTCTACTCGTCCGTTGTTCAATCGTGCCGATCAGACCCGTCGTCTTGCCGTACGCCTGCAAAATCTGCTCGATGAGCATCGTCGTCGTTGTCTTGCCATTGGTTCCAGTGACGGCAACCATGGTCATGGCGCGGGCGGGGAATCCCGCGATAGCGTGTGCGACGTAAGGCGCCACACGCCTGGTGGATGGTACGATAACCTGAGTGCACGATACATCGCACCATTCTTCCACCAGAACAGCGCTCGCTCCGGCGGCGACTGCCGCCTGCACAAACGAATGGCCATCATCATGTTCGCCCCGATACGCGACAAACAAGGATCCCGTTTCCACTCTCCGGGAGTCGTCACAGATCGACGAAATCTCTATATCCAGCGAACCTCGCACAGTCTTTAGAACGATGGGCTCGATCATGTCTCTTAATAGCATTGTCAGTCCGTCCTTCCCAAACTCTCCACTTCCGACCCGCAGGGATCATCGATTTTTCGGAACAGCTTCACTCTAGGTGAAGCTGTTCCGAGTGTCAACCGAATGTGCCAGGCACTGGCCCCAAATGCAGACGGACCACGCTGCCCTGTTCAACCTTCGCGCCGGCCGCCGGCGCCTGCGCGACGACATACGGCCCTTGGCCAACCACAACCAGCCGCAAAATGGCGCCGCTCTGAATCGCTGCCCGCGTCGCTTCCTGGTACGATCGTCCGGAGAGATTGGGCACCGTAGTCAAAATGGGATCGATGCCATACCGATACTTCTTGGCGATCCCCTGGACAGACGGCTTGACTCCAAGGTATTGCAGACTGTCTGCAAGAACATTGCCGACAACGGGAGCCGCGATCACGCCGCCGAAAACCGGAGTGCCTTTAGGTTTAGGATAATCAATCGCTACATAAGCAACCAGTTTCGGATTATTTGTGGGCGCCATGCCAATAAAAGACACAATGTAGTGCGCGCCAGAGTAATGGCCGTTGACCACCACCTGGGCAGTTCCGGTCTTGCCGCCGATGCGATACCCTTCGCGAAAGGCGTTGCCGCCCGTGCCCTGCGCTACCACACTCTCCAGTGCGCCGCGCACTTGCGCCGCCACCTCCGGAGAAATCACGCGGCGAACCTGCGTGGGAGCAAATGCCTGAACAACCTTGCCGGTTCCCGGATTCACGTACGCTTTGACGATTTGCGGTTTCATCAGGATACCGCCGTTCGCGATCGCGCCCACGGCCATCACCTGTTGAAGGGGAGTGACCGACACACCTTGCCCAAACGAAGTGGTGGCCAGTTCCAGAGGACCGACTCGTTGCGGGCTAAAGAGGATGCCTTTGGACTCTCCGGGCAGGGTAATGCCAGTCTTGCTGCCGAAACCGAAAGCTCGAATGTACTGAAACAGCCGATTTTTCCCGAGCCGCTCACCGAGTTGGATAAACCCTGGGTTGCAGGAATTTTCCACGACGTTGAGATACGACTGAGATCCATGCCCGCCCGCCTTCCAACAGCGCATCTTGTGACCGGCCACTTCATAATACCCGGGATCGTAAAAGCGATTCGAGAGAGTGACGGTGTGTTCCTGCAGGGCCGCCGCCAACGTAACAATCTTGAATGTCGACCCCGGCTCAAAGGTCTGCCAGATAGCGAGATTCCGGTTGTACGTCTCCTGAGGCGCCTGCCTCCAGTCGGCAGGATTGAACGTGGGATAATTGGCCATGGCCAGAATCTGCCCTGTCTGCGGATCAGCGACGATCATTGTCACGCGATCCGGTTTGTATTTGGCGACCACATTCTGAATTTCCCGCTCGGCAAACTGCTGGATCTGCCGATCGATGGTCAGTTCCACGTTAAGGCCGGGAGTAGGCGCGACATATTCGTCGTTCGTTCCGGGAATCTCTTCGCCCCGCGCATTGGAGACAAACTGCAGGGCCCCCCGTTTGCCCTTGAGTTGGGTGTTAAAGGCAAGTTCAACACCGCTGAGACCCTGACCCTCGCCACCCGTGACCCCGAGCACTTGCGCCGCCATGTTACCGTAAGGATACGTTCGTTTGCCCTCTTCGGTCAAATAAATGCCGGGCAACTTCAGCGATCTGATCGCCTGCGTCTTCGCTGCATCCAGTCGGCGCCCACGCGGTCTTATGTACACCATCAGAGTTCGCTTGCTGATCAGCTTCAAGATCCCCTCGCGACTGCCGCCGATGACCTTCCACAGGAGTTCAGCGGTCCGCGCCTTGTTCTTGATTTGGCGAGGCACGGCGATAATGGTCGCGGCGCTGGCCGTGTAAACCAGCGCATTGCCGTGTGCATCCAGAATGGCGCCGCGCACGGCTGGCAAAGGAATGTCACGCCGGATCAAATCTCCTGCCTTGGCCATGTAGTCGCCCGCCGCCAGCACCTGGATGTGAACCAGTCTGCCCACGAGAATCGACGCCGCGCATGCAAACGCCAACAATACCAGAAAAATACGTCTACGGATCTTCGTTTGGGTGATTCGCATCGGAACTCGCCTCACAGATTCGTCAGTCTTGTCCCTCCAAATTTATGCGAACCGCCAATCAAGTAGACTTGTCTCCCATCTCCTTCGGTCGCGAATCCCGGTCTAATAGACGGTCGCTATCGGCGCAAACCGGGCGATTACAATCGTTCCCAAGGGCACCTCACGCCCTGGAGAAATGCTCTGCTCCACTACGTACCCATCGCCTTTTGGGTCGATCTGAAGACCCAAAAGCGAACATACACTCACGGCCTCGATCATGGGCATTCCCTTCAGATTCGGCACCCGCACCTTTCCAGAGAGAGACGTCGACGCGGAAGTGGCGATCACCACCTGAGTGCCGGAAGCCACCTGAGTGCCGGCCTGCGGCCATTCCCGCACGACGGTTCCCGACGCATCGACCGCCGCCGCGGCCAGACCGGCTCGCTTCAACAACTGCGCGGCGCTCTTCACACTGAGACCCTGAACATCAGGAATTGTTGTATACGCAGTAGCCGCAAGGGACGTCGCCGGATTTGCCAGAGCCTGTCCATGCGGCGGTATGCGCAGATAAGAGAGCGCCTTTTGAAGCACGAATTTCGCGGCGGGCGACGCCACATCGTTGCCGTACTGGATGGTATTGTGCGGTTCACTCACTGTGACGAAAATCTCCAGCGCGGGATGATGGGCAGGAACAAAGCCGACAAACGAGAGATTGTACTTGTGCGGCAGGTATCCGCCTCCCGGCTTCGGGATCTGGGCAGTGCCTGTTTTTCCCGCCACATTGTAGCCGGGAACATACGCCATGAGCGCAGGATCCTGGTTGACGTCCTGAATCATGATATTGGTCACTTCATTCATGATGGAAGCAGGAGCCACACGCCTCACAATGTGCGGTCGTCTGTAGTAGACGATACGCCCGCCAGGCGCCACGACCTTCTGTACGATATAAGGGGTCATGAGATGTCCGCCGTTGGCTACGGCGCCGACTTCCGCCAACTGTTGAATGGGTGTCACGGCGAGCCCCTGTCCGAACGTCATGGTCGCAAAATCGACCGGATTCAGGTTGTGCGGATTAAAGAGCAAGGAGGTGCCTTCTCCCGGCAGATCAATGCCGGTTGGCTGATCCATGCCAAAGAGATGAATGTACTTATAGAGCGTAGGCACGCCTTCGGCCTGACCGATGTGGATAAAACCTGTGTTGCTGGAGTAAATCATGGCCATTCGGTACGTGATGCGACCCCAGCCCCACAGATTCCAGTCTCTGATCGGTACTCCACTTACGTAATCCACACCGGACATGTATGTCTGGTTCAGTTTGATCGAATGAGACGCGAGCGCTCCCGTCAGAGTCACGACCTTAAATGTTGAGCCCGGTTCAAACGGAGCGGAGATCGCCCAGTTCGTGTCCAGAGTCGCCGCGGGATATGTCCAGTACTGTCCGGGATTAAAATTGGGCAAAGCAGCCATGGCCAGAATCGCCCCCGTGTTGGGGTCCGCGACGATGATGGCGGCGTGCGCGGGAGTGAAACGGCGTTGTATTGTGGCCAAAGCTTCCTCCGCGTAGTGTTGGATAGCTGCGTCAATGGTCAGATACACACTGTCCCCATTTTGCACTGGTTTTGTGACAACCGACCGAAATGGCAACGGGTCGCCCATGCTGTCCTGCATAAACTGCACTTGACCTGGCGTTCCTGCCAGGACGTGATTGTATTGCAACTCAATGCCTGCGGCCCCCGCGCCGGTCTGGTCCACAAAACCCACTACATGCGCAGCAAAGGAACCGTCCGGATATACCCGTTTGTAAGTTTTATAAGGGTTGATGTCATTGTACAGACCAAGATGGGCGAACAGCGCCAGAACCCGTTCTTTGGTAGCCAGCGGCACATGAACCATATAGGGATACATCCTCAGCCAGGAGACCTGGGAGCGACTCAACTGCTTCAACATGAAAGAGGGCTGCGCTCCCGTGATCGAAGCCAGGCCATCAGCGGCCGCCTGCAGTTTGTTGAAACCCGCTCCCTGAATACCAGGCAGATAAAGATCCAGATCATACGCCGGCGTGGAAAACGCGAGTTCATCCCCATTGGCGTCGTAAATGGATCCGCGCATTGGCATGACGGACTCTTCGGTGAGCCATTGCCGCTGCTCTTTGCCGCGCAGAAACGTATCCATGGACTGGACGTACCCGACTCGTCCCAACACGACCATAAAAAGTGCGATAAATGAACCTCTCACCAAATACGCGCGAAAGACTGTGCGACCCCTCTTCAAGACCCGCCCGTCCTCACTTGCACCGGCGTAGCCGGTTGCATTTTCAAAACTGACTCCGCCACGTGAAGAATTCGCGTCGGCGATGAGAGATCGTACACTGTGGATTGCAAGGCCGCGTTTCGCGCCACTTGGTGAGAGAGAGACACCTTCAGCGCCTGAATGTTATAGTTTTCGGCGACGAGACTCGCGTAGCGACCTACCAGGAAGATGGCGACTGCAGCGCAGAAAAGTAAAGACGCAATAATACCCAACCGATTTCTCGTCTGCGGATCCAGTCCCGCGCGAGAACGCGGAGCGACGTTCCCAGGAACCCGCCCGGGAGCTGGCACAAAAGAGGACTGTTGCGATCTTAGCATTCTATCATCCTGCGCGGAATCGACTGCGATCATAGTAGAAATCTCTCCTATACCTGTTGTCATAGATGCACAGCTATGATTTGCTGCCCTGCGTTTATAAACGTTCCGCAACCCGCAGCTTCGCTGATCGGGCTCTAGCATTGGCGGCAAGTTCCCGCTCGTCAGGAAGTATCGGTTTGCGCGTAATCACCCGCATGGCGGCCCGATGTCCACATGTGCACTGCGGCGCATGCGGCGGACAGACGCAGTCGCGCGCATACTGTGCAAACTGCTGTTTCACCATACGATCCTCCAGCGAATGGAATGTGATGATGGCCGCTCTCGCAGATCCGTGCAAACACGCCGGAATCTGTTTCAGCAGTTCCTCGAGCGCCCCCAGTTCGTCGTTGACCGCAATGCGCAACGCCTGGAAGACGCGTTTCGCGGGGTGCGGTCCAGTTCTGCGCGCTGCGGCAGGCACTGCTGCCTTGATCAGATCCACCAACTGCCCTGTCGTCGTGATAGCGCGGGTTGTTCGTTCGCGCACGATAAATGACGCGATGCGAGACGCCCACTTCTCCTCGCCATACTCTCGAAAAATGGCCGTGAGTTCTCGTTCGGAGAGAGTGCCGAGCAGAGTGGCCGCCGATCGTTCCTGTCGATGATCCATGCGCATGTCGAGAACGGCGTCATTGTTATACGAAAAACCGCGTTCGGCTTCATCCAGTTGCGGAGACGAAACCCCTAGATCGAACAACATGCCGTCGACCGGACCAATCCCCAGTTCTGTCAGATGTGTCTTCACGGCTTTGAAATTATCATGGATCAAATGCAGGCGGTCGCCATATGTTTTGCGCCACCGTTCAGCGTTCGCGATGGCCTCCTGATCCTGATCAAACGCGATGACACGCCCGCCAGGTCGCGAGGCGTCCAACAAGGCCCTGGTGTGACCTCCGCCGCCCAGCGTGCCGTCGACATAGACGCCATCGTTCCGGGGCTGTAACGCCTCGACCGTTTGCCGCAAGAGCACGGGTTGATGAATAAACTCAGATTCATTCACGTCACTTGCCTCCAGGTTGCACTGTCACTAAAGATCGAGGTCTACCAAACCGCTGGCCAGATCGCTGAATGACTCAGCAGCGCCCGCTGAATATGTTTTCCACATTTCTGCGTCCCAAATCTCAACCCTTGCGCCAACGCCAATGACAACACAATCGCGAGTCATCTTCGCGTATTCGCGCAGATTCGCCGGCACCAGCACCCTGCCCTGCTTGTCAAGTTCCAATTCCGCCGCGCCGCTGAAGAAAAATCTCATGAATTGCCGCGCGTCCTGGCGAGCCAGCGGCATCGCGCGCAGTTTTGCTTCAAGCGCTTCCCAATCTTTGCGGGGGTACGCGAACAGACACTGATCGAGACCTCTTGTGATGACAAAGAAAGACCCCAGTTCCTCACGGAATTTTGCAGGAATGGTGAGACGCGCCTTGTCGTCCAGGCTGTGCTGATATTCGCCCATGAACACGCGCATTCCCCCCACTCATCCTGCATTTTACCCCACTTCAACCCACTTTGCACCACAATGATAGATATATTCGTCTTTATAAATCAAAATCCTGCCTGCCCACGAAGGGCCGACAGGATTTTTATCCGCGAGACAGGGGGGCGTTTCACTCACGGTTCAGCATACTCGCCGAAGGTGATGAATGTCATATGGCGGCCTGAACCGGGAGCCCTGGCGCCCAGTTCCGAAAGCCAGCGCAACCCGTATTTGGCGATCACCGACAGAGGTGTCAAAACTCGCTCCTGATCTGTAGCCTTCGGTCGTAACCACACAGTCAGAGTACGCGCCGCCTGAACCACATCGTCTTGCTGGCGCATAAGACTCTTGGAGGTGCGAAGTTGGAGTCGGGCCAGCGCCTGTTCGATCGTCTTCAATGTTTTGCTCAGAGCCCCCTCCAGCTCCGGATCAATCGAAGTAAAGTACGCATTGGCGTCCGCCAGCGTCCGCCGCAAATCGTCAGTCATCTGTTCGACCACTTCGCCTGGGGTAGGTGAGAGTGACCGAACCAGCAGGTCCGGAAGGAGATCCTTGCCGAGCGCATCTTCCAGAGACACTCCCAAATGAGTCAGGGCATTGTGAACGTTTCGTGGAATGACGGTCACCCGTTCCCGCAGCAACAGAGGCGGAACAGTTCTGCCGCTTGCCGCGAACACCTCTTTGGCCATACCGTGATAGGCGATTTCCGCAGGTCCGCCAACGTAGGCCAAAACAGGCAACAGGTGGTCCTGCACCACGGGACGAAAGAGAACTCCCGACGAAAACTCTTCCGGATTGTGTTCCAATCGATCGAGGAGCTCAGACTTTGTAATCGTTGTATCCGAATCGCGAAGGAAAAACGAATCCGCGTTATCCTCGTTAAAATTCAATGCGAGACGCCTGCCGTCATCGATCAGATAAAGGAGTGAGTGCACAGGTTGCACCTCCACCTGCGGCTCATAACCGAGTTCCCGAACGGCCCTTGCCCCTGCCAGAGCAGCATCTCGAAACTGTTTCGGGTCATGAATCACCGGGGTAAAGGCGTCACGCACCAGGGAGCGCAAATCATGACGCACTGGATTTAAGGTCAAGATGGGGAGATCACCGAGCCAGGTGCAAACCAGGCGATTAAAGGCGTCTCCCATGTTGTCCGTTTCATGATAGGCGCGATACACAGTATCGAGGACTTCCTGCTTATACATCCCATTTGGCAAGTGAGTCGCCAGTTGAGTCATCAGGCGGTTCAGTTCCTCATCTCCGACCGCATGCACGCCGACTGGCGCGCGACCGACCGGACGTTCCCGAAGTTGGGCCCGTTCCAACGACCCGGAAGCCGACACGAAAAATGCGGAAGCTACTTCATCGAAATCGTGATCTTCCGTCGCGGCCCAGAATACAGGCACAACAGGTCGCTGCAGAACCGTTTCATAATGACGGGCAAACGCCACTGCGGACATGGCCTTATACAGTGTATAGAGGGGCCCGGAAAACAGCCCTGCCTGCTGCCCTGTGACAACCACGACAGCGTGCGGATCAGCCAACTTTCTCAGCAACGCGTCGGCGCCGGGCTGCAATTCTGTAACTTCAGTGGCGTACGAGCGCAGCGCCGCTACCAGTTTTGCCCGTTTCGCATCGTCAAATTGGGCTTCCACCTGCGCCGCGCGACGCACCATATCGGCCTGATCGGCGGCCATGTAGTCATAGCGACATCGCACTTTCGGATCACCGGACAGATAGGCGTCTGTGAGCGGATTACCGGTTGGTTTCTCCATTTGCCAGATATTCATTGCCCTAAACTCCTCACATCGAACATTCGTCAAATGGTCTGTCCATGATCATCACAGATAGGCGCGCTCATAGGGTTTTGGTACACGGGGAACTACACGCAAGGCTTTGGCGGCCGAATGACCCCAGTGTTTGTCGCGGAGAAATCCGCGCGCTACCGCGACAGCGTCAGTCTCTCCACTGCGCACAACATGTTCCGCCAACAGCGGGTCATCGAGCATCCCTACGGCGATCACTGGTACAGAAACCGCTCGCTTGATCAAGCTGGCAAATGGAACCTGATATCCTGGATAGATTGGCGGAGCTATGGGAGCGTTGCCGCCTGAGCTGACATCGATCACTTCAATGCCGTGATCGACAAACATCTTGCAAAATTGCACCATATCCACTTCATTGTATCCGCCTGAGACGTAATCGGTGGCGGACACTCGAATGCCAACCGGAATCCGGTTCGCTACAGCCTTCTTGACAGTATCAATCACCTGCAGCGGAAAACGCGCCCGATTGTGCGGCGATCCGCCGAATTCATCCGTGCGCTGATTGGAAAACGGAGAAAGGAACTGATGCAGCAAGTAACCATGCGCCATGTGAATCTCTATTATATCAAAACCGCAGTCGATCGCTCGCAATGCAGCGGCGCGAAATGCGGTGAGCACTTCTTCCTGGTGGGCGCGAGACATTTCCTGCGGCACTTGGTAGTGATCACTGAATCTGATCGCAGAGGGTGCCAGGATCGGGTCCGGCACATTGGCCTTACGACCCGCATGTGCCAGTTGAACGCCTATCTTGACTCCCTGTTGATGAACGAAATCGGCAATCCGTCGCAGACCACCAACATGCACATCATCGTAGAGACTCACATCATTGACGGAAATACGCCCCCTGGCTTCTACACCAGTCGCTTCCACCATCACGAGAGACGGGCCGCCCAAAGCCATGGAACCATAATGCACAACATGCCATTCCGTGATTTCTCCTGTCTCCAGAGCCATGTACTGGCACATGGGCGAAACGATAATCCGATTCTGAAGCTCAAGTTGTCCGATCGACAATGGATCAAATAAGCCTGGCATTTTCGCGACCCCCTCGTTGCGAGTCTATCAAGGCAAATAGACAAAAAGCAAGTGTACATTAAAACATACTATACATGCGCAACTAGGGAAAGTAAAGTTTCTAACATTACCAGAGTTATTCTTTGCATGAGAAAAACCCCAATCACGTACTATCCCGGTCACGGCCAGCATAATCACTGACTTCAGATGACAGAAGCCAGCGCGATGATCCGCCGCGTTCTCGAATTTGCGGGGCATACTACCCTATACATTAGAGCTGACCCGAACTGTTGCATGGGGCGCCAATCATGCGATGCGCCCTTATACCCACTGTGCGAAGGAGGAGACTGTGTGGAAGACGTGATGTGCCGCCAGCGCATTCGCATCCATATCCGGGGATTGCAGGATGAGCGGACTCGACGGCTGCTGGAATCGCTCTTTCAAATGGTTGAAGGGGTCATCGCGGCCAGGGGAAACCCTCTTTCCGAACGGTTGGCCATCGATTATGACAACCGAAAAATTCACGCCTGGCAACTGACGGCGCTCGCGGGTCGCTTACAGAGCGACTCTCTTGCCCTTATGCCGTCAGAAGCCTACGCGCTGCGGCGTCACCAGATGTATCTGGCGACGCCCGTCGTACTTTTCGCCGCACTGCTGGTTCGTCGCCTGATGCGAGGAAAAACGTCCTTCGCCAACAACATAATCATCTATGAACTTGCTACGATTGTCGCCGTTTTTTCTGGATACCCATTGCTGCGAAAGTATGTCGATGCCCTTGCCAGGCGGTTGGGGGTGAGCGACGACCTGATTCTTGGCAGCGCATCTCTGTTTGTGGCCGTGCTGCGCGAATCATTCCTCGTATTTGCGGCGCTCTTCCTCCTTAGCTACAATTCCTACCGGAAGCGCAATAGCACGATTTCGGCAGCCGCCAAGGCGGGAGACGCAATCGCCGACATCGACAGCGAAAACTGTGAACCGCGGTCAGTGTCGCTATACGCGGAAAAATCTTCGAGAATCGGCCTGATCGGTGCCGTCTTGGCTGGATTTATTACCAAAAGCCCTGTAACAGCAAGCAGTGTCCTCGTTGCCGCCAATCCTCGTTCCATCGTGATTGGAGCCCGTTACAGCCTGAACCACGCTGAAATTCTTACTCATGAAGATTGTCGGTATATCCCCATGCATACTGGCATGGACCTGTACGAATTGCCTGAAGCATGCGAAATTGTTGTTCTTCATGCACTGCCATCCGGCGCAAAACCGGCTTCTGATCCAGCTTTACTGGCTTATGCTGCAGAGCGCAATATCGTCATGCGAACACCGATACACATTGAAACCTTTCCGGACACAGCGCCCACGTCTCGCCAGCGTTTAACGGGGGAACGACTGCGCAGAATCGTCCTGTTGGGAGACGAAGTCCATTATCCCGCGATCCATCAGCGGCAAGATCATTCAATCTATCTGCGCGGATCCCAGTCTAATTTACTTCATACGCTGCAATTATCCGAAAGCCTGCATCAGTCCATAGCCGTCTCTAAACGATGCAACATGATTTTTGTCAGTTTTCTGTCGGGACTCGCCGCGTTTGGGCTTAACGCCAACACTGTCAATCTGCTTGCCGACGGATTCACGATCGTAACTCTGGCCTTGGCGGAACAACTGACCCTACCCCCAGGCGCTCAGCGCGCATCCGTGAATGCAAGAAAAAAGGACAGAACGCGAAACGCCCTGCCCTCGTCATACTGACATGTACACCGCACTGACGCATGCCCGCTCTAGTCGGAGTCACTTTTCAGCATGTCGACAAAACTGTGATAGTCTGGTTTGAAATCCGCTCCCACATGGTCAACATCGTGAGCAAAGTGCAGTAGCGCCTGATGATTTTTGACGGCAAAGTCATCAGGAAGCCCACGTTTAGAATACTGCCTGCGAGTGTTTTCTCCATCTGTCTGCGGGAGCAGATGGTCGGATAACAGGAAATTGCCGGGGTTCACAGTATCCGTTCCCATCTGACCTATCTCAGTGGAACCAACCGTTCTGACCTTCCGTACCCAGTCCTTGGTTCCTTCGACAACTCCCTCAGTCGCATTCATCGTCGAAGCGAGCCCGTTTACGACAGCTTGGCGCAGCCACGGCCGTTCCTGAGATTTTTGAGGCTGCCACTGATCGCGAGTCTGCTCGACGTTCCTTTCCGTGTGCAGATTTCCGGCGTCAGTTGGCACGTTCCCGTGGTTCTTACGGACTCCAAGGCGTCCGACACCATCCCCCAACGCCATGACGCCAACCGCTGCGTTCAGCGTAGCTGAACGCAAGACCCGACGGACCGATGGCACAGCCAAAAGAGTCGCGACACCAAGTGCAATCCAGCCCACTGAATTCTTGACTGTGAAAGAACGTTTAAGGATGCGGAACACCATGAATTCCCCCCTTTCCTTTACACAAGGATTAGAATCCCCACTCAGTTCAACCGCATGCGAACTGCTTTCTGTATGAACAGCCGGTTTATTGCAAAGGCTAGGATCCTCGATTCAATACGTCGAGCAGGAGGAATGCGCTGTATGCGGAGGACGATTACCATAGAGGGGCTGTTATTGGGGATTGGAATCGGGATCTTGGGAACTATGCTGACGCCACTTGTCAGACAACGTTTTAAGCCAGCCGCCGACGCGGTCACAGGTGGGCTGTCGGCACTCGGCGAAAGTGCGAAAAAATGGAGTGAAGTCGCAAAAGAAGAAGTCCAGGACATTGTGGCAGAAGCGCAGTTTGAGCGAATGCGGAGAACGATTGACAGAGATATCGAACAGCCCCCGCACTGAGACGGGGGCTGTTTTACGTCCGTAAAGACCTCTTATGCGAACTCACACTCAGGACGCCAATTCACGTCGCCGCCGTTTAGACGGGATAGACAGGGTGCTTGCGGTGAGAAAACACCACATTCTTACTGTCATAGTGCCGCAACCGCGCCGCCAGTTCCGTCCGCAGGTTCTGCGGCGCCACGACGGCATCGACAACCATTTCCGACGCCAGTCTGAAGATATCGATGTCCTCTCGGTACTCAGCCCGTTTCTGTTCTACAAATGCCGTGCGCTCCGGTTCCTGCAACTCGGCGATTTTATTCGAATACACGGCGTTGACCGCCGCCTCAGGGCCCATCACAGCAATCTGGGCCGTAGGCAATGCGATGCACGCGTCAGGCTCAAACGCGGGTCCTGCCATAGCATACAGTCCTGCTCCATATGCTTTGCGCACAATCACGGACAGCTTTTGCACAGTGACGTCCGACATGGCGGCGATCATCTTGGCTCCATGCCTGATAATGCCCGCCCGTTCCACCTTGGTGCCTATCATAAACCCTGGCACATCAGCCAGGAACAAAAGCGGGATGCCATAGGCATCGCAGAGGCCGATGAAACGTGCTGCCTTATCGGCTGAATCGCCAAACAATACACCACCCTTGACGCGGGGCTGATTGGCCACGATCCCCACTGAGCGACCGTCGATGCGCGCCAATCCGGTAATGAGTTCTCCCGCAAACAGGCGCTTCACCTCATAAAAGCTGTCGGCGTCAATCAGATGATCGATCAGGTCGTACATATTGAATGGCGCGTTCTGATTGGCAGGTATGAGATCTTCAATATTCGCCTGTGAATCTTCGGGGGCGCATGGCTCTGCCATAGGTGGACGCTCCGCATAATTGGCCGGGAAATAAGAGAGATAGCGCCGCGCCGACGCGATGGCAGTCTCTTCATCGGGAACCAGGACGTCACCGCACCCGCTGACAGAACAGTGCATGCGGGCGCCCCCCATTTCCTCCAGTGTGACTTTTTCGCCGATAACCATCTCCGCCATGCGCGGAGAACCAAGATACATGCTGGCATTGCCGTCAACCATGATCACAATGTCGCAAAACGCTGGAATGTACGCTCCTCCTGCCGCAGACGGACCGAACAGCACGCACACCTGAGGCACCATGCCCGACATCTTGACCTGGTTATAAAAGATCCGTCCAGCACCGCGACGTCCTGGAAACATCTCGACCTGATCCGTGATGCGTGCGCCTGCCGAATCGACCAGATAAACGATCGGAACACAGAGTTTGATCGCCGTTTCCTGGATGCGAATGATCTTTTCGACTGTCCGCGCTCCCCACGATCCTGCCTTAACGGTCGAATCATTGGCCATCACGCAAACCGTTTGCCCGCCGATACGCCCCAGACCGGTAACCACGCCGTCCGCCGGCAAATCACCGGCCAGAGAGTTGGCAAACAGTCCATCTTCCAGTTCACAATCTTCATCAAAAAGCAGGCGCAACCGATCGCGCGCGAACAATTTGCCTGTCTCCCTGTTTTTTTCATGATATCGACGCGACCCGCCCGCCATCACCTCAGTGTGCAAGTCTGCCAATCGCTCTGGGTTCGCCGCGCTTAGATCCGAACTCATCGTGCCACCTCACCGTCCCTTATATTCAGGCTTGCGTTTTTCCGCAAAGGCCAACAGGCCCTCCATTCGATCACTCGTGCCGATCACGGATTCGTACGCCCTTTGTTCGATCAGAAGACCCTCCTTGAGAGCAACCTCAATGCCCTGATCAATCGCCAGTTTGGCCTGTCGAACGGCGATTGGCCCCCCCTCCGTGATCGTTTGCGCCACCGTGAGCGCCTCCGCCAGAACATCATCCACAGCCACAACGTACTGCGCCAGCCCGAATTCACCCGCTTCTTGCCCCGAGATTCTGCGGCCCGTGAAGATGAGATCCTTCGCACGGGCTACGCCAACCAGGCGAGACAGTCGCTGCGTGCCTCCAGCCCCCGGAATGATGGCCAGCCGCGTCTCCGTCAGGCCCACTGTCGCATCCGTCGCCATCACGCGAAGGTCGCAGGCAAGAGCGAGTTCCAGCCCACCGCCGAGCGCTACGCCGCGGACAGCGGCGATCGTCGGTATAGGCAGATCTGCAATTTCCTCCACCACTGCGCGAATTCGACCAACAGCAAGCCGCACCTCGTCTTCGCTCATGGAGCGGCGTTCCTTTAGATCCGCACCCGCAGAGAACGCTCTGTTGCCGACTCCGGTCAAAATCACACAGCGTGCGCGAGAATCTTCCCGAACCGTGTTCAGAATGTCAGACAGTTCTCGCAACAAAGCTGTGGACAGCGCGTTCATGGCCTCTTCGCGATTGATCTGGATCAACCGCGTGTCGCTCTCGCAGATGAGATTACACAGAGCCACATTCCATCCCCCCATCCGCAAACTGTACGGCGCTCGCATGGCTGCGCAGTGAGTGGCCGACGGCGCGCCTCAACTCAGCCAGCGGACGCTCCAGCGACTGGCTGCGGATACCGGAAAGAATTCCGAGGCCTTCCAACATATACACAAGATCATCTGTCGCTACGTTGCCCGAGGCGCCGGGCGCATAAGGACACCCGCCCAGCCCGCCCAGCGCGCTGTCAAACGTCGTGACGCCCATCGTAAGCCCGACAAGGATGTTGGCCAGCGCCGTTCCGCGCGTGTCGTGCATATGCAGAGCCAAACGGTTGGTCGGAATATATTTTAACAATACTTCCAGAACCCGCTCTGTATCGGCGGGTGTGGCGACGCCTATGGTGTCGCCCAGCGAGATTTCGTCGACTCCGTCTTCCAGCAAGCGCAAGGCCACGCGCAATACCTGATCGACCGCTATGGCGCCTTCATACGGGCAACCAAACACCGTCGACACATAACCTCTCACAAAGACGCCCTGTTCTTTCGCCGTGCGAGTCACCTCTCGAAGCACAGGATACGTTTGCGAGATCGTCTTGTTAATGTTTCTCTTGTTGTGCGTCTCGCTTGCAGACATGAATACCGCAATCGCTTTCGCTCCCGTCTCCAGAGCGCGCTCCAACCCACGCCCATTTGGCACCAGAGCGCTGTACACGACCCCTGGCCGCTTGCGGATACCGGCAAACACCTCGGCGGCGTCAGCCAACTGTGGAATCCATGTGGGGTTGACAAAACTCGATACCTCGATGAAGGTCAACCCCGCGTCCGTCAAGCTGTCAATCCATGCGATTTTATCCGCGGTCGGTAGTATTGTCGGTTCATTTTGGAGCCCGTCACGGGGACCGACCTCCCATACCCTGACCTGTTCAGGCAGTTTCATGTCTACTCCAACTCCACTATAATGTCGCCTTCATTGACAAAATCGCCTTCGCCCACGCGCACCTTCGCAACTGTGCCTGACACTTCCGCCGCCACCGGCACCTCCATCTTCATGGATTCCAGGATGACGACATCCTCGCCTGCCTTTACCTCCTGACCCGGAGCCACCAAAATTTTGAACACAGTTCCGGCCATATTGGACGCGACAGTTTTCATGCTCGCTCACTCCTCGCTCACTCGTGCTAGAATCACTGCAACACTCAGGACACAAATCCCCGTTCCTGCAAAAATGCCGTGTGCGTCTGCCCGCGCAAAAAAACCTCATCAGAGAGAATTCGCGCCAGCAATGGGATGTTTGATTTCACTCCGGCCACCTCATAGTGGTCGAGCGCCTCAGCCATGCGGGCGCACGCCTCAGTGCGCGTGGCGCCGGAGACGATCATTTTCGCGAACATGGGGTCATAGTACGGACTGATGAAATCGCCTTCACGAATGCCGATTTCATGCCGAATCCCTGCGCCCTCCGGCAGTCGCAACGTCGTCACCAAACCCGGAGACGGCAGGAATCGGACAGGGTCTTCCGCACAGATACGGCACTCGATTGCGTGACGCACGGGCTCTCTGCCAAACAGTTCGGGCGCCAGTTGTTCCCCTGCCGCCACGCGCAGTTGCCACTCGACCAAATCCACCCCGTAGGCTTCCTCTGTGACAGGATGCTCAACCTGCAACCGGGTGTTCATTTCCAGGAAGTAATACTGCCCGTCTTCATCCAGCAGAAACTCGACAGTGCCGACTCCCGTATAGCCGAGTTCCTGAACCAGACGTAGAGCGGACCCCCCCATGCGCTCACGAAGTTCCCGAGTCACGGCCGATGAAGGGGCCTCCTCGACAATCTTCTGATGCCTGCGCTGAATACTGCACTCGCGTTCCCCAAAATGAAGCGCGTTACCGTGCGTATCGGCCAAAATCTGAATCTCGACATGACGGGGCCGCGGAATGTATTTCTCCACATACATGGTTCCGTCGCCAAAATAGGACTTCACCCGTTTGACCGACGACTCAAAAGCCTGCAGTAAGGCTTCCTCGTCGTAGGCAGTCACCATCCCGATGCCGCCGCCGCCCGCAGAAGCTTTCAGCATCACAGGGAATCCGATCAACCGCGCAGCTTCCGCCGCCTCTTGCGCAGACTCCACTGCGCCAGCCGTACCGGGCACCACAGGGATCCCCGCCCGAGCCGCCATGGCGCGCGCACTGACCTTGCTCCCCATTTTCTCGATGGCAGAGGCGGGCGGACCCACAAAAACAAGTCCGGCATCCCGGCAGAGTCTGGCGAAATTCGCGTTTTCAGACAGCAATCCGTACCCAGGGTGAATGGCATCGGCGTCTACGCTCTTGGCCAGTTCTACAATGTGATCCGCCCGCAAATAGCTCTGCGCGACAGGAGACGGCCCTGCTGGAACAGCCTCGTCGGCCAGGGACACGTGCAGCGCGGAGGCGTCAGCCTCACTGTATATGGCCACCGTCCTGATTCCCAGGTTTCTGCAGCCTTGAATGACGCGACAGGCGATTTCACCCCTGTTGGCCACCAGAACTTTTGTTAGCACGTATGTACATCTCCCCCAAATCAGGAGACGTGAAACAACGTCTCCAAAGTATCGTGACTGGCGCGGCATCCAGTCAGCAACCATCATAGGCAGAATCAAACCCGCTCACCTGTATGGTATCATCTTGGAAAGCAACATGCGAACGCGCAGAACAGGCAGGAGGCGCAGTGCGGGTCATGAACGATCTATCCGAACCAGTTTCCACGACTTGTCCATTGTTCGGGCAAGTAGCCCTTGTTACCGGAGCATCGCGGGGAATAGGCGCCGGCATTGCCCGTGCGTTGGCAAAAGCGGGGGCGGCGGTGGCGGTCAACTATTTGAATAACCGGGAACAGGCCATACACGTTGCCCGTGAATGCCAATCCTATGGCGCCAAGTCACTCGCGGTGCAGGCGGATGTCACCGATCTCGGCGCCATTGCACGACTGGTTCAGGAAACGCAATTGCATCTGGGATCTCCCTCAATCCTTGTGAACAACGCTGGACGCGCCCGTTTCGGGCTGTTTATCGACACCGATGAATCTATGTTGGCCGAGTTGTTAAACGCCAATCTAAAGGCTCCCTTTTTTTGTGCGCAGGCCGTGTTGCCGGGAATGCTCCAAGCAGGATATGGACGCATTATCAATATCAGTTCCGTGTGGGGTATAGCCGGCGGGTCTTGTGAGGTCGCTTACTCAGCGTCCAAAGGCGGGCTCATCGCATTCACGAAGGCTCTGGCCAAAGAGGTCGGCCCGTCCGGGATCACCGTCAACGCGGTGGCTCCCGGAGCGATTGAGACCGACATGCTCACGCATCTCTCGAGTGAAGACCGGGAGCTGTTGAGCCAGGAGACGCCCGTTGGTCGACTCGGAACGCCGGCGGACGTGGCAGCCGCCGTCTTATTTCTCGCCAGTCCAGCCGCCTCATTCATGACAGGGCAGATTCTGAGCCCTAACGGCGGACTGGTGATCTAGCGCGCTGCCGTTTAAGAGGTTGTTCAAAAAGGGGTCAGAACTCCCCGGAGCATTGCATCGTCATCGCCAAGAATACTCCCTCACGTACACAAAACGTACGCTCGGTGCGCATTCTTGGCTCTCTTCCTTGCCCTGCTTGGGTCTTACCTGACCCCTTTTCGAACTGGCTCTCTAATGGGGAACGCTGGTTGCCGCGACTTTTTGCGCCCGTTCGCGTTCACCCTTGCGCAGCACCTTTTTTCGCAACCGAATACTCTTTGGCGTGATTTCGCAATATTCGTCATCGGCAAGGTATTCAAGCGCCTCTTCGAGCGACAACAGTCTTGGTGTCTTTAATCGCGTCGTGTCTTCCTTGGTTGCCGAGCGCACGTTGCTCATGTGTTTTTCGCGACATACGTTAACCACGAGGTCGTTGTCGCGGGCATGCTCGCCCACGACCATACCTTCATAAACCTCAGTCCCCGGGATGATAAACAACACGCCGCGTTCTTCCACAGACTGAATGGCGTAGGCGGTAGCGACACCGGTCTCACTGGCAATCAGCACGCCGCTCTGCCGATCTTCAATGTCCCCTTTGTGGGGCTGATGACTGTGGTACGTATGATGCATGGTTCCGTAGCCGCGCGTAGCCGTCAGCAACTCCGAGCGAAATCCGATCAACCCGCGCGCAGGAACGAAAAACTCGAGTCGTGTGCCAGACGTTCCAGGCACCATTTGCGAGAGATCGCCGCGGCGCATGCCAATGCGTTCCATCACCGTTCCGACGTATTCCTCTGGAACGTCGATGACCAGGTGCTCAATGGGTTCAAGCAGTTCCCCAAACTCGTCGCGACGGTAGATCACTCGTGGCTTGGAGACCTGCAGTTCGTACCCCTCCCGTCGAATCGTCTCAATCAGAATCGACAGATGCAGTTCACCGCGGCCTGAGACCAAAAAAGCGTCTGGCGAATCTGTATCTTCCACGCGGAGACTTACGTCTTTTTCAAGTTCCGCATAAAGGCGCGAACGAAGCTTGCGTGAAGTTACGTGCGCACCCTCACGACCGGCAAACGGGCCGTCATTGACCAGGAACGTCATTTGGAGAGATGGTTCCTCAATGGCAATGCTCGGCAAGGCTTCGGGCTGGTTGACATCGGCGACAGTTTCACCAACCGTCAGATCCCCGAGGCCGGCGACCGCGACTATGTCTCCCGCGCTTGCCTCTTCCCGTTCCACCCTGCGCAGGCCCTGAAATCCATACAGTTTGGAGACGCGTTGAGATGCTACGCTTCCGTCAGCCTTTAACACGCTGACCTGCTGCCCGACGCGAATCTTGCCGCGGGCCACTCGTCCAATTCCGATGCGGCCAAGAAATTCACTGTAGTCGAGGATGCTGGGCTGCCACTGCAGAGGTTGCGATGGATCGCCGACCGGAGCAGGAATCGTTTTTACAATCGCGTCGAACAGCGGTTGCAGGTTCTGTGGAGGCTGGTCCAGGTCAGTGGTGGCCGTACCCTGCATGGCGGACGCAAACACGACCGGAAAATTGATCTGCTCATCGGAAGCGCCGAGATCCATGAACAGTTCCAGCACTTCGTCGACCACTTCCAGCGGTCGCGATAAAGGACGGTCGATTTTGTTGACAACGACAATTGGCACAAGATCCTTCTCCAGGGCCTTGCGCAGAACAAACCGCGTCTGCGGCATGCAGCCCTCAAACGCGTCAACGACAAGCAACACTCCGTCCACCATCTGCATGATCCGCTCTACTTCCCCGCCAAAATCCGCATGACCAGGGGTATCGACAATATTGATCACATAATCCTGATAAGCGATTGCCGTGTTTTTAGCCAGAATGGTGATGCCGCGCTCTCTCTCCAGATCATTGGAATCGAGCACGCGATCATGGACAGTCTCGTTGCTGCGAAACACGCCTGACTGCCGCAGCATCTGATCGACCAGGGTCGTCTTGCCGTGATCGACATGCGCGATAATCCCGATATTGCGTAGGTGATTCACTGTAGTACTCGTCCTCTCCCGAAAAACAATCATTTGTATGACAGCTTATTGTATCACACTGAATGAAATCTTGCTATCCTGGAACATCGACAAATTGACCGCACCGTTCCTGTCGGTCGGAGTCATATATTGCGCCCCTGCTCAGACAGCGCTGTCGCTGAACTCGCGACGGGCGCAATATATGACCCCTCCCCAAGGGGGGGGGGGTGCAGCCGTGAAAAACACTGCAGTCGTTTTTTCATTCTCTGCTGGTGTTGCGCAGCGGCATGGAAGTCTATCCTAAAAAAATCGTCGCAGGCGCATTTTAACCCCGGCACATCACGCGCAGCGGTTCCTCAAACGGGGGACGAAGGCGATTGCCCATCCTGGGCTTTAAACTTCGTGGATTTTGTCAGAGTCCATGCAAAGCGGACTGAGAGCAGAACGACGATCCACGAAATCGTCAAAGTCACATCCACGCCGAACCGTGCAGCCACCAGCCCGGCCAGGGCCATTCCAATGGGTACAAGGAGGGAGTGAAACATGGCCAGCGCTCCTGAAGCGGATCCCATCATTTCTATCGGAACTGTCCGCTGTCGAATCAGAGCCGCCGTTTGATTGCCACATCCCGATCCGAATTCAAGAAGCAACAATCCCATGATGAGTCCGGGCATGCCTCCGTCGGCTGACAGGACCATAATGCCTGCGGCAATCAAGAGAGGCGATGACATGATGACCCATGACAGGCGATTTTGCAGCAATCGCGGACCGAGCGTGAGGGACAACAGGGCGCCGAGCGTTGCGATGCTTAACCCTATGCCGATTTGCGCGGCGGAAAGGTGTTCTGTCGCTTTGAGGTAAAGCACATACTCCCCGAGGAAAAAGCTGAATCCAAAATTCTGAACGGAAGTGTAGACAACCATTTGTCTCAACCGCTGATTGGACCAGACGACGCGAATGCCAGAGAGAATGTGGGTCGATGTTGCGGCGCGCCAAACAGGTTGCCCGCCGCCATGAGGACCACGGGGGGAATACTGTCGGAGAGCCAACCCACGAGATAGCCGCTAAAGACTGTTCCGAGTCTGCCAAACGTATTTGCATAGGCCAGAGCGATTGCCGGATGCGGGAAAGTTGTGGCTAGCCATTGAATGGAAAACTGTCCGATGCCGTCCGCATTGGCCGTGCATACACGCGAAAGCCACAAACGCCATACGAGTGGATACCGTTTGGCAAATGTCAGCATAGCGGTGCGCGAAAGCTGTCCGGAAGCTGCAGGAGCAATTCCGACAGAGGCATATCGGCCATTGAGTTCAATCGCCATGCCACGCCGTCAGGAAACGTCAATGCAGCGGTGACCGGGTTCGGGATGATCACGCAGAGCCTGCCTGCACGGACGGCCGCGAGCGCCCCGTTCAGTGAATCCTCGATGGCGACGGTCTGCCCGGCGCGTGCGCCAAGCCCCGCCACCCGCTCAAGGTGCGCGTGCGGGTCAAACCCGCCCCGCGTGCCAATGGCCTTGGACCAGAGCGCCAGCGGCAGTTCCGTCCCATACTCGGCAAACACCTCCTGGTAGGCCTCATACTCGGACGTCTCCGTATCCAGGATCAAGCCGTCAAAGTCGAAAATAAGACCGCCGGGTTTTATCGGTTTGCACCCCTTTCTGACTGATGGCCAGCACTGCGCTCAGGCCGATGAGCCAAGCGTCGGCATGCCCGTATTGAACACGATTGACGGAAGGCCGGTGCGGCTTGCAGCTGTCTTCTGCGCTCAGACCGGGCGCGCATTCCCGCGATTCCAGACCTCGAAAGGAACGCTCAAAATGCTATAATAATAAAGAAGTCAATCGTATGGACAGCAGCCGGATGAGGAGGCGTACTGTGGATATTCGCATACTGGGTCGATCGGGATTAAAGGTGCCGGAACTCTGTCTCGGAACCATGACCTTTGGCAACCAGGCTGATCCTGCCGCTGCCCACGCCATACTCGATAAAGCCTTTGACGCTGGCGTTTACTTTATCGACACCGCTGACGTGTATCCGCTTGGAGGGAGCATCGGGCAAGTCGGATCTACCGAATCGATCATCGGTCAATGGTTGCCAAGCAAGCGGGAGCGGATCGTGCTGGCTACGAAATGCTTTGGCCGTATGGGTTCCGACCCAAATGACGGCGGTCTCGGACGCAGGCATATCATGGACGCTGTGGACGCCAGCCTTCGTCGGTTAGGCACTGATTACATCGATCTATACCAGGCCCATCAATTTGATGCCGCAACCCCGTTAGAAGAGACATTGCGAGCGTTCGACGATCTTGTCCGCTCTGGCAAGGTACGTTACATCGGGGTCTCAAACTGGCGTGCGTGGCAACTCGAAAAGGCGCTCGGCATCGCCGACATTCGCAACCTGACCCGGATCAGCAGCGTACAGCCGCGCTACAACCTCCTGTTTCGGATGATCGAGGATGAACTGGTTCCCGCCTGCCTTGACGAAGGCGTGGGCATCATCTCCTATAACCCGCTCGCGGGCGGTATGCTGACAGGCCGTTATCAGCCAGGTCAAGAGGTCGAAGCAGGATCGCGTTTCGCACTCGGCGGCGTCTCTGGCGCTGGCGCCCTTTATCAACAACGGTATTGGCAGCAGACCACATTTGAAACCGTCGAACGTTATCGCCGCTGGTGTCAGGAACGCGGCCTGCAGGCGACCACAACGGCAGTCAAATGGGTGTCGCAACAACCCGGCATTACGTCGGCGATCATCGGAGCGAGTCGACCTGAGCAATTGACGGACAGCCTTGCCGCGACGGCCGCACGGTCACTCACACAAGAGGAATTGGACGACCTGAGTCAACTCTGGTTCTCTCTGCCCCGCCGTCAGGAAACTCGATAGAAAGATGCGGACCAAAAGCCGGCGCTCGTATGGTTATTCTCCGGCATGCTCGTGCTTGCTCCTCACGCTGCTTGCTCCTCACGCTGCTTGCTCCTCACGCTGCTTGCTCCTCACGCTGCTTGCTCCTCACGCTGCTTGCTCCTCACGCTGCTTGCTCCTCACGCTGCTCGCGCACCGTAAATGTACGCCAACCATAAGATGAAGGCAAATAGTGCGCCCGCGCCATGAAACTCTATCCCGGAAAATCGATCGTCTCTGCCCGCCGGAATCGTATGCTGCGCCGCTTCTCAAACACGGCTGCGCCGAACTCGCCTCGGCGCAGCATACGATTCCGGCCAAGCGGGTTTTTCTTCCCGGTTGTTGGTGGCGCGAAGGCACTTTGGATTTTGCTTCGCAAAACTCAGACATGAAACTCTATCCGCAAAATCACTCAGGCTCATGTCACCTCGACACTTGGCATGTTCAGTTACAAATGAAACGGATGTGAATGGAATGAACACTCGTCCCAAGCGCAAGACTCCGCAATTACGGCTGCCCGTCGCCGTCCGCAGGCGTATTAGAGAGGAAAGCCGCATGCTCAGTCTGTCTGAGAACGACTATTTGCTCCTGGTGACGCAGATCGCGACAGCCATTCGCGGCGCTGTATGGCCAAACGGGGTCAAAGACCCGGAAGTGCTCCTGTCCATCGCGGACAATCCGCTCGTGCTGCAAATTGTCGGCGCATTGGCTGGAACGATATGGAGTCAGGTGAAAGGCGTTCTTGACGCGGAGCAGTCGCCAGATCCGGCACCGTCTTCGGCGAACGCGGCGCCGGCGCTGCCCGGAAGGTCTGCCCCCGCCACAGTAACGCCCCAAATGGCTTCGCCACAGCAACGGGCCATTCCTGGCGCACCACCGACACCACCGTCGGCGCAGACAATGCCGCGGGCGGGGTCGCCGTTGATTCCGCCCCCGGCGGCGTCGCCTGCTTCGCCCAATGACCGTATGATCATCCTGATTGATCCGATGACCGGACGACGTGTTCGCATGCACCGCCGCTCTGCTTTGTAATGCGCATTGTAAAACGAATGACCGGAAACCTCCACACTAAG
Source organism: Bacillota bacterium (assembly GCA_021846285.1). Lineage (GTDB taxonomy): Bacteria > Bacillota > Bacilli > Alicyclobacillales > SLC66 > JAKADD01. Next base: position 46,686 of record JAJZCB010000010.1, read on the forward strand.
TATCAGTTGCCGTCGTTGAGTCACTGGGGGTCAAGCTGAGTGCCGAGCCGCCTAAGCGTCACGTTCGCAGTGACCTGCACGGCGACATGAGGCAGTTGGCGGCGCCAATCATACCGCGCCATTTCATCATACGTCGAGAACTGGCCGCGCGCGTATCGGAAAAACCGAAACGGGTCCACCCGATACTTGATGTACAACTTTTTGATCAGATCTGTTTCCGAAAGGGACAAAGATCGTGCCAAACGGGTTTCCAGGAGATTGCGATTGTGAGCGTCTACAAACGACGCGTCCGTCTGATCGCCGAGAAGTTCCGCTTCAAATACCTGGTTGATGCGCAGACTTGGTCGCCGAACGGACAGATTTACCTTCACACTCATGGGCTCCGCGTCGCGTATATTGAGACTCAGATACCCCTTTTGACCCGTTGGCGATGCAATCGTATACGTACTCCTCCTCAGGGTGCCAGAGAGAAACTGCAACAGACGGGTTTCCTCACCGTTTAGCGCACAGACCATCCTGTCTCCGCGAAAAATTGCTGTGCCCACGCACTCGACAGGATTGCCCCCGGCTCGATTGATCTTGCCCGCATCAGTACTCAATCGATTCTTTTGCATGTGTTTGCCGCTTCCCGCAGTCTTCTTGCTCTCCTTTGCGACCTGTCTGTTCTCACTTAGTATGGGTAACACCGGGTCCTCGTTGGGTGTCTCGAGTGCGCCAATGAACTCGTGTACCTGCACTGAGGGCGCGTATCCGGTGCGACGGCTGGAATCGTGCAGATCCTCGACCAAGCGCGTGGCGGAACTTTCCAGTACAGGCCTGTCTCCAAGAAAGATGTCCGTTACGCCGCTGTCTGCCACAAATACGTACAACGTGCGGCGAAATTCCCGATAACGCACAAGCGTACGCAACTGTGGGAGCAACCCTTCTCTTGCCATCGATTTCCCAAATATGACGGCGGACAGATGCGACAGATTGATCGTCCGTTCAATGCCTGCATTCATCATCAATATAGCCTCATTGAGATTTCTTCCCATAGCGGTTGTCACGGGTGTGCCCGATTGATAGTTTCCACTACCGCTCGTTGCGCCGCTTGAACCAGAAAGTTTACTCGGAACAGCCACCCGCGCGGTTACTTGAACCTTGTGTCCACTCGCGCGATCGACGCCAAGAGTCACGGCAAACGCCTGCTCTTCCAGTTCCGCGCGATCATAGCATCCAGACAGCACACTGAAGGACAATCCCAGCGACACAATATATCCACCAAGCGTGATTCTCGACAACATGCTCCACCACCCTTGCGTTCCCCATAATCTTCCTAATCGCCGCCGACTCTATGTATGGATCCCCGAATTCCGGCAGTTCGGAACGGCACTGGTGTATAATAAAATGCAGTAGGATGAGGAGGAGTGCGCTGATGTCAAACGTTCAGAGACTTCAGGTGAATTACCGGACACTGGAAGAATTCAAACGCTTTCGAGAGACCGGTCTTGAAGAATTGTCCATGATGGATGAACTCAAAGAAAACATGATTGAGAACAGTGTTGACAGCCCCTTTTATGGAATTTACGAAGAAGGAACACTTGTCGCACGCATGAGTCTGTATTCGATCTCCGCCAAGTACGACCGGTATTTTGATCCCCCGCGCGATCACCTCGAACTCTGGAAACTCGAAGTGCTTCCTGGCTACAAGGGTCGCGGTTACGGAACGCAACTCGTCGAATTTGCAAAATCGCTCGGCAGTCCAATCAAGGTGAACGTACGCCGCAAATCCCATCCCTTTTTCACTCGGCTGGATTTTACTCCGGTCAAATACGAGGCTGCCCGAGACCGCGGGGAGAATCCGTATGTATGGATCCCCGCGACCGAATCGACCTCCTGACGATTTTGTGACAGAATACACATGAGTCGATGCGCTTTTCGAACCGATACCGGCACGCATATGTCATTATGTTATAATGAAAGGGCGATGTGCCTCACCTGACATGGCGCACAGCCCATTACATAATCGAGGGAAAGAGGGATACCGATGGCATTTCAAACGCCTGCACTTCCTTACGCGACGGACGCGCTCGAACCACACATCGACGCAAAAACGATGACCGTTCATCACGACGGACATCATGTTGCTTACACCAACAACCTTAACGCCGCACTCGAAAATCACGCGGACTGGCAAGCGAAGAGCGTTGAGGAGATATTGGCCCATATTCATGAGGTGCCGGAAGCGATCCGCGCGACCGTACGCAACAACGGCGGCGGTCACGCCAATCACAGCCTGTTCTGGCCGCTGCTCAGCCCGAACGGCGGCGGTGAACCGGCTGGCGCACTCGCGGACGCGATCAATCACGCATTCGGCAGCTTCGCGAAATTCAAGGAAGACTTCACCAAGGCGGCGGTTACTCGATTTGGCAGCGGTTGGGCTTGGTTGGTCGTCGACAGGAGCGGCCATCTTGCGGTAACCAGCACCGCCAACCAGGACAGCCCCATCACAGACGGTCTCACGCCGATTCTGGGTCTTGACGTATGGGAGCACGCCTACTATCTCAAGTATCAAAACAAACGGGCGGATTACATTGGCGCCTTCTGGAATGTCGTCAACTGGCATCAGGTTTCGAGCAATTTCGAACAAGCGAAAAAATAGGATGGACTGTCATTGTTCACAGGCAAAAGGGCGATGGTCATAAGACCATCGCCCTTTTGCCGACTGCGGGGCTATTCTCCCCTGTCCTGCTCATCAAGCTGATGCAGTTCAGCATTCCCGCTGCCTGCGTCCAGCAATTGTCTACGCCTCGCGCGGTCTACAATACTGAGCAATGCCCTGTAGTCTTCGCTGATCACAAGATGCTCGTCAGATAGACGGCGCAACTGCGCCAGCAACTCCACCTTATCGCGCCGCAGTTTGTCCACTTCACTGCGCGCCGATTCCGCGTCTCGTTCCAACTGTTTGACGCGCGCCTGCAGGGCCGTAAAGTCTCGTCTGTATTGCCGCAAAAAACGCATGACAGCGTTCCATGTCACCACTGCAGGCGCACTGTCTGGCACAGGATCCTGATCCGGCTGCTGCTGTTTCGACTGCTCTTCCCGATGTTCTTTGCGCGCTAACTTGGCAAAATCAATGGCTTCCAGGAATTGCTTGCGCACGCAGGCGTTCCAACGATATCCGCAAGCAGCCGGAGTGCGCTTTAAAGACTGTGCGCCCTCTTCAAACGCCGCCAACTGAGTACTGCCTTCCCGGATGTGTTGCAATATAATGTCAGCCAGCTTCGCATCGTCTTCGGCCGTCCAAGCGTCTTGTCTCATGGTCTTCATGCAGTGATATACCCCTCCCGAACTCCGAGGCTCCCTAGGGCTATGTATATGCATGACAGGCGTTGCGACAGCACTCCTTTTTCATAGTGCCGCCCTGCACCCCCTTGATCCGTTCGCGCCTACACCATACGCCGGCCGCGCATCGCGCCGATCAGTATGAGAGCCGTCTTTACGCGGCGGCTGGGTCGGACATGTTTGACCGCCCACAAGAATGTTGCAAGCTCGAACCCGAGCAGGATCATCTGTCGAATCGTCTGCCACTTCCTCACCAATGACTCCCCCATATCTGCAATCCAGTCAATGTAGTCAAGGGTATTTTGAGATGGAACGCATATCCTTAGTCATGCCAATTTTACACAAGGTGGAAATGCGCCGACTCCAACACAGGAACCGGCAACCCGTGACAACCGGGATGATGGCACAGCGTTGGTACATGCGATCATTCCCTCTTTGCAATAGCAACCATAAAGCGATCTCCCATGGCGCCGGGCATGATCACATGCTTCACTGTCTGCAGGACTCGCGGATCCTTTGCGGCGGCACTCTGAACGACATCCATAAAATCCGGCATGTCGATGAGAAACGCCCCCTGGCGACGGACGGAGACAGATTCATAGCCGCACTCGGCACACGCAGCCTGCAATACTGTAAAATCGACATCGTAGGTGAGATCGCATTCTCCCGGCGAGTCAATCCAATTGCCGACCAGTCGATGCCGGGCATACGCGCGCAAAGACCCTTCGGGGCGATCCGCACCGACGATATCGCGTGTATATCCACCGTAGTCAATAAAGGCCAGATACTGAGGATGGATGTATTGGGCGACATCGCGTACAAGAGGGAGAATCCCTGTCTGCGCTTCAGCGACGAGCACACCATAGTCGTCATCACCGGGCGCCAGATATCGCTGCGCGTACTCAGTGAGTTCGCGATCGCTGGTGGGAACAAACCGCGTGACGGACCTGTCTCCGAAAAAGGGACCCGGCGCCGTGTCGTCTGTCTTAGAGTCAAAGACATCCTCCCTGTCACAGACCCACAATCGCCACAGTTTGCCTTCGCTCACTCGAACCAGATCACAGGGCAGCGCGTCCAGCACCTCGTTGGCGATCACAAATCCGGATGTATATCGTTCTCCAGTCTCTCTGCGCAGGTCCGCCACCGAAGTTGCGGTTGCCAGTGCGCAGCGATCCGCTTCACCAGGATAACGTTCCAGCAGTTGTTCAAGGATCGTCCGGGTGCGTAACTGGGCAACCAACGAGAGATCAATGCCCGCATAAACAATCGGACGACCGGATCCAGCCGTTTCCCGAATCAGCTCGTCCAATAATGAAACGGCGAGATCGCCGTCTCCACACCCCAACTCCACGATGCACAGCGGCTGCGCCGGCGCGACTGTACGAAGAACAAAGCGCGCCCATAGCGCGCCAAAGAGAGGCGACGCCTGTGCGCTGGTATAAAAGTCGCCGGCGCGGCCAAATCGTCTGCGCTCCCCTGAATAATAACCGTTCGGTCCATAGAGACTGCGTTCCATAAATGCCGATAACGGTTCTTTGCACGTCATGGACGAAGAATCTGATCGATCAGTCCATACTCTTTCGCCTCATCGGCGCTCATGAAAAAGTCCCTGTCAGTGTCTCGCTCAACCCGTTCGAGTGGTTGCCCGGAGCATTCCGCGATCAGTCTGTTCAGCCTGTTGCGTGTCTTGAGAATATGCTCCGCGGCGATCTTCAAATCTTCCGCCTGTCCCTGTTGTCCTCCGAGCGGCTGATGAATCATGACTTCGCCATTGGGTAGAGCGCTCCGTTTCCCTTTGGCCCCTGCCGTCAGCAACACGGCGCCCATCGACGCCGCCAGACCGACGCAGATCGTGGACACGTCCGGTTTAATGACCTGCATGGTATCATAAATGGCAAGACCGGCAGTCACGGACCCACCGGGGCTATTGATATACAGAAAAATATCCTTTTCGGCGTCTTCCGAGGCCAAAAACAGCAATTGCGCCACTACGGCATTGGCAACATCATCATCAATTTCCGTTCCCAAAAATATAATCCGGTCTCTTAACAATCGGGAATAGATGTCATACGCGCGCTCTCCGCGGCTGGTTTGCTCTATGACAGTCGGTATCACACTCATCGCTCAATGGCCTCCTTGGGTCGCTGCCTGTTACAACCGAGTTAACCTGTCCTGTCTCACGATCGATCGCGGGCGAGACATTCAGTACACTGAAAGAAGACCGGACAGCGCCGGCCATCTGTATCCAGTGTACTGTAACCGAAGGGGGAATCACAACTCGTCGGCGCAAAATCTGGCGGCCAGTCAGTCATGAATCGACAGCCACTTTAACGAAAGCGAATTCCGTACTTACCCCGGTCGGTTTTATACAATTGCACTTCCGCTGGCGGACGGCTTCCATGGACGCGTTTATCGCCTTCCACCCAAGCCGCTGCGCAATACGCTTCAAACTTGCTCTCGTACAGCCCTGCCCAATAGACCCACGATACAAGCCCCAACAAGCGACCACCCCCAAAAAAGCGATGAGCATAGTGTCGGCAAACCATACTGGTCCTAACCCCCGCAATTATTGGACCCGGTCCGATAGAAGAGTGTAAAACATCCCATAGCTCTGAACCATTCCACTGTAGTCTGTCACATTCTTGCCATCACTCATCTGCGATTCAGTACAGGCCTGTGTGCTTTTTGCCGTAAATAAGGGTTGTCGTCCGACGCTCAACTCCGTATGATAAGTACAAAAGGAAGTCTCATCCGCAAAGACTCTCGCACAGGGGACGATGCACATGATGACTCAAGCACAGTTTGACGAACTGCGAGCCAAGTTGCTGCCTTCGGGAGCGGATCGCGTGGTCGACCTGTTGGCCAGGTATCGGGACCGCATCGAGACGATGTCCATCGTCATCGAAAAAGTTCCGTTGCTTATCATTGGACGTCATGGGATGATTGCGCGTTTACCCAAAGGCAGCACCCTGCAAAAGTTCTCCCAGCCCGACGATATACTATCGGCATTGCAGGATTTTCTTTCGCAAGACGAGACACTCTACGTCTTTGTGAACTTGCCGGACCTGCATGTGCCCGCCTATATCAGCGGTTTGCTCAGAGAGATCGCGGAGAAGGTGGAGCGGCAAGAAACCTTGCGCGCCCGCATTGACGAAGCGCTTGACCGCGGTGACAAGGCTGCCTTCTGTCAGTATACAAGCGAACTGCAGCGCTTGGAGTGCGCTGAGAATGTGGAAAGCGCGGAGAAAGATCTGCCGCAACTATGACACAATTTTCCCCGGAAAACGGAGTGTGGATATGACGGTCACCGATATCATGTATGATGAAACCGAAGTCACGGCGACTCGGTTTGTCGGCTTCACTGGAGAATACGGGAGGTTTGACCTGGCGATTGTGACGACCAACCACTTCTTCGGGAAGCGGTTTGTCATCTCCATACAGTCCGGACGATCTGCCATCCTGACTGCCGAAGAGGCGGAGGATGCGGACTATATTGCCTCGGCATTCCAGGTGTCAGAGCAGGACGCTGCGGAACTGGCGACCTTCCTGGCGAGCAATCTATAGAACTGTATCAGCATCGGCGGCCCATCATGCGAGCGCCCACGCTCCCTGTCGGTTTGCCGGAAACTGCCGCACGCCCAACCATATAGGTCTAGACATCGATCGCAAATACCCCCTGGTAGCGGTCGGTAAATGCCTCTGACACGATGCGGTGCTCCTCGGGGTCTTCCACGGCTTCCAGACCGATCGCCTCTCCTTCGCCCGTTACGCGCAGGAAATACAGCGTCCGCTGGTCACTCTCACGGTCATAGTACGCACCGTACATGTCGTTGCCAACCGGAAAGTAAGCGCCCATCACAAGCCGTTTCGGATCATGCGCTTCTTCCGCGAGATCCACAAAGAAGATCCTCTCAATCGCGTCACGGACCTGCGCTTCGTACAGATCACCGGGAAAGTCCAGGATTACGGTCTCCCCTGCACTCTCGCGAATCAGAAAGAGCAACCGCCGTGCGTCGCGTTCAAAAACGATCAATAGAAGATGGGTGTCTTCAAAGAAAAACGCGAAATGTTCCGCTTCCGGAAACTGAATATTTGGGATGGCGCGCACAATTCTCCCTCCTTGGACGCCGCGGCGGACCCTATGGTTTACTCTCATCCCCGATGCCGCTGCACACGAACGGCATCGCCAGGGCGCCTGGAAACGTCATGGTGATTGTACCATGAATCACACAGATTGCGTCGCGATCTCAGTGCGTTCCACACGCAAATTGGCTATACCGGGAAATCGCCGCAGGGTATCTTCTTCCCGGTTGTTGGTGGCGCGAAGCGCCATGACAGTCTATAATGGTCGAAGTGCATGCGTTTCAGCCCACTGGTGATCGCGCTGCGGCGGGAGGTCGAAGATTCGAGTGGAGAAGCCTTTGCGTTATGGGTTGTACAGCTTCATTTTTCTGTTATGCCTCGTCGGACTCCTGTCGCATACAGATACCCTCTTGGTCACTTCCCTTGTGGTTGCAATCCTGTTGGGGCTGGTTGTTGACCGCTGGGATAATTTGCGGGATGAGCCATTCAAGATGTATAACGTCAAGCATGGGCACATTAAATCTAAGGAAGAGACGCATCCATGATCGACCGTAATGAAGTCATGCTGGACTGACGTTACGCACCCAAGCATGAGCAACAACTGAGGCGGACGTATTTGACCAGGCAAATTCACAAATGCTATCATTGGTGGCACAGTATGCGCGGCCTATCGCGCACGAAAAGAGGGAAATCCCCATGGCGAATCACGATGGTCACGATCACGAACATGACGAAGAACTGGAACAGGATGAGATTATCATCCTTGAGGATGAAGACGGCAACGAGCACGAGTTTGTGATAGCAGAAACGTTTGAAGTGGACTCCCGGATGTATGCGGTTCTTGTGTCGGCGGACGGTTCCTCTGAGGAAGGCTTCATTTTTCGCGTCGAAGAAAAAGAAGAAGACGGTGAACCATACGTGGATTTCGTGGCCATTGAAGACGATGAAGAGTGGGCGGCCGTTGAAAAGGTCTATAACGAGCTGCTCGAAGACGATGAAGACGCCGAGTAATCGGCGTCTTCGCTTTCTCTGATTAATAGGATTTCGTCAAATGCCTAGCCTTGGTCCAAACGCTGCTCTTTCGAACGGAGTGAGAGGGATTCGAACCCTCGATACGCCTTTACAGCGTATACTCGCTTAGCAGGCGAGCGCCTTCGACCAGCTCGGCCATCACTCCAACATGAGAAGGAAAATGGAGCCACTTGCCGGATTCGAACCGGCTACCTGCTCATTACGAGTGAGCCGCTCTACCAACTGAGCTAAAGTGGCAGCAGATCATTGGTGGCGGAGGAGGGACTCGAACCCCCGACACTGCGGGTATGAACCGCATGCTCTAACCAGCTGAGCTACTCCGCCTACTGGCGGAGAGAGTGGGATTCGAACCCACGAGACGGTTTAAAGCCGCCTACACGATTTCCAATCGTGCTCCTTCGACCAACTCGGACATCTCTCCATAGCAAGACAAGAGATAAGATACCACGAATCAGGCCAAGAAGCAACTGCACAAATCCCGCCAATCCCGCTTTTTACAACGCTCATCAGCGGTTTGGTCCGTCGACCTTCGTCACTTGACGGGGGGAATGGTCTTCAGTTGTACCTTATAAGCGCGCAGCAACCCGAGAAAGTCGTGAAACCAGGGACCGCCGTACGCGACAAGGACCCCGGCCGACACGTAATCCAGACCACTGGCCACCCATTCAGGCTGCATGGTGCTCCAAACAGGTGTGAGCTTTAGCATCTGCAGCGGATGTACTTGCGCGATCCCTGCGAGCACCGTTCCATTGGCCCCTGCGAGAAAATGGATGTTGACCCTGCGCAATGTCTCCTCATAGATTTCATCCCACTTGCTGTCGTTAGGCTCCGCTTTGGCCTGCAGGTGCAGGAAAGTGATACGCTTCTTCATCTGCTGCGTCACCGCTTGGGCTCCTGCTGACAGCGCCGCCATGACTGCGACGAACTGCATCAGTTCATCCACATGAATCCCCCCATTCCGGCTTTTGTAGAAGCCTACGCCGCGCAGATTGTCCGGTAGAACACGCAAGGCGCCCCGATAGTTGCATCAAGGCGCCTTGCGCATTGTTAAGGGGGGAACATGCTGTCCGTTAGAGAATTGTCGCCCGCAGAGCTCCCAGCTTATGATCACACTCCCGCCATTCCTGGCCGGGATCGGAATCTGCCACGATGCCTGCACCGGCCTGCAAGTACGTCACTCCATTCTGATGAACCACTGTACGGATCACAATGGCGGTGTCGATATTGCCAAAACAGTCGAACATCCCGATCACGCCTCCGTACGGACCGCGCCTGAATTCCTCAAGCTCGTCAATGATCTCCATCGCACGCACTTTTGGCGCTCCGCTCAAGGTGCCAGCCGGAAATGTCGAGAGAAAGACCTCAAATGGACTGACGCCCGGTCTCAGCTTTGCCGTCACGAGTGACACCAGGTGAAATACATGGGAGTACTCCTCGATTTGCAACAGTTGGGCCACTTCAACCGTTCCCGGCGCCGCGATGCGACCGAGGTCATTGCGGCACAGATCGACAAGCATGACATGCTCTGCGCGTTCCTTGGGATCGCGCAGTAAGTCCTCCATCAGCTTCAGATTCTGCTCGGGCGTTTTGCCTTTGCCTTTGGATGTACCCGCTATCGGTTTCATTTGCGCTATTCCCTGATCAACCCGCACCTGCATCTCCGGGCTCGCGCCAAAGATCAGGTACGATCCATAGTGGGCGTAGAACATATACGGTGAAGGGTTCATCGCCCGTAAGCGCCCATATACCTCCAGAGTATCGATGTCGCCGAGGATCCGCATGCGCTTTGATATGACGCACTGAAATACATCTCCGGCGCGAATGTATTCTTTGGTGCGTAAAATACGGCCCACGTAGTCCTCGTACGACACGTCCTCATGTACTTGCAGCGCATTCTTGTCATAGCCTTCAAATACTGGCGGGCCGTCCTTGGCCAGATTGACCAACCGCTCAATCGCCTCCAGGCCAGGTCCGTCCACACCCTCGAAATAGTGAATGTAAAGATCCATGCGCTCCGGAGTAATATGCATGACGATACGATGGATTTGCAGATGAAAATCGTCGACTGCCCTATCGTCCTCTGTGGTGTCGGGAATATCCTCAAAATAGCGGATGCAGTCATACCCGAAAAAGCCCAAAAATCCGAACGCGTGAGCGGGCAGATCGGGTTCCGGGGCAAACGCCTGCATGACGGCGTCAAGCTTTTGCGGCAGTTCCTTCCCGATAGAGTGCACTGGAGACAGCCCGATCCCGGACAACACGCTGTCGTGCCCTGCGATCGTCATCCGATCGCCCTTGCCCCGAGCAGACAAAACAGGAAACAACCCTATGATCGAGGAACAGTATGCGCTCTTGGAATCAGTCACGGAGTCCAGTAGAAATCCCTGTTCTGGACCGTATTCCCGTACAAACGCTGTAAAAAAGGAGAATGCCTCAGCCTGTGCGGGAAATTGGTAACGGGCTGTTCGAACCCTCAATGGCGCTGCCACCCTAGTCATTGCCGCACCCCCGTAACGACAGGCGCAGTGTCGACTGTTCCGGTCGGAGACTCAATTTCACCAGCGATGGCAAGGAAGTTTTCGATCATTTCATGGCCGAATTCAGTCAATACTGCTTCTGGGTGAAACTGTACGCCAAACACGGGGTACTCACGATGTTGTACAGCCATCATCAACCCATTGTCTGCGCGAGCCGTCACTCGTAGACATGCAGGCATATGTTCCGGTGAAATGACCAATGAGTGATATCTGGTGGCGTAAAACGCGGACGATATGCCTCTGAAAAGTGGTGAGGTGCCGTCCTGGCGAATCAGCGAGACCTTGCCGTGCATGATCTCGCCAGCTCGTACAATGGTTGCGCCAAACGCCTGACCGATGGATTGGTGCCCCAGACATACCCCGAGAATAGGAATATCTGTATACAATGCAGTCACCGTTGCTACCGAAATTCCCGCTTCATCCGGCGTGCAAGGCCCCGGTGAGATGACAATGCCTCTCGGCTTCATGGCTGCAATCTCATCCACGGTCGTTTCATCATTGCGGTAAACTTTAACATCGGCTCCAGCCATAAGCATGTACTGGACCAAATTGAATGTAAAGGAATCATAGTTGTCGATCACGACAATCATCCCGGCATTCCGCCTTTGCTACTAAAATGGAAACAAAAAAACCACTGCCGGTTCCGTCGTGGTCGAGTGTGCCCAAACCATGCGCAATGTACACGCTTGGTGACAGGCTCCTGTGTGGCTATGCTCAACTCGCCTCAACTAAATCGGACTCTGCTCAGCCGGCATCGCTGCTTGACGCCGCGCTATAGGTGTGAGTCTAACGCAGTAACCGGATATTGTCAATACTCATTTTCCATACTCAGCTTCCATGAGGTGTTGTCCACTTCCGATAATTTAGACCCCACGTTACAAATGCCGTCGCTCGATTCTGACGTTTCTCATATAACATCAAGGTGAGAAGATCACCGTGGGGCCGATACACCGGAACTTGCCGATTGGTATTCGAAAACGTCCGAAGGAAGGGATGGATGTTCAGGTGACAAAACCCCCAAGCATCAAGAAGCGACCTAAGAAATTGAGCAGACCAGGCGCACGCTGCTGTACACTGATCATTAACAAGAACATTGTCAAATGTGGGCGTGTGAAATGCCGAAGGCATGGACCTCGCGGACCTCGCGGACCTCGGGGACCTGCCGGACCTCCTGGACCTCCACCCCCTTGTGGAATGCCGTCCTGTCGATGGGTCGAGAGTCCAAATGACCCGTGCTACTCCCCTTCCACACAGGCGTATTATCAGACGGTGCGTTATAGGGCCGACGGGTTTGCTCCTTTTGGTCCGTTCGCGTTCTACAAAATGTGGTACGACTTTGCCAGTACTGGCGGAATTGCTGTGGCCTCCTCTGCAAATGGGATCAACTGGACTTTTCGGGCTTATGTTACCGGGCTGATATCGACATCTCGGCATTCCAGGATTTTATTTGACCCAGATGGGTTTGGCATGGGGGTGCCATACAGGATTTGGTATTGGGATTCGGCCTATCTTTATGTGGATGATGCTACCGTACTTCGCATGCTCCGAACTGCCAATTCTGTCGACGGGATCAATTGGACCAATGACACCCCTCTCACTCAAGATACGGCCCCCCCTTTGCTGACTCCTTTTCCGGCTTATAACAGGGGGAGTTATGGACCTGCAGATGTTTTGTACTTCCCGGATAATCCTCCGGTTCTTGATCCGGTCAAGGCATTTAATAATCGATACGTCATGTACTACAACATTACTGATGGATCGACTGAGCAACTGGCGCTGGCTGTGTCCGTCGATGGTGTATTCTGGAGAAAGGCAGGCCCTTTAGCTGTACTTCCGACAGGCAGTTCCGGCTCATGGGACGAAAATTACGCTACCGAGCACGCTGTGGTACTCGCCTGACAGCGAGCAACTTCATGATGTGGTACAGCGGAGGAAGAGCAAGTTCCCATGAAGGAATCGGCTCCGCGTCATCCGTGGATGGGGTAAATTGGGTAAAATTCTCCGGAAATCCGATATTCAGCATTAACGATGGTGTTCTGTGGAGAAATGAACGCACGCATGACCCTTGGGTATTGTTTGATTCCTTAAGATTCAGCGGTCATGGCGATTCAGTCTGCTTCAAGTTTTGGATGACCGGCGCCCCGACCGCAGCTCCCGCGAATATTAGTGTAGGTTACGCCACCAATTTACTGGGATAAGGGGCAACATCTCGTCAAGTGGCGGTTCGTCGCAAAGCAGCAGATCTAATACCCGATGCCGTGTCCAGGATGACCGCCGCGTGAGCGGCAGGATCTTGGACACGGTTGTTTTCGTTGGAACGCAGATAGACTGGAGCGTCTTCACACCCGCGAAAAATCGCTCGCAGGCGGCATCAATACCGTGTACTGACAACCAGCTTCACCGTGTGCTTCTCCGGGATCTGCAGGGCTTGTCCAGTCTGGGGATTTCGCCCGGTGCGCGCCGCCCGCGTGGCCGGTTTGAGTTTACCGACGCCAACGATCGTCACTTCTTCCCCGGCTTTCAACTGCTCGTGTATGGCTTCTTGCAGTGCGTTCCATGCCGCCTCTGTGTCCTTCTTGCTCAGGCTGCTTGCTTCGCGGGCCCTTGTGATCAGTGCTTCCTTGCTCAACTTGGCAACCCCTTTCTGATCGGTGTACAGGTTCGGCATTCCGACACACATGTGCCTCGCCCAATCATCGACCACTTTCACTCAGACCAGATGTCCTCAACGCACAGTTCCAACGCCCGCGCGCGCTATGCGAATGGCCACGCCGAGAGTCGGCGCTCGCTTTTGCTGGACAATCTGACTGAGCGTATGCGCCGATATCTCGGCGTGCGAAGCAAACCAGATCTGCTTCATGCCCCGCGCATCCCGGATGGCTCGCAACCGATTTCTTGAGCCCACCGACACTCACTTCGCATCATCAGCATGACCACGTATAAATGCCTCTAAACATGCGACTAGTAACTGCACGCCCGCGCGTATCGACCTGTCCTTCTCTGTTGCCGCTCGACTTCCTTGTCGGGAAGTCAGCGGTTTTTTCTCTCTTTTGTTGGTGGTAGGGTTGTAGACTGGTTGTCATCTGAGGTAGCATAGTGGAACGTCAATCACCGGGAGAAGTAGAATAGAGACCCCACTAAGATTTGACCACCGGGGTCTCTATTCTCCACCATCGGCATCGCTGCCGGTGCGTGTCTATCTTACATGCGCTTGTTCCCTGATGTCCAGTCCTATTTGTCGTGGGTCTTGTCAGTTGATTCGAAAGCGGTGCGCCCTGCTCTGTCTGGAAGCGGCCGAACGGATGCGGCGAGCCAAGTGGAACGAAGACCCCTCCGAGTGGCCGACCGGGCTGCGCAAGGTCGTGAGCGCGAGTGTCCACCGAGAATCGGGGAACACGTTTCGCTCCGTTTGGCGCTATACCGGGAGAGAGCCACCTGTATCTGTCTCGTGGCCAGAGCAGGAGGCCTTGGCCCGGATGCGACTGGTGATCGAGGGACAGGGGGTCGACGTGCTGACCGATGAGGTGGGCAGCGGGAAATCCACCTTGGTTCGGGGCCTGTGCAGCGAACTCGATCACCTGTTGTACACGAATGTGTACAACTCGCTGTCCGATTTACGTCCGAAGGACTTTTATGCGGAGCTAGTCGTATGGGTGGATGAAGCTTTAATCACGTTAAACGGTGGTGAGGCATATAGAAATTATAAAATAAAAGACCAAGGGGATAAGTCATGGGGAGATTACTCGACTACTTTGAAGCTAATCAAGGCAGAGTAATTCACAAATGGGTACACTATTTTGATATATATGAAAGACATTTTGAACGATTTGTTGGAGATGAGGTAAACATATTAGAAATCGGAATTTCGCATGGTGGATCTCTCCAAATGTGGAAGCACTATTTTGGCGAAAAGGCAAATATTGTTGGCGTGGATATCGATCCACGCTGTAAGTCGTTTGAGGAAGAACGAATTAAAGTACTAATAGGAGATCAAGGGAACAGAAATTTCTGGACGTCAATAAAATCTTCATTACCGCAATTTGACATTATCATTGATGATGGTGGCATGTTATGCACCAGTTAAAAACTACATTCGAGGAACTCTTCCCGTTACTGTCTCCGCACGGTGTTTACCTCGTCGAGGATTTGCATACATGCTACTGGGAGGAGTATGGGGGTGGATTAGGTAGACCTGAAAGTTTCATTGAGTATTCAAAGGGTTTGATTGACGTCCTTAATTCGTCGTATTTGAGAGACTACCGACTTTCCGTAAATGGGTTCACTCTTTCCACTTGGTCAATGAGTTTCTATGATAGTATTCTAGTGTTTGAGAAAAGACCCAAGGAGACGCCCTATGCAAAAATGACCGGAACTCCCTCTTGGTAAATTCAGCACCATCCTGTGTGGTGCAAACACTTCCTCATCCGTCGGTTTATCGCCCGGCGCATTCACATCCTCTATGCGACCATCGTAATTACCAACATAAAAATCTGCAGGAGAACCAGCAGATTTTAACGATTTAATCATATGGTGGGCCTAAGTGGACTTGAACCACTGACCTCACGATTATCAGTCGTGCGCTCTAGCCAGCTGAGCTATAGGCCCGTATGGTTGCGGGGGCAGGACTTGAACCTGCGACCTTCGGGTTATGAGCCCGACGAGCTGCCAACTGCTCCACCCCGCGTCGATATGCTGTTTGTTCCACACCAAGGTATGGTGGTGGGCGGTGGCAGGATCGAACTGCCGACCCCTCGCGTGTGAGGCGAGTGCTCTCCCGCTGAGCTAACCGCCCACGTTCGGCTTCAGATGCGCGTCGGATGGCTGCGTCACTACGTCATCGCCCGCTCACTCATGGACCTGTGCGTACACTCGTTCGCGCGCGCCGCCTGTTCCTTGCCCTCCTCGCGCCTCTTTGCCTTCGGTTCGGCTTCAGATGCGCGTCGGATGGCTGCGCGATACGTATGGTGACCCCAAGGGGATTCGAACCCCTGTTCCCGCCGTGAAAGGGCGGTGTCTTAACCGCTTGACCATGGGGCCGTCTGGCTCCCCGAGTAGGATTCGAACCTACGACCCTCCGGTTAACAGCCGGATGCTCTACCGCTGAGCTATCGAGGAATCTATGGTGGAGCTAAGCGGATTCGAACCGCTGACCTCTTGAGTGCGATTCAAGCGCTCTACCAACTGAGCTATAGCCCCGAAAGCAACTGCATCTCATTCGTGCATATGGTGCCGAAGGCCGGACTCGAACCGGCACGGGGATCACCCGCGCGCTTTTGAGGCGCGTGCGTCTGCCAATTCCGCCACTTCGGCTAACGATGGCGTGCCCGGAGAGATTCGAACTCCCGGCCTTTTGATTCGTAGTCAAACGCTCTATCCAGCTGAGCTACGGGCACAAAAAGGAGAACACGAGTAGAATAGCAAAAATCGACTA
>JAJZCB010000099.1 GCA_021846285.1 Bacillota bacterium
TAATAAGACCGATGCACACGCGCAACAATCTCTGCCCTGGAGATGTTCAGTTCCTCGTAACAAACTCCGACCGGAACTCCCATCTGATAGAGTTGTGTAGCCATGGCGCCATCGCCGATCAGCATCCGGTCTTGCAGATAAGAAAGCAAAGCGGGTTTAGCAGTGGTCATGCCCGGTCCTCCTTCATCGTGTAGGCCTGGTGGCAACTATCGCGGAAAATCGATCGTCTCTGCCCGCCGGAATCGTATGCTGCGCCGCTTCTCAAACACGGCTGCGCCGAACTCGCGACGGGCACAGCATATGAATCCTGACGAGCGGGTTTTTCCGCCCGATTGTTAGTGTTGCGCAGCGCCATGATCCTGTAAAATCGCCCTCAAAACACCGACAACGCCATCTTGACGGACAGCACGATGGCGACCGCGACAAACAGCGGTCTGATGACTCGCGCTCCCTGTTTGATCGCAAATCGGGAGCCGACACGAGCTCCGACCATCATGGCAACGCCCATGGGCAGACCGATCGCAACCACAATCTTTCCGCGCAGCGAAAACATCAGCAGTGCAGCCACATTGCTGGTGAAATTCAGTACTCTGCCGTTTCCGGCGGCGCCGAGAAAGTCAAATTGGAACACGGACAGAAAGGCGAACAGCAAAAATGTCCCAGTTCCAGGACCCACAAATCCGTCGTAAAAACCGAGCGCCGCAGCGATCAACATGGCCTTCGCCACCACGCGCGCGGACAACCCGGGAAATTTGTTCTCTGCGCCCATGCGGCGCTTGAAGAGCGTAACTGCAGTGATCACAACGATGGCAAAAAAGATGACCAGACGCAAATTGCGTTGATTGACCCCCAAAACCGTGTTAACGCCAATCAGCGCTCCGACAAACGTAAAGGGTATCATCCAGGCCAGAAGGGGCATGTATAGTTTGTTCGAACGGAAATATGTCAACGAACTTGTCGAGGACGCAAAGGTACCCGCCAGTTTATTCGTGCCAAGGGCATAATAGGGAGACAAACCCGTCCACAGCAAAGTGGGCAGTGTGATCACACCGCCCCCTCCGACCACGGAATCGAACAATCCTGCTATAAACCCTGCGGCAATCATCCCGAGCCACACCATGGCAGTTTGATGCAAAGAACGCGCTCCTCTCTAGGCGGTGCCATTCCTGGAGCAGGCAGGCGGCGCAGGCGCTGCGTCAACAATCACTCCGGTTCCCTCGAGC
The DNA here is from genome assembly GCA_021846285.1 of Bacillota bacterium. Taxonomy (GTDB): domain Bacteria; phylum Bacillota; class Bacilli; order Alicyclobacillales; family SLC66; genus JAKADD01. Next base: position 1,224 of record JAJZCB010000099.1, read on the forward strand.
CGCAGCATCCCATCTTCAAGGATCATGTCAACGTCCTGTACCTTGAACAAAGGCTCCAGCAATCCACGGATGTCAGCTCGCAGACATGTGCCTGTAACGCGAAGAGCCGGCGACACATCACCGATAAAACGTTCGAGCAGATTCGCCAGCATGGGGCGCGGTATCGGAATCCATCTGGATGCCCGCACTTCAATCAGCGCGACTCCATCTCTCACCAATGTGTCACGCGAAGAACCGTCTCCCCCTTGAAACGAGTGGTGTTCCGGAACTGACTTGCGCCCCGGATGTTTCGGAGACCGTTCTGCCTCCATCCCCAGTCCGCTTTGCGTAACCGAAGCGGACTGTGCAGATGGGCTTGCAGTTTCCGCAGCCTCAGCGGGTTTTCCTGCAGTCTCAGCAGAGTTTCCTGCAGCCGCGCGATGTTGCGGAATCACCCGCAACATCACGTTCAGCCTGAGCCACGGTGTCACTAACGTGGCGACAGCGCCGCCTGTCGTCAGGTGCAGATCACAAACGTGAAAGTCTGGAGGAAGCTGTTCATTGACCGCATTCTCCATGTCCTGCTGTGTCATGTTCAGGCTGACTCGATCAAATCTCACGAGCAGAGCCTCGCCTTCCTGGAAGTTCATGCTGCTAGGATTTCAGCAGTTTCTCCCGAATCTCCTGCCATTCAGCGATGCCAGTTTCGAGTTTATCCTTCTGCTCCATGATCAGACGCAAGTTCTCCTGTAAACTGGCAATACTCTTGTCGACATCGTCAATCATGTGCGACAGTTCGTCGGCTCCCACCTGCTCTGCGCCTGACAGCACCTTATACAATTTTAGCCCGGACAGAGCGGCCGACGTCATCATATTGGTCGCCGCAAATGCGACTCCAGGGGCCGCAGCGCGCACACCGGCGCTGCTTAGACTGGCCAGCCAACTGACGGCCTTTCCAGCGGGAGTGCCGCGTCTGCTCAAAAACTGTTGTAAATCGTCCTCTTTAACGAGGTATTTGCCGCTGGAATCGTCCGCTGGCAACTGGTGAGTCCGAATCCATCTGCGCACTGTTTCTTCAGATACATTGAGACGGTATGCAATTTCATAAGTCGTAAATTCCATTGGAACGCCCTCCTGTAGTGGTTTGTGCACACAGTATAGCACACAAACGTGCGCACGTACACATGAGCGCGCACATTGGGCGCGTGCTATGCGAGGAACGCCTGCAGACGAGCCTCCACCACGGACTGCAAACGTTCCACCTGATCGTTGGCCGTCTGCGTATCGGTTCCCTTCACGCCAATGTACACCTTCAGTTTTGGCTCGGTGCCGGATGGACGAACAGCAATCCACGCATCGCCTGTAAACCGGAATTTCAAAACGTCCGACGCCGGAAGGTTGAGCGCGCTTTGCTGGCCGCCAGTCATATCGATCGCAAGCAGCGTCAGATAGTCTTCCACGGCGGACAGTGGCGCATCTTGCGCCTGAAGAGGGTTGCGGCGCAAATCGGACATCAGGGCGTTCATGCGTTGCAACCCGTCGCGGCCCGCAAATGTGTAACTGAGCAAACGATCTCGATAGTATCCGAATCGACTGTGCAATGCCTGCAGCGCTATGCTCAGATCGCCGTGTCGACGTTTCAGGGAAGCCGCCATGTTGGCCAGAAACACGGCCGCCTGGATGCCGTCTTTATCGCGCACAAACGGGAGCAACAAATACCCCACACTCTCTTCATAGCCAAACACAAACTGACGGGTTCCGTCCCGTTCGTATTGCCCGATCTTGTCCCCGATGTACTTGAATCCCGTAAGCGTCCGTTCAGTACTCACGCCATAGGCCCGCGCGACCGCTTCACCAAAATCGGACGAGACGATGGTCGTGACCACGGCGCCCCGCTCGGGCACTCTCCCCTGTCCACGCAGCGCCTCCAGGTAGTAAGACAGGAACAGCGCACCCACTTCATTCCCCGTAAGCAGTTCGTACTGACCGTCTGTCCGCCTCGCCATCATGCCCACGCGATCCGCGTCCGGATCGGTCGCGAGCACGATATCCGCTGACCGCTCTTGCGCAAGGACAAGAGCGCGGTCATACGCGACACCCTCCTCGGGATTGGGGCTGCGCGCAAAGGTAAATCTGTCGTCCAGCGTAGACTGTTCCGGAACCGTGTATACGTGATTGTAGCCCGCCAACCGCAGTGCGCGCGGCACCGTTTCCCCGCCTGTGCCATGCAGCGGCGTATAGACAATCGTCAGCGCGTCTTTGTTGGTCGCCGATTCTGCAGTCATGAGCGGCGCCAGCCGCTCGTAATACGCGCGTTCCACATCCTCTGCGAGAATCGCGACCAGCGCACGGTACCGTTCATCGTCCGGCGGCAGCGCAACGACGTCGAACATGTCGGTCTCCTGCCGCATGAGCGCCACCATTCGCTCGGCATCATCCGGCAGTACCTGTCCACCGTCAGGTCCATATACTTTGTAACCATTGTACTCCGGCGGATTATGACTGGCGGTCACCATCACACCTGCTGCACATTGCAGATGACGGACTGCAAACGACAGCATCGGCGTGGGTCTCGCAGCGGCAAACAGGCAGGCAGGCACGCCTCGCGCCGCAGCCACACCGGCGATCTCCCTGGCAAACGTCTGCGAATCGCGTCTTCCATCAAATCCGATGGCCAATCGCCGCCGTTCCCTGGGCGCCGTCTCCCGAATCCACTCCACCACACCGGCAGTCGCCCGGCGCACCGTGTATACATTCATCCGATTGGTGCCAACACCCATTTTTGCGCGCAACCCGCCAGTGCCAAACTGAAGATCCTCGCCAAAACGGTCGAGCAGCTCTGCCTGCGCGCCAGACTCGATCAACGTCTGCAGTTCCGAACGCAATGGGGGAAGCAACCGCGCTTCGCCATGCCACCGTCGCCACACGGTTTCAGCCATCTCCGTCATAACAGGTTAAACACCCTTTCCGGTCCTGAAGAATGTCCCTGCCGGCCGGATTCACATGCTGTGCCCCTGCTCAGACACGGCTGCGCCGAACTCGCCACGGGCACAGCATGTGAATCCTGACAAGCGGGCTTTTCATTCCACTGATGTTACTGCGCAGCGGCATGGGGTTCCAAGCAAGTCAGTGAAACAGCGGCGGCGCCGCAAAAGGCCAGGCCGCCTCAAGAACGGCCCCGAGTTGCAGGAGCGTTGCCTCGGCGAACCATGGACCGATCAGTTGAATCCCGATCGGCAATCCGTCTGTTGACAGACCGCAGGGCATGGACAACGCCGGTAGCCCAGCGAGATTGAATGGATGCGTAAAACGAGTCAAAGTGGGTCTCACCAGATGCTGTTTGCCGCCAAGCTGCACATGTCTCTCTCCAATGCCGGTGGCAACAAAGGGAATGGTGGGTGAAAGGATCGCATCGACTTCTGTAAAAACCTTCGCCATCCCGTGCGTAAACCGCAGGCGAAACTCATGCGCACGGGCATAATCCATCCCTGAGTATGCCCGTCCGGCCTCCAGGCGTTCCCGCACGTCATCGCCATAGATCGACGCGTGCTCGCGCAGCCACTGATCGTGCACTGCCAGAGCTTCTGAGGAGATGATGACATTCTGGTTCTGCGCCACTTCATCGATCAGGGGGAGTTCGACCGCCTTGATCACAGCCCCGGCCTCTCGCAGGACACTGACAGCCTCATCCGTACGGAGCGCCACCTCGGCCGCGACCGATTGAAGGAAAAACCGCTCATCAAACCCGACGCGCAGACCGGTGACCGAAGCGCCGATCAGGGCGGCATAGTCGCCTTTCGGACCCTTGCGGGTCGTAGGATCAAGCTCGTCAACCCCCGCCAGAATCTGCAACAACAGCGCCGCGTCACGCACCGAACGCGTCATGGGTCCGACATGGTCCAGAGTAAAGGCGAGCGGCGCCACCCCCGCTTTGCTGACGAGGCCGTAAGTAGGCTTAAGACCAACCGTTCCCGTGCATGCGGCCGGGATCCTTATGGATCCTCCCGTATCAGTGCCAATCGAAGCAGGAGTCAAGTCGGCCGCGACAGCCGCTGCGCTGCCGCCGCTTGATCCACCGGCGATGCGCGACACATTCCACGGATTGTGCGCGGGTCCATAATGGGGATTCTCGGTCGTGGTGCCATAGGCAAACTCATGCAGGTTCAACTTGCCCAACAAAATGGCGCCCTCCTGCGCCAGTCTGCGCCACACTGTGGCATCCTGTGCCGGAATGTCCTGCGCCAACACTCTGGATCCCGCTGTAGTGCGAACCCCTTTTGTCGCGATCAGATCCTTGATCGCTATGGGAACACCATGCAGACGCCTGGTTGCAGGACTCGTCGCGCGCTTCCTGTCGGTCGCACGCGCCGCGTCCAGCGCTTCGTCGGCACAGACTGTGATATACGAATTCAACATGCCGTCGTACGCCTTGATCCGGTTCAAATAACCGCTGACCACTTCTTCACTCGTGATGTCTCGCGCACCAAGCCGCGCAGAAAGTTCTGTCAGATCCATAGACCGCTTCGCCCCCTAGCCCAAGTCCCCCGGAAACCACACCTGTACGAACCTATGTTTCTATTGTATCCTATCCGTACCATATCCGCATTCTATAAACTATAACGATAAACTATAACGACGAGTAACGCGAAAGGAATTGAATCAAATGAAACGCATGCTCATGCTGCCGATCATGATCGTCTCTGTACTTTGCGCCGATGTCGCCGTGCCTTACTGGGCTGCTCCACTGGCGCAGGCGGCTGCCGTGCCCGCCCAGGCAGTCGCCCTGTATCAGGCGGGTCTGGCGGTCAAATCCGCCAATCCAGCGGCGGCGCTGAAAGACTTTGCGCGCGCTGCAAAGCTCGCACCGCATTGGGAACAGCCCGTCTATGCGGAGGGCGCGCTGCTGGCAAGCAGCAATTTCAAGGCCGCCTTACCCGTACTCATGCATGCTCTGCAACTGAACCCACGCGATGACACCGTGTGGAACATCATTGGCTGGGGATATTATGTGCAGCGCAATTTCCACGCCGCTGAGGCGGCATTTCGAAATCAATTGGCGCTGGCCCCGAACAACCCTTACGGAGAATGGGGTTTGGCAAACTGTTATGCAGACAGCAGTGTCCGTCGGTTCAGTCTTGCCCGTTCGATTCTCCTGCGTCTGACAGATGTATCGCCCCTGCGCGCACTCGCCCTGCGTATGCTCGCACAGTTGCCCCCGAACGCCGTCGACGCCACCCTGGATCCTGCCGCTCCTGTCAGTTATGAGGATGCCATCGCAATCGCCTTGTCGTATCACTCCAATATTCTTGCCGCCAAGGCCGTTCCCGTGCATGCCGCCAATGGACAGGCGCCTGGCGCCAGCGTCGCTCCTTACGTCTGGTTTGCCGAGACGCACGGAGACCTGAACGGGTTGTCGATCCCGTCATTTTCAGCCCCGGCGCCCCGGCTCTGGATTGCGTTGCTGCTGGCCCATATTTATGGAATTAATCAATTCGACTATCTTCGACCATTTGCCTTGACTGATATGACGGGTGTGTCTGTTGACGACGCCATGTACGTCAACAGCATTCTCGCGACGAAAATCATGACCACGGTCTCGCCGGGTGTCTTCGCACCCAACGCCACGATGACAAGAGCGCAATATGGAGCCCTGATCGCACACGCGAACAGCGTCATGGGAAAACCGCAACAGCCGTCGCAGTGGCTGTCGCCGCCTGCGCCGGCGCCCGTTCAGCACCCCTGGCTATACTTCTTTAGCACGAGCTTGCCCACGCTGTCTGCGCAAGACGCGGATCTGGCTGCCAATCGGAGCAACATGTCCGCCGTAGGCCTTACCGACTATCCGTTCATCGCCGATTTCCCAAGCGGTTCCGCACGCGCCAGAGAGGCCGTTGACCACACCCAGTACCTCCTCACCGCGCTGTCGGCTGGGCCCGCTGTCGTTCAGGAGTTGAAACTGGCGCAAACGGACGGCGTGCGTCCATTCCTCGTGTTGGCCAACTATAACGACGCGACCAATCAACCCAACCCGCAAATCGTGAATCAGATGCTCCAAAATGCGGCGACCCGCACGGGCCTCGTGCAGGAAGTGGCCCACATCGTCTCCGCCGAGGGTCTTGCGGGTGTCACTGTCGATTTCGAGAACATCTGGCCCAAAGATCGCCAAGTGTATGTAACCTTCATGAGCGAACTGCACCAGGCGCTGCAGGCGGAAGGCGCCCTCACCATGGTCTGTTTGCCGGAGCGCGACATGAGCACCGGCGGACAAAGCCCCTACGCGTACGCCGCACTGGCTCACCAGGCAGACCTGGTCATGCTGATCACCTACGACGAGCACACCCCCAACAGCGGACCGGGTCCTATCGCCACTCTTTCCAACGACCAGCGGGTCATCCAGTACGCGCTGCAGCAGATGCCTGCGAGCAAGATTCTCCTTGGCGCCGCAGATTATGGCTATAACTGGTCCGGCGGCAGCGCGCAAGAGGTAAGCATGGCGCAGGCCGACGCCCTGGCGCAAGCGCACGGAGCGCACATCACGCTGGACCCGGCATCTTACAGCGCCACATTTTCCTATCACAGCGCATCGGGAACGCTGCATACGGTCTGGTATGAAAACAGCCAGAGCATCGCCGCCATCGCCCGTCTTGTTCAAAGCTTTGGATTGCGCGGGTTGGCCGTATGGCATCTCGGGTCGGAAGACGCCCATTTCTGGTCAGCGTTGAAGAGTGTGTTTCCCGGGCTTACTCCGCCAAACTAAAGGCGTCGTGAACGCTTTGCACCGCTGCGTCGAGACTGTCGGCCGCTATGATGCAGGACACCTTGATCTCGGAAGTGCTGACCATTTTGATATCCGCCCGGGCTGCCGCGAGTGCCTGAAACATGTGGGCGGCGACGCCGGGATTGCTGATCATGCCGGCTCCGACGATCGAGATCTTCGAGAGGCCTGTTTCCTGCTTGACTTCCTGACACCCAAGGCGAGTCGCGAACTCTTCGCAAATGTCGACCGCCCGCCCCACATCCCCCTCTGAAACGGTAAAAGACACGTCCGTCTCGCCGGTTTTCACCACGCTCTGCACGATCACATCGACGTTGACCGAGGCTTGCGCCAGCGCAGAGAAGATATCCGCCAAATGATGGTGTGAGACCGTCATGCCAAGCAGAGCGACACGCGCCACCTCTTTCTCGCACGCGACGCCTGTAACAACGCGCAAACGCTCCATTGTCGCCATATCTCTTATCACCGTTCCTTCTTCATTCGAAAAGCTCGATCGTACGACCAGCGCGACACCGTTTCGTTTCGCGGTCTCAACAGCCCTCGGATGAAGCACTTGGGAGCCGAGGTTCGCGAGTTCCAGCATCTCCTCATAACTGATTTCCGAGAGTTTCTGCGCGTTTTGCACGAGCCTTGGATCGGCTGTATAGACACCGTTGACATCGGTATAGATTTCACAGCGATCAGCGCGAAGCGCCGCCGCAACAGCGACTGCGGTGGTATCTGATCCGCCGCGGCCAAGAGTTGTGACCGCACCCTGCGCGATACCCTGAAAGCCTGCGATCACAGGCACCACGTTTTGATGTAAACTACTTACAAGCGCACTCGCGTCGATGGTTTCAATGCGCGCCGCCCCATGCACTGGCTCCGTCTGGATCCCAGCCTGCCAACCGGTAAAGGAAGCTGCTTTCACGCCTGTTTCGTGCAGCGCCATCGCCACAAGTGCAGTGGCGATCTGTTCACCAGTTGCCAGAAGCGCGTCCATTTCTCTGCGATCAGGCTGCTCGGCAATTTCCGCCGCCAATCCAACCAGTTCATCAGTCGTGTGCCCCATGGCGGAAACGATCACGGCACACTGATGTCCATCTGCGACAGCGCGAGCCACGCGGGCTGCGACGGCGCGGATTCGTTCTGGGGAACCTACGGAAGTTCCGCCAAATTTCATGACGAGCAAAGACATAGTTCCACTCCTGTCTCTCTATATGAAACGCATAGTTATGCATCGTATCCTAGCACAATTTGTAGCTCTTGCTAAGTGTCTTGCTCAATTTGTGACTCTTGCTAAGTGCTTTGCACAATTTGTGACATTTGCTAAGTGTTGTTACGATTTTTGTCTGCAGTTCGGTACAATGAAGAGACTGACGCCGATTGCTGACTACAGCGACAGCACGAATTCCACATCGCAGCCGCCTGCGCGCAAAACCCAGATACGTTTGAAAGGACGGGGATACAATGAGCTCGCGTACGCATGCCAGATGGATTTCCTGGATCGCGCCCACCTGCGCCGCCGTCATTCTAACGATTGGCTTATGTTGGACGGTACAACCGGCGATGGCCGATGTCACACCATCATTTCCTCTCAATACTACGTTTAACGTCGCTCACAACAGTTCTGTCACCATCCAGAGCATCGACCCGACAGATCCGCTCTTCCATGCAGAGGAAATAAAAGCATACCCGGGCCCCACGGGCGGGATCGTGGCAAACAGTTTGACATGGACAGGTTTTTTACGCCAGTCCGGACGCGTCATCACTGTGAATTTGGGTCACCCGACACAAGTTGACAGCATCTCGCTGCAATTCATGGAATTCACTTCAGACAGTATCCTCTTCCCTTCTTACGTCAATTTCCAGGTTTCGCAAGATGGGCAGCACTGGTACGAAGCCGGTAAAGTCAACTCTACGGTAGCGCCTTTTTACGGCGGAAAACTGCTTCAGACCTATGCCGTCACTCTTGATCGTATACCGGCTCAGTATGTGCGCATCCAATTTCCCGTTGACGTGTGGGCCCTGGCGCGCAACTTGCGGATCATCGGATCGCCGTGGCAGAGGCAGAGCCTCGTGCAACTGCCTGCTGTGCCCCCTAACGGCGGAATTCAGGGCTATCTGGCGCCAAAATCCGCATCCGCCGGAGGAATCGGCAATATGCTTCTGGTTTATAGCGGGGCAAACGGCGCCGAGGGCACATGGACACCCCAACAGTTTCTGCCCATGGTGGCCTATGTGAGCCCCACCGGGCAAATTGAGGGTCAGATGTTCGACAGTTTTCTGTTTCTACCCTACGGGAGTCTTCTCAAGACGGCAGGCGACTGGAATCAGTATCTGACGTCACTCTTTGCCCCGAATGAACAGTTGTCGGCCCTCAACCAGACAGTGGCCAACGCGGCTGCGGGATTCAAACAGATTGGAGTCGCCGAACCGACTGTCAATGTCGTTTTGGCCATCCCCTATCCGAATCCGGGTATCACGAACTTTGGCCGATTGCCGTATGGCAGTCAGTATCTCTCATTTAACAGCAAGACCGTCGGGGCTCAGACCGCCTATCAGAATCGCATGGCCGCCATCACCTGGTATGTGCGCACTCTCCTGTCAAAGTGGAAGGCAGCTCATTTTACAAACCTGAAGTTGGTCGGTTTGTACTGGGACAGTGAATCCGTAAACTATTCGACGCCGTACGAAACCAATGTGATCCAGGATGCCGTGGCGTTGGCTCACAATGCGCATCTGCCGCTCCTATGGATTCCGACGTTCGACGCCCCCGGGCTGATCTCGTGGAACGAGTTGGGATTCGACAGCGTTTTTATTCAGTCTCACTATTATGAAGAGCCCCGTTTACCCGTTGCCCGCGTCACGGAGACTTCCGACATCGCCCTGCAAAATGGGTTTGGTATGGAAGTGGAACTTGGACCGCAGATCCTGCAATCAGCAACATACCGACATCGCTATTTCAACGAATTGGTCGCCGATTATCTGTCAGGTGTAGAAACCCAGGCCGCACATGCATTCTATGATGGATCACAAGTGCTTTACGATGCCGCATACAGCACCAATCCGTCTGTGAGAAGCCTGTATGTTGACACATACGATTTCATTTTGGGTCAATTCACGTACAGCACGTACAAACCCGTCGGATGAGCGACCCCTGTGACCGCCTTCCGCCTTCCGCCTTCCGCCTTCCGCCTTCGGCCGTCGGCGACCGCCGCGTCGCTCCATCCATGCGGCGTCCACATGGCGCCCACAGGCACGCGGCTTCGCCAGCAAACCATCAAGTCCATAACAATACCACGCAGCTCAGGGTTCGCCTGAACTGCGTGGTATTGTTCACCGGATTGACCAATGCCCCGGGTTCTCGCCTACCGTTCCTTACTCTCGCGCAATAATCGCTCCAACTGATCATCGATGCTCTCGGACATCTCAACCCGCGCCTCCGCGATGCGGGCTTGATCTCTGGCGCTCTCCAAAGCCTTCTCACCGGCGTGGCTCATCGCTTCAGTCGCTTTTTGCAAAGCGAGATTCGCCGATGCGGCGGACAATCTGGATTCGGCCTCGTCTCTGCGATCGCGAAACGCCAGAACCTGGTCGCGCAGTTCCTCCTCGGCGTCTTGCAGATGCTCAAGTTTTCTGCGCAGCAACTTTTCGCGAGCTTTCACGTCTTCCAGCTTATCTTGCGCTTTGCGTCGCTTGCCAAGCAGTTCACGGGCACGGTCTTCATCGCCTCTGGAAAGAGCTTCTCTGGCTTGATTCTCCAAATCGCTCACTCGCTGCTCCAGCGACTCCGCTTCGTGCACGAGTTGCTGGTGAGCAAACGCGACCTCGCCGATCATTCGCTTGATCTCGCTGGTCTGCATGATCAACTGCTGATAGACAGCCTGCAATTCGGCCTGCGGATCAAGCTGCTTCTCTTTGTGATCCTCGATGGTCGCCTGCACAATCTTGGCAGTCCGCTTAAAGAGCCCCATGTACCGTTCCCTCCCCGGTCGGCCAGTTCCCGGATTTCCAGTGTCAGTCGTTCAATGATAGAACGAGTTGCGGCACAGCGATCGTATGGTCGCTGGAAGTCGGCAAAACGGCCGTACCCACCGCGAAAAATTCGATCACGTGACTGCCCCAGCCGTGACTCTTTTCGTGTAAATGCACGCCGACGATCCCTTCTGCCTTGGCAGTGTGCGCCTCCATCTGCATCCGCTCCATGGCCAGTTCACGCGCGTCGTACAAGGCCTGAGTATAATTTGGCATCTCGCAGTTTTGACCGACGCTGCGCAGAAACTGCTTGAAACTCTGATGAGCCACGTGATACACACAACTGCCCATCACGAGCGAGAGCGGCCGATAGCCGGCGCGTAACAAGGCCCAGAAATCCTGACCCGACAGATCACTGGTGAACGGCTTGTTGTTCAACATGCGATAGTTCCCTTTGTTCCGGGCGGCCACGGCCGTTCCAACGGCAATAAATTCGGCCAGGTCTTCACCCCACTCGTAGCGGCCCACCTCAAGGCGTACACCGACAACGCCGTCCGCGCCAAGCGCCTGCGCCTCTTCTTCCATGCGGCTCATGGCGAGTTCGCGCGCGTGATACATCGCCTGACTAAGCACTTGCAACTCTTCATTGCTGCGATAGTTGGCCTGCTGAAAACCAATGTGGTAAATGGAACTTCCAACCACCATGCCGATCGGTTCAAAGCCCGCCTCGCGCACCAGCAAAAACTCATTGACCGTAAGATCGCTTGTGAAAACGCCGCCTGGATGATTGGCGTTTCGCAGTCCTTCAAGCCTCTCCAACGCATGTTTTGGAAGATCCTTAAACTCGCTGTCAGCCACTATGATTCCTCCCTCTATGTATAGGAACAACAAGCGTTATGGTTGAGCGTCAACTAGGATCTGAGATCAAATACCCCAGTCACGCTCAGGTCCGGATGCACGCCACTCTCCACGCGTTCTACCGCAGTTCCCAGCATGACAACTTCAATGATGTGATCCATAATGCGCTCCCCTTCGCCAGAAGCCTGCCCGCCTTCGATTTCCTCCACATGCATCTCAAACTCCGCGCCGACAACACCCGTCGCGCCGAATTTTTGTAAATCTTCCCGCAGTTTCTTTTGGGCCAAATGCCGCGCCGAATACACACCCTGTGTAAAGTGCTGCATCTCCTGGTTGTACCAGCTGCGCTCCTGTCGCGCGTCCCACCAGTCCGTCCGCAAATAGTAAAACGACGCGCCAAGCGCGAGCCCAACCGGCAAATGGCCAGCGACAGTCAAGCGCGCAAAATCCTGACCAGACACCGTACACAACACTGGTTTGGCGGGCTGCTTCAGGCCCTCTACCCGCACTGCCGTGCCATAGCATACATACTCAACAACACCGTCGGTCTGACTGAATCCCTTTTTCTCAAGATGCACGCCTACAACCGCATTGGCGCCCATGAGAGCCGCTTCCTGTTCCAGGCGGCTGATGGCCAGCCGACGACCTTCATATAAAGCCTGCGTTGGTCCCTGAAGTTCATGCGAAGCCGTGTAGTACCCGCCGAATGTATTGTAGGAAGATGGACCCACATAGCCCACCTGATAAAACGAACTGCCCATAACCTGTCCGAGCGGCCTGATCTTGTACTGGCGCAGGGCCAGCCACTCATTGACCGTCAGGTCGCTCGTCCAGGGCAAGTCGCCCGCCTGCTGCGAGTGAATGCGCTCCACCACGTTGGGAGGCAGATGACCGTGAGTGAGTGCGTCGAGCGACTTGCGCGATCGCTCCATCTCCGCCTGTTTAAGCGCGGCCAGATCAAGCTTTGGGGGCGGCGGACTGTTCCAGTCGTCCGGTTTCCGGTTTTTCTCCTCATGGGAACCCAGGCCAAGATGAAATCGAAACACTGATGCTCACCTCCTGTCTGCAATCCATCTACAGTAAAAAGTCCTCCAGCGATTGCCGGGCGTGATCGTGTTCTTTTGCATATGCGCTGAGCGCTTCAGACAGCTCGTTGAGCCAATCCATCATCGGAATGACCTTCGTAGACAGCACGATGCCACGAACGGCCTTCGCTCGCCGCGCCACGAGTCGGCCTGATTCTTTCGCGAGCACAAATGTGTCGCCGTCCATGGCGACTTCCACCTTTGCCACGGGGTGCTCTTTTGAAAACAGCTTGTGTTCTCGTTCAATCCTGACCAGATCCGGCAGCGACTTCTCAAGACGGACCGCCAGCGCCTCGACATAAGCGAGTTCGTCGGCATGTCCGTGCCGCCAGGAAGCAGCATTCAAGTCAAACAGGATGTCCTCCCCCATAAGCGTCCACTTCACCACCTGTTCCTAATGCGCACGCCATATTTGTTAATACGTCAAGAAACGGCAAAAGTTTCAACGCATCTTGCGCGACTCTTTGTCCTGCCGCAACTTTTTTTGGGCGCGCAGATAGTCGATCGCACCCTCAGCGCTCTCCCACGTATCGCCAAAAGCCGCGCTGAACCGAATGGCTTCCGATTCCTGCCCGGCATCGCTCTGTTTTGGCAATTTCTGCGGCATCGTGCGCAGGTGCAGGAGATAATCGAGAACAAAAGGATTTTGCTTGCGCGCTGCCAGAAAAGCCGACCTCGCCATCAGAGAATCGCCCTGGAGCATAAAAGTCGTCAAAAGCTTCCCGTAAAGCATTAGAGTGGTCTGTTCCTGTTCATAAGAGTTCAAGAGGTTGGCCGCCTCTTCATACCGCGAGGTATCCAGGAGCGCTTT
>JAJZCB010000100.1 GCA_021846285.1 Bacillota bacterium
GTGCCAGTGTCGTAGTTGACAATGACAGCAGTACTTCCCGCAAGGGCAAGTGAACTGTTGTCTGGCCCGACGTATTGACTCCAGAGGGGAGAGACGGAGGCATCGCTGTTAGACGATGTAGATACAGAACCGGATGATGTGCTTGTGGGCGCCCTGCCATGCTGCAGATCGAGAACTGTTCCATTCCACGTTGTCTGCACGCCAATTTCCGATAAGACAAACCGGGCGGTATCCAAGGGGATGTACACTGTTTCCTGACCCTTGAAGGATGCGGGCATAATCCAGTCATTTGTAGATGCAATCAAATTCATGCCAACCAGAATCTCAAGCGAACCCGAAGTATGGCTGGTCAGGCGAAGATCGCTGAGAGACTGTAAATAATCAGGGATGTCTATGCGCCATGTGTTTCCCTGTAGGTCACTGTGGATGTCCAAATGGTCCAATGCCTGGATCAGATAAGGAAGAGGAATATAAAGAGTCTTTTGTGCGGAATGAGAATCAGCTATCTCAAGTCCAGATGCCCAAGGCATGTGACTGCCAAGAAGCACCCATCCGGGAATTGGCGCCAGGTCGCTCTTCCCCAAGACGCGTCCAGTTGTGCCAAAGATTAGACTCAGAATCAAGACCACTACGATCCACGACCGCCCATGCATACAGTATCCCCCTATTGAGGTGCATTGTAAGTGGGGGTCGGCCAAATGACAAGATGTAATATTAGGAAAGCTCTGTCTCACAATCACCCCCTTCACGATATCTTGAGCTATTGCCCTTGCAATAGTATGCATGATAAAAACCCAGGCGCCGCGTACCGGAGAGCACCCGCGCACATCGACTGGCCCAGGCGCGCGGAACGTGTGACGTTAGAGACTCTCAGATGCTAGATACTCTCAATCGAGAGCTTGCGCCTAAGGCGCGGGCGGCCCCTGTTTCAGTTCCTGCAGAATCTGGCTGACTTTCATGCCCTTCTTGAAGATGTATGTGCCCGGCTGAACGTCCTTGTCGATGCCCGTATTTTTCAACAACATGTCAAACGTCACGGCGTTGCTCACCAAGTGTTGCTGGTACAGAAACTGCGACAGATTGCCCAAGGGCATGCCAAGCGCCAAGTGAAACCGGAAAGCGCTCACCGTCTTCTGTACGTGAACCTTACCCTTAGAGTTCCCGGCATGCGTAGACGCGCCGTGATTTGCCGCCGCATGCGTCAACGGCGTCTTGACCACAGGCTTTGCGGCGCTTTGCACCAGGACGCGGGGCTGCACGATCGGTTGGTGGAACAACAAGCCCAGCACAGCAGCCGCCGCCACTGCACTCGCAAAAGCTGCGCGCCGGAACCAGGGCATATGAACGAACTGCCGTTCGTAAACGGAAATGACTGAATCGATGCGCCAGACCCCTTTGATCAGGATCAAGCGCATGACATAACCGGTCGCCCCGAGTCCGGCCCGGACGTAAAACGCCGGAACGTCTTCCCGGACGTCTGTCGCGATCACTTCTCCTTGCAGTGTGGATCGCCACAACTTCACGAGCGATTTTCTTTCCTCCAGACGACCGTTTTCCGCCAGATGCAAATACGGTTTGATCTCGCGCACAAAAAGTTGGCGCGGAAAATCCGGAAGTCCAATATATCGGATGGCTCGTGCAAAGGATTTGTGCACAACTCCAGTCACTAACGATCGCAAGAACTGGTTGCTGTCCATGTCGGTCTCTCGCACCTGCCTCCATCCTTCTGACTGTTGTCGTCGATGTTGTCGATGTTGTCACTGTTATCGCGGTCCAAGCAGCCCAAAATGAAAATCTCCGCGAGACGTCCCACGGAGATGTCTTGATCCTCCCTGGTCGCTTGCGAAGTCCATTGACGGGCGCGGGCCTGAGAAACGGCCCTGCCGATCAGGCCAGACTCGCCCCAGAAACGTGGTTCCTTCGTTTTCTTTCGGAACTCAACTCTATGTGAAGTTGTCCTTTCTATTATAAACATGCCGTGAGCGGATGCACAACAAGCCGTTTGGAAGTCAGTCTTGCCAATATACGGAATCGAATCCAGTTCGGCATTCGGAGCCACGGAACACGCGACTTTACTGCGTACAGGCATTGATACGAAATAAGTCTGCATCTTGGGCCCAGGCGTCACGCAACCCCGGTTCCAGAAAGGACTCGAGAACCCCGCCACCGCAAGGCAAGCTGGGTTTATCCACAACGGGTGATCGTGGTTTCGGCGCCGCGCCGTCATCACTGGACAAATAGCTCACGCAAGTAATCCCTGCGTCCGTGAAGGATACGGTGGATGACCACCACTTGGTCGACCACCCTGTAGAACACGAGATAGGGTTGTACCACGACGAACCGGTATCCGCGTTGCACAAGCGGATAATCCTCATCTGACAAGACGGCCCCCAAGTCTGGGAACTCCGCGAGCATGCTGATCTGGCGATCCAGTCTTTCCAACATCATCGCTGCCGCTAAGACGTCGTCCACGGATATGAACGAAAAGATCTCGTCCATATCATCCACTGCCACAGGTGTGTACTTGATTTCATTCCTTTGTCGCATGAAGTCTCTCCCGAATTCTCGCCATGACCTCACTGTGCTCAATCAGTGGCGCATCTTCGGAAAGCTGCCGCTCTGCCAGCAACAACTTGGTTTGTAACTTAAAGCGGGCCTCCATTCTTCGGAATGCTTCATAACTCATCACAACCAAGTCCGCTTCACCGTTCCGTGTAAGCACTACTGGTTCGTCAAGATCATGACAGTATGCCGAAAAGCGGCTGTAATCGTGCCTGATTACGGTTGACGGTTTGATATCCATTGATACGTTTCCTCCTGGTGAACTTATTCTGATCTTATTTTATCATCCTCACGATACTATTGCCATGACGTAGAGGCAACCCTTTGAATTCCTCTCCGGGTCCAATGCCAGCTACGCTTGCGCGTCTCCGTTTTCTTCGCGCCAATCCACCTCCTCGACCCGAGATGACACGACATCACGCCGTGATTATAATAGTTATAATGCGTATAACGATCGCTGAATATCCTAAAATATCATATAATTTAAACGTATTCGTAATCGCACCGCAAGGCCGGTAAGTCGAGGAAGGGCGGCCGTCACCTCCCGACACCTGCGCAACACCGGATCTTTGGGAGGGTGGACGTCAACCCGACCCTCCCACGATTTACTGCGAAAGTCTGGAAACAGGAGAGATATTCATGAAATGGATCTTCCATCAGACCGCCAGACTCCTGACCACCGTCATCTTGTTTGGATCGATTTGTTTCGGTGGCATCTCCAATGCTGCCATCGCACAAACGACCGGGGGATGGCGCGTGGTCGGTGGTGACCAAGATCTTTCGCGCTATGGAGCGAAAATGGTTACAACCTTGACAGTCATCGACGGGATGCTTTATGCGGGAACGGATGACGGCGTCTACGATTTAGAAAGAGGAACCTGGCACCCGGTTGGGAAAAGCGGTGGATTTAACACCTATGAGCTTCTGAATGCCTACGGTACACTGTTCGGCACGTTTGCATCAAACGGTACCCTGTTCGCGAGGTTTGTATCCCGTGGCGTAGGCGTGTTCGACAAAGGAAAATGGTACCAAGTGGGTAAATCAGAAATTCCTAATATCTATAAAATCGCCGTCTTAGGGAACACCTTGTACGCGGGGGCGGCCTCGGGGATATACTCGCTCGAGAACAACGGTACGTGGCGCATATTTGGAGGTTCATCGTCACCGCAATTATCTTCCGTTGGGTTTTTGGCCAATGTCGGCGGTACGCTATTCGCAGACGGGAATACGCCATACGCAGACGGGAACGGCAATCGAAAAAAAGTAGATAATGGCCTTGTTATGTACCGAAATGGTACATGGCAACCGGTCGGAACGCTCATCTCTGAGAATGCACTCGTACGAAACGGCGTGAATGCACTTGTACGATACGGCCATACACTGTATGCCGCGACCGACGGCGGCGTGTACACCTATAGCCAGCGGGTGTCTCACTCATCGAGCGCGGTTTCGTGGATCCTGAGTGGCCTGAGAAATGCCGGTCCTGTCAACGCTTTGCTTGTCATGCATGGAGTTTTGTTCGCGGGAACCGAGAGTGGGGTATATTCGCTGACCGCCGGTTCCTGGCATCGAGTCGGGGCAGACATCTTGGACCCCGAAGCCGGAGGGCCGGCACCCAGTTTGATCTCGACATTGTATGGAATTGGGCAGACTTTATATGCCGCGGGTGTAAATGTGTATTCGTTCCATTTGGGCGGGTGAGCGGTCGGGTTACCTCACCGCCCGCCGAACGCGTACCCTCCCTTGTCCGTTCCGGTGTATAGTGTACCGCCGACAACGGCGAGAGGTTCCGCGTTCATGGTTTGGGACGCCGCCCCGACCTGGTACCATGAGCCTTTCTCAAAGACACCCACGCCAAGGGTACGGAATGTTGCGAACAACGCGCCATATGCCTCGAGCAACGCACTGGTATTGAACCCTCGGGATTGACCGATCAGATGCCAGGTGCCTTTGCCGAATGCAGAACCACTTCTCTATTCTTCGTCCTCATCGCTATCCCCTTCAATTCTGTAGTAATTCCCGAAAAAGGCGTGGTTTAATTCAGATTTAAAATAGTGCTTTCTGCGCATCCAAATCAAACCATCGCCTTTGGATATTACGGCCACGTCAACAGGTCCCCCAACAGTCTCCGCGTCAGGGGACATGCGCCTGCGCAAGGATGTAAGGCTAATAAGCGACTCAGCCATCTCAGCCAACTCAGCCAACTCAGCCAACTCATCCTTCGGGAGCACCGAGACGGCATTCAAAGTGCCATTTACAAACGTAGACCGTCGGAAGTTCCGAATGTCCCTGGTCAATTGCTTGTAAATAGCCATCGACTGCTTCTCCAGAACTCCCCAACATTATATCGCTTTTCCCTATGGCTGACGAGATAGACTCGTAAAGTAGTCGAGGGTACTCCCTAAATATTTGCTCAAGATACGAGTCGATCACTTCTCCCAATCGTGGATCCAAACCCTCCATAAACGTAGAAATCATGTCCTGCTGGGCACGCCGTCTATCATATGGAAAGCGGGAGGCTTCGCCGCGTAAGATGAGGGGATTCAGCCGTATCGATCAATCTTCGCTGCGCGCGTTTGTGGGCCAAAAGTGGCCATTGCCCACGACATGGACCATAGCGGGCACGAAGAATCCAAGGATCACGGTGAAGTACAATAATAACCCGATCACGATCGAAAGCCCGATTTCCGCGAGCGAGGTCACACCGGCCACCGTCATGGATCCGAAAGTACCGGCCATGATCACGGCGGCAGAGAAAATGACATTGCCCATTTTCCCCATGGCAATCTGTATGGCTTTTGCTGGCGTGAGTCCATTACGCATTTCCTCTTCGAAGCGTGACATCAAGAAAATACTGTAATCGACGCCCAAGGCAACGAGCAAGAGAAAAATGAAGAAGGGAACCGACCAACTGATTCCCGGTTTGTGCAAAACGTGATCGGCGATGGTTTGTATGAGCCCCATCGTCACAAAATAGGTTCCCGCCAAAGAAGCAATGATGTACATCGGCGTAATAATGGACCTCAGCATCAGCGCCAGTAAAATGAAAATCACGGTGAGCACCAGCACTACGGTGTGGGTGAAATCCTGGTTAGAAATTTGATTCAACTCATACTGTGTCGCGGTGGTTCCCGTCGTATACAAAGCACCTTGGTGAACGGGACTGCCTTGCAGCGCTGCATGGGCCGTCTGCAACATGCCGGGGATATCGTGGATGGCGGCGCTCGAGTAAGGATTGACCCGCAAAATGACGGTGAATTCCGCGATGTGTCCGTCAGGCGAGATGTACGCATTCATCGCCTTGTTCAATTCTTTATTGGAGGACAATTGTGATGACGAAACGTAAAATCCTGGATCGCCGTGGGTAGTCGCGCTCTTGGTCGAAGTCAGGAAGCTTTGAACTGCACTGACGCCATGACTCATTTGGCGAATGCCGGATGACGAACTGGCCAATCCCGTTGTCATTTTTTGAATTCCATCGGTGATGTTCCGGCTCCCTGCCGTCAAAGTCTGTGAGCCTTGGGAAAGCTTTTGCGCCCCTTGTTGGAGCGACTGCGTTCCGGTTGCAATCCCTGACATTCCTTGCGCCAGCTGATCGGCGCCTCTTGAAAGTTCAGTTGCTCCACGAGTTTGTTGGACTATGGCAGAAGTGAGCTTTGTACTGCCATAAGACAGCGCTGGCAACCCTTGGGCCAGTTTCGACGCCCCTTTGTGAAGTGAATTCGTTCCCTTTGCCAGAGCGGCTGTGCTTTGTTCGAGTTTCCCAGTGCCTGTGAATAACTGCGATACGCCTGTGTCTTGTTGATTCAAACCACCCGTGAGTTGTACGGAGCCAGACTGCAATTGATGCAGGCCAGTTGCAAACCGAGCGGTGTCTTGTTGCAAGGTTTGACTGGCTGCACCTGTTTTCGTCGCTGCCTGAAGTTGTGCCTGCGCCAATTGCGCAATTTGTGCCCATGTCGGGTTGTTGGCAGTGTCCGGATGCGCCTTGGCCCAAGCGGATAAGGCATTGACAAGGGAGGTCGAACCGCGTGTCAGTTCTTGCGAACCTTGCGCCAATTGTCCTGCACCCTGTGACAATTGATCGCTCGCCGTCGCCGATTGTGTGAGTCCCCGGGTGATTTGTTGCGATGCCTGTGTGGAGGTTTGCATCGCGCCAGACAGTTTTTGCAGGTTTTGATTCAAGGAATTTGCGCCTTGTTTCAGCTTCTGAGCGGATTCGTCCAATTGTTTTGCGCCTTGGGCCAATCGCACGGCGCCGCTTGCGGTCTTGTCAAGACTCTGGGCGATCTGATGGGAAGCGTTCTGTGTTTTGAGTAGAGAAGCGGCGAACTGCTGTAAATTGTTTTGCAAAGCGCTGGATCCTTTGGCCGCTCGCTGCGCCCCTTGCACCACTTTGGCTGAGCCCGTGGACAGTGAATCCAGCTTTTGGCCAACTTCCCCAATTCCCGTGGTGACCTGTTGGGAAGCATTCACGAGCTGCTTAGGATTTCCCGATGAGGCGGATTGCATGGCGTGAAGGCCGCTCTCAACTTGACGGAGTCCATGGGCTGCCTGCTGGTTTTGATCGGCTAACTCCAGTTGCGCGATGACGCTGCCTGTCGGTCGCGTCGCGCTGTCCACCTGAGCAATTGACGACAGGCTAGCCAGAGCGTGCGATATGTTTTCAATCGTAGCCATGCCCTCCGGAGTCCGCAAATTGCTATTTGTTGCAAGAACGATCTGGCTTGGCAACACATTTCCCTGACCAAATGCTTTGCCCACTGCGACGAATCCCGTTGCGGATGGCGCGTTAGGAATATCATTTAAAGGATTGAAAGTTCGTTGGTTGGTAAACAGCAGCGCCGTCGGTACGAGCGCCAGGATGAGCACCAGGATCGTCACCCACGAATGGCGCACTGCCATGCGGCCCGTACCCGCCCAGAACCAGGAAGGTTTATGAGTAGCGCCCTCTTTGGGTTGTTGCGGCCAATACAAGGACCGACCGAATAAGCTCATCAGAGCAGGCAAAAGAGTTAATACGTTAAGAAGCGCAACAGAGATGCCGACAGAAACGCCGACTGCCGTTCGATAGAGGCCGAACTGAGCAAAAAATAGAATGGCAAAGGAGAAAATAACCGTCAGAGAACTGAAGATGACCGTTTTACCCACCGCACGCAGTGTGTTGTGCAAGGCCAATTCCCTGTTCCCGTGTTGCCGGGTCAATTCCTCGCGATAGCGATTGATCAAGATGACCGAGTAGTCGGTCCCTGCGCCAAACAAAGTGGCGATCAAAAAAGTCTGCGTGAAACTGGAAACTGGCAGGCCCTGCAGCGCCAATTTAGCCACAATACCGGACGCAATGACGAACGACAACCCGATTGCCAACAACGTCAAAATGGGAGCCAAGGCAGATCGGAACACCAGCAACAGGATAACAAGGACCAGTACGATGGTGACTCCGATCGTCTTACGCACACCATCTTGTGAGATGCGCATATTGTCCTGTTGAATCGGCGCTTCCCCCGTGAAATACACGTGTGCACCGGATGGCGCGCGGTCCAGTGCGGTGTGCAATTTGGCCAGAGCAGTTTTTGTCGCATTGGAGATCTCTCCATGGGGGAAGCCAATCATGGCCATTTCCGTTGTGCCGTCTTTGCTCAAAAACGTGGAGGACAGAGCGCTGCTGGTATTGTAAAGATCCTCCACAGTATTGATTCCGTACAAGGCGTGATGATGATCCACCGTGGTTAGGGCGGATTTGAAAAACATTTGATCACGGGCCGTGAGTCCTTGGGGATTCACGATGGCGATGACCGCGGTGCTCTTGGCGTAGTGTTTCGGGTTCACCTCATGCAGGAGGTTTTGACCCGTGATCAAAGGCGATGAGGACGGCAAATAATTGGTCTGTGTATGGGCCACAACCGTAGAGAGATTGGGCAGCCAATGCACCGATGCCATGGTGGCTGCCATCCATATAATGATAATTAACCAGCGGAAACGCGTGATGAATCGCGCGTAGCCTTGTGCAACCGATTTATTCACCCGATGAACCCTCTTTCAATTCTTGTACAACCATGATTCAACTTCCTGTCCAAGTTAATATATATGTGCCGTAATGCGTTAGATACGATACATTTGAATCGCATTCAGTCATTTTATATAATAGTTGCTGCAACAGAGTCAATGGGTTTGGAAGATGTGAGACAGGAGGCGGGTGAATGTATCACATTAGAAAGGATAAACGGTCCATGGAGTCCAGCGGCTATCTCTACGATGCGTTGGCGTCATGGATGGGTGAAAAGCAGTTTGAGGCGATTACGGTTACAGAAGTTGTGACGCGGGCCAAACTGGGCCGAGCGACGTTTTACCGAAACTTCAGCTCGCTTGACGATATATTGCGGTGGCAATGTGATGAAGCATTTCGCGGACTTTATGTCTATTTATTGGAGTATTATCGATTGAACAACAGCGTCGCTGACACGTTTCGGGTGCCCTTCCTCAAACCATTTCTGCGGTATTGGTACATTCATTCCAGGATCATGGAATTGTTGATTCAGGCCAACCGACTGGATATCGCGCATGATTCATTTATGAAAATGTTCGAATTGATCACTCAACATGTCGACAGGTCACACGAACTCATCTGGGCTCATTTGGATTACTTTGCCGCGGTGCGAGCGGGAACGGCGATCAATATTCTTATTCAGTGGATCAAAAATGACAAGAACATTCCACCCGATGAGTTGGCGGATTTAATCGTAAATCAAATGATCGAATCGCTGCATCTGAATTTGCTGTTGTGAAAACAGTCGTCTCTTGAGAGGACGAGATGACCAACCGTCATGGAATCGTTATGCTAGTCTTCATACAATCGCACTTAACCCGGACCGACATGCATGAAGCAACGCTTCAGCCGCTTTGCCCATACTCGCATTTGTTCTATAAAGCAGGCCAATTGAAAGGGTAAGGTCAGCGCCCACCAGAGGTCGGGTTGTGGTTCCGTGAGGGAGTTCGGCCCCAGTCGACTCCGGAACGAAGGATATGCCAAGATTCGCCTGAACCATGCGTTTGATGGCTTCAAAACTTCCGACCTCTATGCCGGTGAAGGGATTATTGCCTTTCTCCATCAGTGATCATTCAATCATGGTCCGATAATGACAGGTTCGCTCTTTCATCAACATTCGTTGAGCCGACAGATCGTTGAGAGTAACGAACTGCTGGTCTGTGAGGGGATTTTGGGATGACATCAGCAGGACGAAACGTTCCTCGAACAAATGTTCATACACCAGATTCGTTTGTGATGGGATAGGCGAACATATGCCGAAGTCCGCCGTTCCTGCTTCCACCTTCGCAGCAACAATGTCTGTCCCCCCTACCTCCAGAGATAGCTGCACATTTGGCCGTTTCACACAGAAGTCGGCAATAATGGATGGCAACCGGATGCTGGCTGACGGTTCATTGGCGGCAATGCGGACACGACCCGCATATCCGGCGCCCGCAGTCTCTAAAAGCTTCCTGATATCATCAATGCTATTCAATAAACTCCCTGTTTCAAGGCTAAGCAGTCGTCCCTCTTCCGTAAGCTGGATTCGCTTTCCATAACGGGCAAACAACTTAACGCCCAAATCCGACTCCAATTTTTGAATTTGTATGGTGACCGTTGATTGAGCGTATTGCAGAGCTTCTGCCGCTCTTTGAAACCCGCCGAGTTCCACAATGGCATGAAATGTTTTCAGGGCTTTGAAGTCCATCGTCCGCCGCGTCTTATGCCAGCATTTTAAGCACTTTTTCCGCCTTGTTCGCAGCTGGTCAAATGATTGGTCCACTGATCGGCGGCTTGACCGTCGACCACATCAGTTTACAGGCCGGCATCGCGTCGAGCGCAATCACCATGTTGCTCTCCGCGGTATTTGCAGCAGCATATGGGCTCAGGCAACGTCAGCCGACACGCGACGGAATGCAGGTCGGAGTCAAATCATAACGTGGTTGATCCGCTAAGAACGAAAAAGACGCCCTGTCTTCGTGAAGATGGCCCCTCATTCCATTCCCAGTCCGGCATTGATGGTGAAACTGACTGGTTACCTGTTTTGGTTCCGCTTCTTGAAAAGATACAAGGGCTTATCCCCTTACGAAGCGAAGCGGGCGATGCTACGGAACATGTCCAGGCGGGTAAATGTCATCACCGTTACGTATTTGCGAGCCGTCTGACATCTTTGCGCTTGCTGGCTATTTTTCGGAGGCCAGTCATTGTAGAATGTTCTTACAATAACAAAGGAGTGTGTGCCTATGTTTGCCACCCTGATTTCGTTACGGTTCAAATTACAACTGTAAACAGGGGGCGCTTGATGAACTCGTCCCCATTTGCAAGATATGGGGGATAACAGTGTCGATGAACAAATCTCTTTTCTCGGGGCAATTGGTTCGTTTGTGCGCATCCCGTCCTGACGATGCTGCGAGCTTGGCATTATGGAGTGAAGATGCGGAATATCTAAGGAACATGGATACTGACTTCGCCATGCCAGGTTCAGTTAAATCATTCGAAAAATCGAACGACAAGAGTTCAAATAGTATGGAGTTTCGTTTGCGAACGTTCGAAAACGATACGCTTATTGGATTTGTTGCTCTGTTTAGTATCGAATGGAACAATCAATGTGGAAAAATGGCAATTGGCATTGGTGATCCAAACTTTCGGGGCAAAGGCTACGGCAATGATGCGTTGCGATTGATTTTAAGTTATGGATTCTGCGAACTGAACTTACATCGAATCGGGCTGGATGTCATCAGTTACAACACAAGAGCAATCCATGCTTACCAGAAAGTTGGATTTCAAGTAGAAGGCACGATGCGGGAATCTGTACTGAGGGACGGTCAGAAGTATGATCGCATTCTGATGAGTATCCTGCGAAACGA
The DNA here is from genome assembly GCA_021846285.1 of Bacillota bacterium. Taxonomy (GTDB): domain Bacteria; phylum Bacillota; class Bacilli; order Alicyclobacillales; family SLC66; genus JAKADD01. The sequence continues at coordinate 11,455 of JAJZCB010000100.1, forward strand.
ATACCAGCAATAACGGAAACAAGGAGCCTGCAAACTGGGCTCCTTGTTCATTGGCTCCCTTAGCAACAATCTTTACGAAAAGAGCCTAAAATAAAGAACAAAGGGGGCGCCACTCATCCGTTTATCCCCTTTTGTTACCGTTGCTCATATTTTGGTTAAAGAATTTTAGCAAGATGTGGCTTGCTATAATGACTAGTTCCTCCACCACCTACCATTATTCTTCCGCGTTTATTAAAAACCAGAAGTTTCCTTTGACCATTTGTAAGTAAAACCTCCACTTTCGCATTATTTGCAGTGGCTGTATATATTATATAGCCACTTTTGGAAATTACTGTCCTCCATTTTCTGTCAAATTCAGACCTCGCGACTCGACTTGAATAGACCTGATTTTCCACCCTTGCTCTCTGTGGTTTTTTCACTTGTATTTCACCTTCCTTATTTAGTGTAAGGGAATCGTTATTTTTCGGGAAACTATGTTTCAATCCTATTTTATTCACGAGTAGCAAATGGGTATGGATAAATATCACAGGAACAACTGTGAATTTTTTATTTACTGTAGGCGCTCACGCTCTTTGGCAGTGGCTGTCTCACTGCCCAGTGGCGGTATCATTCCATCGCCAATCGCGCCGGCACCGTGACCGCTGTAGCGACAGCCATGGTCACGCCCAAAAGCCTATGTAAATTGAGCCCTCTCTTCGGCAGCCGAGTTCTGCCGCTCTTTGGTGAAAGCCTGTGGTGAAAGCCTGTATCGCAAGGCCCCTGTACACGCGATCTCCCGCGCTCGTCCCTGCCCACACGACGACGTCATCAGTGCTCTGGAACCGCGTTCCGCTCTCCCTTGGGTCGTCCTAGACTCCCATCCCGGCCTTTCGATGCGTTATCGATAAGGGCCAAAGCCCCACTCTACACAGATGCGCAGCGGTTTCATTTTTAATCCTCCTGCGCCGCATCAGCGCGGCGTCTTTTTACACAAAGGGTCCCCACACTACAGCCATCTGGACCCATAGCGGCTGGTCACTCGGTGGAAGTATCGACCGGAATCCGCCGCCAACGAAACGGTTATATGATAGCCGTATTTGCAGAACAATCTACTAGTCGCGACTGACCGCCATGATCAGGAATCGATGGCTGGGAACCTCAAAACATCCATTCGACGTGATAAAGTGATGTAGTTCACGCAGTTTTCCTGCGTAGCGCTCGACCGTGAAGCCTGGAATCTGCCACTCCACCATACGCAGATAATAGACCACAGCGCCGACATCGTAAAAACGCGTGACGGGGAATGCCTCGCACGCATCGATGACCTGAAAATTCGCCTGTCGCAATTCCTCTGCCGCAAAGTCGAGCTTCCAGTGAGCAAACGCCTCATTGACAGGCGCCTGCAGGAACTCGTTGATGCGGTTGTCATTCTGACCACCGACCTGCTGCGTGATGAAGGCGCCTCCGCTCCGGAGAATGCGATGCACCTCTGTGGGAGCGTAGGACTCGTGGCGATTGATGATCAGTTCAAAGCGGTCCTCTTCAAATGGCAGATGATCGTCGGATTCGACGTAGGCCACAGATACATCCAGCGGCTCAAGCCTTCTTTGCGCCACGGCAACATTGGGGCCATACCCCTCTGTCGCGCACGTATCCTGCGGCAACGGCGCCAAAGACGACAAAAATTCTCCCCCGCCCGTACCCATATCGAGCAAAGACGTCACCTGTGCTTTCGCCTCTTGTACGATTCCCTTGTAGTTCCATGACAGTTCTTCTTCCACGGATCGCCCATAAAGAAAGGAGAAGCCCCATCCGGTGATAGGCTGTGTTTGCGCTTCCCCTATTAATGCCTCAAACTCGGCCATTTCCATAACCCCCATCAGGATATCACGTCAGCCCACTGGCGAATCTCTGTTCTTCGCAACTTGCTTGCCTCAGTCTGCGACCGCTCCGAGCGACGCCCAGTACTCCGCTTCATCGCCATGTCCGCAGCCGGCATCGAGCACCCGCGTGCCAGAAACAATCCACTCGGACAGCAGACTCATGAACAGTTCGTCCGCGGTAGGTCCGTCGCTTTCGCTTTGCCACGGATACTGATACTGACCAGTCACGCGGGCAAGCCGCTCATACCAAGATTGGCTGTGCGGCGCCAACCACTCTGGATGATCTTCCGGCCTCATCGAACCACTCCCCTTAGCTTGTAAATTCAAGGACATGGTAGTTTTCGTTCTCACTCTCTTCATATGTTCCTCGCGTATACGCCCCGATCACGTTGCGCCAGAATTGCCGCGCTTGCGTATTTTGCGCAATGGTGCCAACAATCCACCTTCGAGGCGAAAAGCGGTCAAACAGTTGCTGCGCCGCCGCCTTCCCGACCCCTCCTCGCCGATAGCCGCGCAAGACGAAGAACTCCGCCACAGAATACGGCGGATCCGTCGCTGTGCGCTCTGACATTTCGCGAATCAGGGCAAAGCCCGCGATCTGTCCGGAAACCTTGATGAAATAGGGATACCGTCCCGCCTCCGTCCAGTAGTGATCCAGATACTTGTATCCGAAGAGACCATGCGGATCAACGGCGTTCCCATCAAATTCGCTGTAATCGTGACGGCACAACTCCAGCAAGTGCTGCAACACGGTTTTATCCTCCTCAGCGACGGACTCAAGTTCGACATCGATTGATGCGCGCGCCAACTGCGTGGGCTTCTGATCGGTTTGCATCCACTCTTTGATATCGCGCAACAACGGGCGTACTGGTGGACTAATGTCCTCTTCGCCAGGCAGTTCGCTCAAAGCGAAGAATTTCACCTCATGGCTCTCGCCACTCACCGCCAGTGTTCCACGATAGGCCCTGCACAGATAGGCGAGCGTGACGTTGTGCACCTGATCGCCGTTTGGATACTCGTAAAACAATTCCGGCCCCGAATACACGCCAA